>DATEGX010000070.1:0-12030 GCA_035279875.1 Binataceae bacterium (SeqCode)
GCTTCGCGTGCACGCTCTTCTTGCGAAGCCGCTGCCGGCGCGCCGGAATCGCGCCGGAAGCTGCGCATTGCCGCGTAGACTGCGATCGGCACGAGCAGGCTGAACGGCGCCGAATTGAGCAGGATCGGTTGCAGGTAGTACCACGGCGGCATCGCGCCGAGCATGCCGAAGAAACGGCCGAAATTCTCGCTGCCGAGTTGGCGGTCGAGGAAGCCGTAACGATGGGCGAAGAGACACGCCGCGTACCAGCTTCCGCCGACCACGATTGCCGTCAGCACTGGCCCGGGCGCGGCAATCCGGGCGAGGTCGCGATAGCGGCCGTGCACGAGCAGGAAGATGCCGCAGGCGGCGGCCGGCAGAATCGCACCGACCGGACCCTTGGACAGCACACCGAGGCCGAGTGCGAGCGCGAAGAGGTAGCGCAATGAGCCGCGACGATTGCCGCTTCCGGCGGGGGCGTACCACCACATGAAGGCGAACAGCGCCAGAGCCTCGAAGAAACACAGCGTCATATCGACCCGGCCGATACGCCCCTGCTCGATATACTGGTAGGAGCCGCACAGGATTAGCCCGGCCAGGGCCGCGCCGACGCCGCCCAGGAAGTCCCACGCGAAGGCCATCGTCAGCGCCGCGCCGGCGACAGCATAGAGCGCGGCCGGCAGGCGGAGGTTGAAGGCGGTGACTTTTTCAGCCCCGGCGAGGCGGTCGAGGGCGGCGGCGCTCCAATGGAACAGCGGCGGCTTGTACATCGGAGCGTGCCCGTTTTCCAGCGGAAACAGCATCGCGCCGTGCTCGACCATCTGCTGCAGGAAGACCCCCTCGACCGCTTCGTTGGAGCCGCAGACGTCGGTGGCACCAAGGCGATTCAGGGTCAGGACGGCGGCGGCCAGCGTGATCGCGAGCACCACAGCCAACACCAGCAGACGTTTGCTGTCGAAGTTGCGAAGGACGGACGCGGCCATCAGACGAACCATCATGTAGGTTTGCCAGCGCGATGGTAAGGGGGGTTGCGCCGTGTCATGCGTTAGCAGACGAATGGAATCCTGATTGCCCGATCCGGCAGAAGCGGGCGATCAAGCCAAAAAAACAGGGCTCCGATAAGGGAGCCCCGTTTGGTTGTACGGCGGATCGCGCCGCGGGCGAATCAATCCGTCAGATTTTCGCCTGAAGAATGAAGGAAATAACCAGCGCGTACAGCGTCAGCGATTCGATGAACGCCAGACCGATAATCATCGGGACGAAAAGCTGATTGGTACTGTTGGGGTTGCGTCCAATCGATTCCATTGCCGAAGCGCCGAGCTTGCCCTGGCCGAGCCCGCAGCCCATCGCGGCCACCCCGAGACCGATTCCGGCACCAAGCGCGATAAGCCCGGCCCGGAGACCCGCGCCGCCGCCGGCGTCGGGGCCAGCCTGCGCCATCGCGAGCATCGGCGACGCCATCAGGGCGAGCAGCGCCGCGCTCACCACCATCCAGATCCTGCGAAACATTCACGTTCCTCCTTGATTTACCGCTCCGTCGCCTGGCCCTGGCTATTTAACTCCGCCTTCTATCATCTACCACCACTTCGGCCGGCTACCGGGTTCGGGTAGCGGAATTGGAATCGGTTCAATTGCGGGAATTCAACACGCGACCCGCATCGCAATGCTCAATGCGCCGCCGCCGCCATCCGCACGTAGCTAATCGCCAGGATCACGAAGACCAGCGCCTGCACGATACAGACGATCGTGCCGAGCGCGTAAAAGGCGATCGGTATCACCAGGTAGGTGAGGCCGGTGAACAGGGTCAGCACGTGATGGTCGGCGAACATGTTGGCGAACAGACGAATACCGAGCGAAAACGGACGAAAAATATTGTCCGCGACTTCTATTACGACCATGAACCAGGCCAGCCACCATAGCGGCCCGAAAAAGCTCAGCAGGTATTTGGGCCCCTGATGGGCAAAGCCCTGGTAGAGGTAATAGACAAAGCAGATCACGCCGAGCGCAAAGGTCAGGTCGGTATCGTTGGTCGGCGGCGCCAGGCCCGGAATCAGGCCCATAAAATTCGCTGTCAGGATAAACAGGAAGAGGCTGCCGAAAAACGGCACATACTTGCGCGCGCCGTGCAGTTCCGAGACCTGCGCGACGAAACCGTCGAGCCATTCGGCGATAACCTCCGCAAAATGGCGCAGGGTTAGCCCCTCGTCGGGCATCGCCGGGTCGGCGGCACGGGCCAGCGAACGGCGCGCCGCCAGCGCAAAGACTATCAGCAGCGCCATCACCATCCAGGTCCCGACCACGACGGTCGGCAATTTCCCGGTGGCATGGGCGATCAGTTCGAAGAAATTAACCGGCTCCAAGCTTCTGTCCCTCCGGACAAGGCGCCGCCCCGCGGCTCGAGGCGCGCCAAGTTTCAATAAAGATTGCGCCGAACTGAGTCAAGGTTCCGGCAATAAAGCCCGGCAAATTAACCCGTCCCGACTCGATAATCAGGTAGACCGCGGCGACCAGCACGAACATCTTGAGCGGCGCCGCGATTACGCCAAGCTGATGAGCCCCGCCAGCCTGGCGGGCAATCGCGAAGACCGCGTGCGCGATCAGCTCCAGCGCGTACAGGTTCGCTATCATCAGGGCGGCGCCCAGCAGGCATCCGAGCGCGACCGCGGGCGATCCGCGGAGCCAGAGCAACGCGGCAATCGCCAGCGCCATCAAGGCGGTTGTGCGCTGGATTCCGCTGATCGTCGGCACCGTCCAGCGGCTCATTGCGCGTTTTTCATAAATTCGCGGATCTCGATTATCAGGCGATAAAAGCCGAGAAATACGCCGCCGAGCAGGCCGACCAGGCCGATCCACGGCTTGTGAAAGTACTCGCCGATATAATACCCCGCGATCAGCCCGCCGAGAATCGGCGAGGTAAATTCGACGCCGACTACGCCAAGGCGAAGATAACGCGAACGGGCGCTCTCGCCCGAATCGTTGTTGTTCACGAACTGCGCCGGGCCTGAAAGCGAATGCGATAATGCGGCGGCGTCATGCGGGGCCGGACGCCAGCGATTCGGCGGCGGCGGCGATCGTCGCGTCGATATCGGCCGCCGAATGAGCCAGCGAGATAAACATGGCTTCGAATTGCGACGGCGGCAGATAAATCCCTCGCTCGAGCATCGCACGGAAGAAACCGGCGAAGCGGGCAGTATCGGCGGCCCGCGCCTGATCGGCATTGGCGACTCGTTCAACCCCGAGGAAAAGCGTCAGCAGCGAGCCCGCGCGATTGACGCATCCGCGGCTGTCGCTGCGCTTCAAGGCGGCGTTCAGGCCGGCTTCCAGCCGCGCCCCCGATGCCTCCAGCCGGTCATAGACGCCCGGCCGTTCGAGAATTCGCAAGGTTTCGATTCCGGCGGTAACCGACAACGGATTTCCCGATAGGGTGCCGGCCTGGTAGACCGGTCCGAGCGGCGCCAGCAGATCCATCAAGTCGCGCCGTCCCGCCACCGCTCCGATCGGCATTCCACCGCCTATTATCTTGCCGAGCATCACCAGGTCGGGCGCCGCGCCCAGAGTTTCGTGCACCGTGCCGTAGCGGAGCCGAAACCCGGTGATTACTTCGTCGCAGATCAGCAGCGCGCCGTGCCGACGGGCAATATTGCCCAGATCGCCCAGAAAGCCCGGCGGCGGCGGCACGACTCCCATGTTGGCGGCGACTGGCTCGACGATCACTGCGGCGATCGCTTTCGGTTCGGCGGCAAAATAGCGCTCCACGGCCTCGAGCGATCCATACGGGGCAATCCGGGTCTGCGCGGCGACCGCCTCGGGAACGCCCGCGCTGTCGGGCACACCCAAGGTCATCGCGCCTGAGCCAGCGCGTACCAGCAATGAATCCGTGTGGCCATGATAACAGCCGTCGAACTTGATAATGCCCGGACGGCCGGTCGCGGCGCGGGCAATCCGCAGTGCAGTCATGCCGGCCTCGGTCCCGGAGCTTAGCAGGCGGACTTTTTCGGCCATCGGAATCGCCGCACTGATCCTCTCGGCCAGTTCCACTTCTAGGGCGGTCGGCGCGCCGTAGGAAAAGCCGCGCTCGGCCTGGCGGGCCACGGCGGCGGCAACCGCGGGCTCCGAATGGCCCAGGATTGCAGGGCCGTAAGAGCCCACGTAATCGAGGAAACTATTGCCGTCGGCGTCGTAAATGCGGGCGCCTGCGGCCCGGTCGACAAAGAGCGGCGAGCCGCCGACAGCCTTCCATGCGCGCACCGGCGAATTCACCGCGCCGGGAATTTTGGCCTCGGCGCGAAGGAATAAATCTTTAGACTTGCGCTGCGAAATCATCGATTAATTTTGCAGGATTGTTGAATCGGCAAGAAATCAGCTTTGGCACCAGCGATTTGCGCGCCGATAGCGTCGCGTCGCGTCTCATTGAAAGGATTAGAGCTTGGCTTCCAGAGCCAACGTCCGTAGAGTACAAAAATCACATCTGAGTCAACAGATTTATACGCTGGGTTAACATAAAAAAGAAATCGCTGAAAAATCACAGGGTTTCGGCATCGTGATCGGCTGAGTCTTGATTCACAGCGCGATTCGATTTTACATACCTGTCGTCGCCACCAATATCTACTCAAGTTATTTCTTGGGGGACCCTCGTAGATAGTTGGTGGCGCCATCGTGGCTGCTGCCACGAAAAGATTTCCAGTTGAATGGAAGGTTAGAGGAGTGGCTGCCATCGATGGGCCGATGGCAGGCCGGTTGATAATTGTTCCTTCAAAGCCCCAAAAAACCCCGCTCTGCAAGGGGAGGAGGGCGGTTATACACACATGTTGATAAGCCTGTGAGTAAGTCGTTACCTAAAGTACCACTTCGCTAAAAGCTGCTGGAGGGGCACGTCTCGCTGAACAATGGAGGACAGCAGGGATGGACGATGTGTGGCAAAAAATTGCTGACCGCATTCGCGAATTACTCGGCCAAGTCGGTTACGAAACCTGGATCTGCCCGCTCAACTTCGTCGGTCTACAGGACGGTACTGCAACCATCGAGGCGCCCAATCGTTTTTTTCGCGACTGGGTCGAAGATCGTTACAGAACCGTGCTGCAGGAAGCCCTCACTGCGGAAGTCGGCGAGCCGGTCGAGGTCAAGTTGACGCTTGGCAACGACACGGCTGGCGTGCGCACTTCGAACGGAAATGGCAATGGGCACGGGCCCAAACCGGCGGCGCGTCAAAGCGATTCGGCTGCCGGCCTAAACGGCGACGGACCGCGCAACGGTACGCATCCGCAACTCAACCCGCGGTATACCTTCGCGGAATTCGTGGTCGGCTCGAGCAATCAGTTCGCCCATGCCGCCGCGCTGGCGGTGGCAAACCGGCCGGGCGAAAAATACAACCCGCTCTTCATCTACGGCGGAGTCGGCCTCGGCAAGACCCACCTGGCGACCGCGATCGGTCATCACATCTCGGCCACCAGCGGCCGGACGCGCAGAGTGCTGTTCATGCCCGCCGAGGTCTTCATGAACGAGCTGATCGCCTCGATCCGGCGGGAAAAAATGGGCGAATTCAAGGAGAAGTTCCGCCGCGTCGACGCTCTGATCCTCGACGATATCCAGTTCCTCGCAGGACGCGAACGGACCCAGGAGGAATTCTTCCACACCTTCAATTCGCTCCATTCTGAACGCCACCTGATCGTCCTGACCTCCGACCAGGTGCCGCGCAACATTCCGGGACTGGAAGAGCGCCTGCGCAACCGCTTCGAGTCAGGGTTGATCGCCGATATCGCCGCGCCTGACCTCGAAACCCGCGTGGCGATACTGCAGAAGAAGGCGGCGCTCGAAAATCTCACGTTGCCGGCCGAAGTCACGATGTATATCGCGCAGAATGTGCTCTCGAACGTACGCGAACTGGAAGGCTGCCTGACCAGGCTTGCGGCCCTCGCCTCGATCAGCGCAACGCCGATTTCGATCGAATTCGCGCGCCAGGCCCTGCACGACCTGATTCGCTGCTCGAGCGCCAAGCCGGATATCGAGGTGATCCAGCGCCGCGTCTCGGATTCCTTCCATATCCGCCTCATGGACCTGAAATCCAAGAAACGAACGCAGCATATCGCCTTCTGCCGCCAGGTCGCGATGTACTTGTGCCGCAAGTTGACCGACAATTCATTTCCGGTAATCGGCGAGCATTTCGCGCGCGATCATTCGACCGTCATCCACGCCTTTAACCTGATCAACCGGCGTGTCATGGCGGATTCGGCCTTCCGCCAGTCAATCGAGAAGATCGAGCGCGGGCTGAAGACCGATCCGAGCGAGCCCAACGACAACGGTCCGGCGATGGCTTGAGGCTATGGACAAGCATGTTGGCGAGCGGGGGATAATGGGCGGGTTATCGACATGGGGAAGGAAGGAAGACGGATTCGTGGCCGCAGCAGGGCTCGCCGCCCACATGCTTTTGAGCCGCAAATTTCCTTTTACGGCGGACACTTGCGGCATGATTGAACAAACCAACAAGGCCCTCTGTTTCTATTCATTCTTTTTAAAACTAGATCCTAAAGAGAAATAGCAGGGGGACCATAGGCGACTCATGGAACTTGTTATCGAGCGCGTTTCGCTGCTCAACAGCCTCGCGATGGTTCAGGGAATTGTCGAACGGCGCAATACCGTGCCGATCCTGGGACATGTGCTGATCGAGCCCGAGGAGGGCAAGCTCAAGCTTTCCGCGACCGACCTCGAAGTGGGAATTCGCACCGAGATCGCCTGCGAGCGAGCGGAAAAGGGTCCGCTTACCCTCAATGCGCGCAAGCTATTCGAGATCGTCCGCGAGGCCGACGGCGACAAATTGAGCTTCAAATCATTGGAGAGCGATTGGGTCGAGCTGCGTTGCGGCCGGGCACGGTTCAAAATGATGGGGCTCGATCCGCGGAGCTTTCCGGCGATGCCGTCGCAGGACGGGCGGAGCGGCGAGGCTCCGCGCAAGTCGGTCAAGGGCGAGCTGAAAATCGCCGCCAAGCTGCTGGCGGACATGATCGACAAGACGATTTTTGCCGTAAGCCCCGACGAAGCTCGCTATAACCTGAGCGGAGTCTATGTCGACGCGCCGGACGCCGGCACCGTGCGGATGGTCGCGACCGACGGCCATCGGCTCTCGATGATCGACCGCGAAGCGGCCGGGTTCGCGATGAGCGGCGGCGCGATTATCCCGCGCAAAGGCCTCGCCGAGTTGCGCAAACTGCTCGACCAGGCCGGCGACAACGAGGCGCAACTGGTGATCGACGGCTCGCTCGCATGGCTCAGGCGCGGCGCGACCGAAGTCTCGATGCGTTTGGTGGAAGGCGAATTTCCCGACTATCGCGGCGTGTTGCCCAAGGAATCGCGCTATCAGATTTCGGTCGAGCGCGACTTGCTGCTCAATGCGATGAAACGCGCGGCGATTTTCTCGAACGAACGCTATCATGGGGTCAAACTGGCATTCGCCAGCGGCACCCTGACGGTCTCCTCGACCAGTCCGGAATTGGGCGAGGCCAGCGAAACGCTCGATATCAGCTTCAACGGCGCGGAATTCTCGGTCGGCTTTAACGCCGCCTATGTGCAACAGGCGCTCAACGTCATTCCGTCCGAGGCCGAAGCGGTGCTGGGCTTGAGCGACGAAGTAAGTCCCGGGGTGATTAGCACGCCTTCGGATTCGACTTTCAAGTACGTGGTGATGCCGATGCGGCTCTGAACGGGCTCAGCGGGTCACCGCCAGCAGGACCATCGCGTTGAGCCGATGCTCGCGCGGGTCCCAGGGATAAACCGCCTCACGGGCCGCGACATGCGTCGGCAGATTGAGCGAATCAAGGTCGCGCTGGCGCACCACGATCCATTTGACCGACCCTTGCGCCACGGCTGTATCCAACTGCGCGAGCCGATCGTATTGCGGCACGGGCTGGTCGAGGCCGAGGTAAAAGACCGGCGGTTGAGCCTTGTACGACGCCAGCGCGCCTGAATTGCCGTCGATAATCTGGCGAATCCGGTCGGCAAACGGCCTTTCGCCGCGCCATTGATCGCCGGCGGGAATCGCGAAGACGAATATGTAGAACATAAAGAAGTAGCTTATTGCGCAAACCGACAGCAGGACGCGTCTATTGCGATAATCCAAGAGTGCGTAGGCTATGGCGATTGCAGAGCCGAGCCAGCATGCGGCAAAAACCGCCCGATCGGGCGCCGGCGGGAGTGAGGCATAGGCTCCCGGCAGAACCCATCGCGGCGGCATAAAGATCACCACCGCGACTGCCACGCCTGCGACAATCACGCCATAGCCGATTTTCATCAAAAGACTGGTCAGATCGTCGAGGTTGCAGCGCTTTTCGTGGAAGATCCGCGCAACCAGAATCGCGCCGGCAGGCAAAATCGGCAGAACGTAGTAGCTGCGCCGCGAGCCCGAAAGCGTAAAAAAAACAAACGTCGCCCAGAAGAAGGCCTGCACAAAGCGATCGCTTTGCCGAGTGTCGCCGACCCGGCGGAGATTGCGATAGGCGTTGACCAGGGCTGCGGGAAGGAACGCCGACCATGGCGCCATCAGGGCGAAAATGACGTAAACATAAAGATAGATCGGTCCGCGATGGTCGAAGGGCGAGAAATAGCGCTCAACGTTCTCGCGATAGACCATGTAGATGCCCTTTTCGGAGCCGGTGCGGGCATGCGAAATCGCGAACGGCGCGTAGTAGACGATTGCCGCCAGCACGATTGCCAACGGCGTGTACCAGTTGAAGAACCAGCGATTGCGGTCGATTAGCCATCGTAGGCGTGCCGCAACGGGCCCATTGAGGAGTTGGCGCGCGAACTCGGCCCAGCCCTCCGCAAGGCATGCGTAGACCCCGATCACGATTAACGGCAGTACGAAACCGAGCAGGCCCTTCATCAGCGAGGTCAGGGCCATTACGAGCCACATCGGCACGACCCACGGTCCCGGCCGCTGCTCATTCTTCAGAAAAATCAGGAGAACGGCCAGTTCACCCGCGATCGTCTCGACGTCGGCCGACGAATTGCGCGACCAGAAGACGAAGCTGAAGCTGGTGGCGAGGATAAATCCAGCAATTACGCCGGTCTCGAGATCGTACAGATGCCGCGCCAGCGCGATTAGTAAGGCGACGGCAAGCAAACCGGCGATTGCGCACGGAATCCGGGCCGCTGCTTCGTCCATCCGGCCGGTAATCCAGGTGGAGGCGATCACCAGCCAGTAGGAGCCCAGCGGCTTGTCGAAGTAAACCCGGCCGTTAATCGTCGGCCAGAAATAATCGTGGGTGAGCAGCATTTCGCGGGAAATCTCGGCCCAGCGAAACTCCGACGCCCACAAGGCCCGCGCACCCAGCCGGGCGAAATAAAGGATGGCGGTAAGTACGAGCACGCCGGCAGACAGCCATCGCCACGCCGTTTCGCTCAGATTTCGCTCCGCCACGGATGCGTCCGCGCCGATAATTCGAGGCCGGGGTTGCCCCGATTCGTCCGAATGTGCCCGCTCCATTGGCAAAAAGAGTCGCAAGCGCGGCTGTCGTGGGCAAGTAGGCTCGGCCCAGGGCGAAAACCGGGTTTCGCATGACTCGACGGCGTCGCGTATCGTAGCCTTGGCTGGCGAGGTCCATGAAGCACATCGGGATTGTCGGAGTCAGCGCCGAGGGCGCGGCATTATGCTTTCGCACGATTTGCGCGGAGGGTGCCGAGCAGTTCGGGCCGCATATGCATCCGGAGGTTACGATGCATGTGCTTCCGCTGGCGCAGTACATGGTGCCTATCGCAGCCGGAGACTGGGCAGCAGTCGCGGCGATGATGGTCGAGTCTGCGCGGAAACTCGCTTCCTGCGGCGCGGATCTCCTGATTTGTCCGGACAACACCGCGCATCAGGCTATGGACGCGGTAATCGCCAATTCGCCGCTGCCATGGCTTCATATTGCGGACGAAGTTGGCGCAGTCGCGGCCGTACGCGGTTTTCGCCGGATCGGGGTGCTTGGCACCCGGTACCTGATGGAAGGACCGGTTTATCCGGCGCATCTGGCCGCGCGCGGCATCGAACATCTGATTCCCGACCCGCCCGACCGCGAGCGGATCAACGCGATTATCTTCGATGATCTGGTCTATGGACGATTCGAGCAGCCTGCGCGGGCCTATTTCGCCGGGGTGATCGCGAAGCTGCAAGCTCGCGGATGCGATGCGGTGGCGCTGGCCTGCACCGAGATTCCTCTGCTGATCGAGCAGCCCGATTCGCCGCTGCCGATTCTCGATTCCACGCGTATCCTGGCGCGGGCGGCCTTGCGCGAGGCAGCTTCGGATTGATCGCGAACATCCGCCGTGGCGGCACCAGGGTCCGCATGATAGCGTCGAATAGTGAAGTGCTGGCGCCGCGGCCAGGCTATGCGCTTGCGTCCGAATCTTCCCGCAATCGAGTCTTGAGCGATGAATGACGAGCAAACTTCCCATCCCGATCGCAAGCCTAATCGTCTTATAAACGAACAAAGCCCATACCTGCGTCAACACGCCTTCAATCCTGTCGATTGGTACGCGTGGGGCGCGGAAGCGCTGGCGCGGGCCAAGGCCGACAACAAACCGATCCTGCTGTCGATTGGCTATTCGGCCTGCCATTGGTGCCACGTAATGGAGCGCGAATCGTTCGAGAACCCGGCGATCGCCGGCCTGATGAACGACAAATTCGTTTCGATCAAAGTGGATCGCGAGGAGCGTCCCGACCTCGACCAAATCTACATGGACGCGGTACAGCTTTTGACCGGGCGTGGTGGATGGCCGCTTACGGTGTTCCTGACCCCCGAGGGCAAGCCGTTTTACGGCGGAACCTACTTTCCACCCGAGGATCGTCACGGTATCGCCGGATTTCCACGGGTTCTGACCGCAATCGCCGACGCCTATCACAACAAGCCGGTCGACGTGCAGCAGAACGTGGAGCGGCTGACGCAGGCAATCGGCTCGCTGACCGATTACAAGCCGGAAAGCGGCGACCTCAAGCCCGATATGGCGCTGGCCGGCGCCCGTGCCCTGGGTCAGCATTACGACAGTATCAATGGCGGTATCGGCGGCGCGCCGAAGTTCCCGAATACGTTCGTGTTTTCGCTGTTCATGCGGATGTACCAGGCCGAGGGCGAAGAGCAGTTCGGCGAGATGGTGCGCAATACCCTCAGCCGGATGGCCAAAGGCGGGATTTACGACCAGATCGGCGGCGGATTTCATCGCTACAGCGTTGACGAGCGCTGGCTGGTGCCGCATTTCGAAAAAATGCTCTACGACAATGCGCTGCTCGCACGGCTCTACCTGGATGCCGGGCGCGCGCTCAACGAGCCGGAATTTCTGAAGATTGCCCGCGAAACCCTCGACTATGTAGCTCGCGAGATGACCAGCCCGGAGGGCGGTTTCTATTCGAGCCAGGATGCCGACAGCGAAGGCGAGGAGGGCAAATTCTTCCTCTGGAGCGTCGGCCAAATCCGCGAGGTATTGGGCGGCGAGATGACACCGTTGGCCGCGCGTTTCTTCGACGTCAGCGACGAGGGAAATTTCGAGGGCCGCAACATCCTGCATCGGACGATCGAGGTTGCCGATGCGGCGCGAGTCTTCAAGCTCTCCGAGGACGACGCCGCGGCCAGGATCGCGACTACCCGCCAGCGGCTGTTCGAGGCCCGCGAGCATCGGGTCAGACCCGGCCGCGACGACAAGATCCTCGCGGCATGGAACGGCATGATGATCGGCGCGTTTACCGAGGGCTATCGGGTTCTAGGCGATGAGCGCTACTTGCGCGTGGCCGAGCATGCGGCCGGCTTCGTCGCCGCCAGGCTGTGGGACGGGCACGCGCTCCAACGTTCGTACAAGGACGGGGTAGCGCGCTTCAACGGCTATCTCGAGGATTATGCGCTGATCGCCGGCGCGATGATTGACCTCTATGAAGCTACCTTCGAGCGGCGCTACCTGGCCTTGGCGCGGCAATATGCCGACGTGATGCTCGAGCGCTTCGCCGACCGGGAAAACGGCGGCTTTTTCTTTACCTCGGACGACCATGAAGCGCTGATAACCCGGTCGAAGGCTGCGTTCGATGGTTCGACG
>DATEGX010000071.1:0-10074 GCA_035279875.1 Binataceae bacterium (SeqCode)
AGAAACTGCGACGCCCACGGCATGCGTAGGCGTCTTTCAGGCTCACAGATTATACAGATGCGTAAGGTTTAACAAAAACGCACGCCAATTCTCTGGAGGAGTAGTTCTCGCGTTATATATCGCTAACGCGTTAACCCTTGAACGCGCCCACAATGCCGTAAAACGGGACCTGTACGTCTTGCTGGTGAGGATCATTGGTCTTGATGGCCAGCATCCCGTGCAGCACGCCGTCTGGCGTGTTTGGCCTGAGTTGGACGGTAATCTTGTATTCCTTGCCCGGCTTGACCTGCTCGATAGCGGCGAAGACGCTGCTGTTGTCGCTGGAGATACCGGTGACCTTCACCGGATTTTCGCCCGAATTGGTGAGCCGCACGATGCGAAGTGCGCTCGCGTGATGGGGTACCACGCCGAAGGTCACCTGCGGCGGAGAGACGTTCAGGTCTCCCAACACGGTGCCTGAGACCGGGATTTCGAGTGGCACACGGCTGGTCGCCACCTTGACGAGATCCGTGACCGGGCCTGCCGGTGCCGAATTGAGCAGAGTTATGGTCAACGTCGCGCCCGGTTTGCCGTTCGCCAAAGGCTGCGACGACACCCTGACGTTCGGATTCGAATTGGTGATAGGCCCGATCTTCAGAGTTTTATCCGGCATTTCGTCATTTATCGTCACCTGGCGCGACGGCTCGGCGCCGCGCTTGACCTTGTCAAACATCACCAGCGAGGGATTGGCGTCGATCTGGACCTTGACGTCGCCCTTCATCGTGAGTTGCAGTTGTTGATGCTTCGGATCGTTGGTGAAGACGGTGATGGTGCGCGTGGCCGGACCATGGTCGGTTGCGGTATCGAACGTCACCGCTATTTGCGATTCATCGCCGGGCGCGACAATTTTTTTGGTCGGCTCCGCCGCTGTGCAACCGCAGGTGGTCCGGACGGCTCCGATGATTAACTGGCCGGTGCCGGTGTTTTTCAGTGCGAAGGTATGCTTGACCACCGCGCCGTTGTAGACCGCGCCGAAGTCATAGACCGGGTCGGCGGCCACGACCGCGGGGGACCCCGAGGCGGCGCCGGTTGGCCCGGTCAGTGGGGCCGCTCCTTCACTTTGCTCCGGCGAGAACCCACCATTGCCAAGTGGTCCCGAGGCCGGACCTGACGACTGCGCGCCGGCTACCGCAGGCAGCATCGCCAAGCCGACGAGCAGAAGCAGCACCATTGCCCGATACGGGCTCAAGGCGCGGATCGAATCGAGCTTCAAATCAATTCCTCACGAGGCCTTGGCGCGGCGTTCCGGCACCGGGACCGTTTCGAGCCTTGGCTCGAAGCGCTTGAGGAAATCGGTGCCGAATTGTCCCGCCATGAAGTCCGGATCATCGAGGATCCGCAAGTGAAGCGGAATATTGGTCTTGATGCCGTCGATCAGATACTCGCGCAGCGCCGCCCGCGCCCGCCGGATCGCGAGCGCCCGTCCGTCAGCGTGAACGATCAGCTTGGCGACCATCGGGTCGTAATGCACCGGCACCCGGTAGCCGTCGTACAGCGCGGTCTCTACACGGACGCCAAGTCCACCCGGCGAATGGTGATTTGTTACCACACCGGGCGATGGCAGATGGGTATCGGGGTCCTCGGCATAGACCCGGCACTCGATGGCGGCTCCCTCGATCTCGATCTTACCGCGTTTGAATCCCAGCGGATCGCCGGAGGCCATCCTGATCCCTTCCTTGACCAGGTCAATCGACGTGACCATCTCGGTCACCCCATGCTCGACCTGGATACGGGTATTCATCTCGATGAAGTAGAACTCGCCATCCGGTGTGAGCAGGAACTCAACCGTGCCCACGTTCGAATAGCCGACCACCTGGGCTGCGCGCACCGCGGCCTTGCCCATCTTCTCGCGCAGCCGTTTGGTCATTACCGGACAGGGAGCTTCCTCGAGCACCTTCTGATGGCGCCGTTGAATCGAGCAGTCACGTTCGCCGAGATGGACGACGCTTCGATGGTTATCGGCCAGGATTTGGAATTCCACGTGGCGTGCGGCCTGGAGGTATTTCTCGAGGTACATCGTACGCGAGCCGAAGGCGGCCTCGCTCTCGGCGCGCGCAAGCGGAAACAGGCGCACCAACTCATGGTCATCGCGCGCGATGCGCATGCCCTTGCCGCCGCCGCCGGCCGCCGCCTTGATCAGAACGGGAAAGCCCAGCCGCTTTGCGTCCGCCTGGGCTTCGCGCAGTTCGGTAACGCCGGTGCCCTCGCTACCCGGCAGGATCGGCACGCCCGCGCGCCGCATGATTCGGCGGGCGCGCGGCTTGTCGCCCATCAACCGGATGTGGCGCGCGCGCGGGCCGACGAAGGTCACCCCCGAACGGCGGCAGGCCTCGGCGAAATCGCCGTTTTCGGACAGAAAGCCATAGCCGGGATGGACCGCGTCGGCGCCATAAGTCAGGACGGTGCTGATAATCGAGGGAATATTGAGATAACTGTCCTCGGCGGCCGCCGGCCCGATGCACACCGCCTCGTCCGCCATGCGGACGTGCAGCGCGTCCTTGTCGGCGGTGGAGTAAACCGCGATGGTCTTGATGCCGAGTTCGTGACAGGCGCGGATGATCCGTATGGCGATCGTACCACGATTGGCCACCAACAGCTTTTTGAACATTCGCTAGTTCTCCCGCGGCACTCGGATTAGACGCCGCGACGCTACGCGACTTCGACCATCATCAGGGGCTGACCGTATTCGACCGGCTGGGCATTTTCACACAGGATTTTGACCACCCGCCCCGCCATCTCGGCCTCGATCTCGTTCATCATCTTCATCGCTTCGATGATGCACAGCGCCTGGCCCTTGCGCACGGTATCGCCCTCGGCGACGAACGGCTGCGCGTCGGGCGCCGCGGCCCGGTAAAACGTCCCGACCATCGGACTGGTCACCAGCCGCTGATTTTCGGCCAGGACGGGCGGAGCATTCGCGCCACTGTTGCGCGAAGTGGGCACCGGGGTCTGCCGTGACGATCCGGGCCCCGGTGGACGCGGTGCCGGAGCCGCGAGACGATTGGCGCTATGGTTCGAATCGTTGACGGCGGCGCCACGCACCAGCCGCAGCTTGCCCTTTTTCTTGTCGTCGATTTCGAGTTCGGTCAGTCCGTATTCCTGCATCAGGACCAGTAATGCCTTGATTTCCCGAAGTTCCATCTGAATTCCGGCCGAATCCGAACCTCCAGCTCGACTTGAATGGCCCAATAACGGTGTCAGACGCGCTGACGGGCCGCGATAATGCGGGCGGCTGCGCGCAACGCCAGCATATACCCCTCGGCTCCAAAACCCATCAGCCGGGCCTCGGCCAGGTCAGCAATCGTGGAGTGATGCCTGAAGGTTTCGCGCTTGTAAACATTAGATAGATGAACTTCGATAACAGGAACGTCTATTGCCGCTATAGCGTCGCGGATCGCGATGCTGGTGTGCGTATAAGCGGCCGGATTGATGATCAGCAGGTCGATTTCGCCCCGTGCCTGCTGAATCCGATCCACCAGAGCGCCCTCGCTGTTCGACTGATAAGTCTCGACCCGGAGACCAAGCTCGGCGCCCAGCGCGCTCAGTTCCCGGTCGATATCGGCAAGTGTCGTATGTCCGTAGATCTCGGGCTCGCGAGTACCCAGCAGATTGAGGTTGGGGCCGTTGAGCACCAGCACCAAAGGCTGCGAAGTACCAGCGGTTTTTCCCCTCGCCGTCATCCCATCCTTTCCCCTTTTCGGCATTGAATCCTACGCATTATGCCGTTTCAAGGGGCGTCCTTCGGTAGTATCAAGAGCCTTTGAAGGATAGATACGAGAAGCGCGACCGCTCGTTGCAAAAGAACAATCGTTCGCTTTGCAAACGGCCGTCGAAAGCGCCAAAATTTCCCGAGACTCGCGCGCGTCGCCGCGAAAGCCAATTGGAGGGACCTAATGAAATTCGGATTGCTCTACGAAATGGAGACTCCGCGCCCATGGCATGCGCTAAGTGAATACAACACGTATTGGCAGGCGCTGGCCCAGATCGAGCTAGCCGACCGGATCGGTATCGATTACGTCTGGGAAGTCGAGCATCACTTCCTCGAGGAGTATTCGCACAGTTCGGCCCCCGAGGTTTTCTACGGCGCGGTCACGCAGCGCACGCGCAATATCCGCATCGCCCACGGCGTCCGGCTGCTGCCTTTCAACTTCAACAATCCGATTAAGGTGGCAGAACAGGCCGCGGTGCTCGATATCATGAGCAACGGCCGCGTGGATATTGGCACCGGGCGCTCGACCACTGCCCAGGAACTCGACGGCTTCGGCGTCGACTACGATCGCACGCGCCAGGAAGTACGCGAGGCGCTCGAGGTGATTGTTAAGGCCTGGACCGACGAGATCCTCGAGTTTGACGGCAAACTGCTGAAGATTCCGCCCCGCCGGGTCGTACCCAAGCCGATCCAGAAGCCGCATCCGCCAATGTGGATGGCATGCGTCGCGCCCGACAGCTATCAGATGGCGGGCGACCGTGGGCTCGGCGCGCTCAGCTTCAGTCTGAATTTCGATCAAGTGCAAAAGTCGATGGAGGCGTACCACACCTCGTTCGCCCATCGCACGGACCAGGTCCCGAAGCTGCCGAACGAGGCCTTCGCCGGACTAATCATCTGTCACGTCGCGGAGAACAAGGAAGACGAGGCTATCGGAATCGAGGGCGCGCGCTGGTTCATGCACAACGTCGCCAAACTGTTCGAGCCCTTGATGGTCAAGAACAAGCTCTACTCCTACGAATACCTGCGCAACCTGATGTCGCTCGACCTCGACCCCAAGGACGTTCCCGACGCGCAATTGAAACAGCATCACATGGTGGTAGTGGGCAATCCCGACGAGGTTTGCCGCAAGCTCGAGACTTTCGAGCGCAGCGGAATCGACCAGGTGATCATGTTCAAACAGGCCGGTCGAATCCCGCATCAGAACATCATGAATTCGCTGCGCCTGATTGCGAAACACGTGCTGCCGCACTTCAATCCGCATCGGAAGATCGCGGACGAAGACATCGCGCTCGCAGCGGCCGGCCGCTAAGAATCACACCGGGAGAGGGCCCGCGCGCCCTCTCCCGCTTCAGCTATTTCGGGCCGCGAACACATTCCAGGAAGCACCGGCAATCGCAATAGGGGTTCAGCAATGCGCCAGGAAGCCTTCACGATTAACGTTCCGCAGCCGGTGCTGGATGACCTGCGCGAGCGCCTCGCGCGGACTCGCTTCGCGCCGGAGTTCGCCAACGACAACTGGGAGTACGGCACCAATCTCGGCTATCTCAAGTCGCTAATCGAATACTGGCGCGATCAATATGACTGGCGGCGATTCGAGCGCGAGATTAACTCCTACGCCAACTACAAGACCGAAATCGAAGGTATCCCGATCCATTTCATTCATGAACGGGGCAAAGGCCCGCATCCGATTCCGCTCGTCCTGACCCACGGATGGCCGTGGACGTTTTGGGACTTCCACAAGGTAATTCGTCCGTTGAGCGATCCCGCGGCTCATGGCGGCGACCCGGCTGACGCCTTCGACGTGGTGGTGCCGTCGCTGCCGGGCTATGGCTTTTCGACGCCATTGACGACGACGGGGATCAACTATTGGCGCACCGCCGATCTCTGGGTCGCGCTGATGCAGGACGTGCTCGGCTACAAAAAATTCGGGGCTCAAGGCGGTGATTGGGGCGCACTGGTCACCGCTCAACTCGGGCATAAGTACGCCGATCGGATGATTGGTGTGCACGTCAATCTGCTGGCTTCGCTGGCGTTCTTCGGCGCCGGTGGAGGGCCCACGCCCGAGGATTTCGGCCCGGACGAGAAGGGCTGGCTCGAGCACAATCGCAACTTCATGTCGAACGAATCCGGCTACATGCAACTGCAATGCACCAAGCCGCAAACGGTGGCCTTCGCGCTGAACGACTCGCCGGCCGGTCTGTGTTCGTGGATCGTCGAAAAGCGCCGCACCTGGAGCGACTGCGATGGCGACGTGGAGCGGCGCTTCAGCAAGGACGACCTCTGCACTACCATGACGCTTTACTGGATCACGCAGAGTTACGGCACCTCAGCGCGCTATTACTACGAGGCGGCTCATAATCAGTGGAAGGCCTCGCACGATCGCCATCCGGTGGTGGAAGCGCCAACCGGCGCCGCGGTGTTCCTCAAGGAAGTTTTGCTGATGCCGCGGAAATGGGCCGAGCGCTACTATAATCTCAAGCGCTGGACCGTGATGCCCTCGGGCGGTCATTTCGCGCCGATGGAAGAGCCGGCGCGCCTGGTCGAAGATATTCGCGCTTTCTTTCGACCCTTGCGCTGATTCGAAGTGAAGCGCCGTCAAGACTTGCCGCGGCGCCGCAGGGCATTCTGATACACATCCCGCCGGCTCAAGCCGGTCAGCTTGGCGGCTGCCCCGGCTGCGTCCTTGAGGCTTAGCCCCGCTTCGAGGAGCACGTCGACCACCCGCGCTTCGTCCAGTCCCGGCGTTGCACTCTCCTCGCGCAAGCGCCCCGCCCCCTCGATCACTATCGTAACTTCGCCGAGCGTCTCGCGTCCGGCGAATCGCTCGGCGAGTTCGCGAAGTATGCCACGGGCGATCTCCTCGTGGGTCTTGGTTGCCTCGCGAACGATTGCGGCCTGGCGCTCAGCGCCAAACGCCGCGGCCATCGCAGGCAAAAGCTCCCGCAGCCGGCGCGCTGCCTCGTAAATCACGATGGTCCCGGGTTCGCCAGCCAACCGCTCGAGCGCGCGAATCCGCTCACCCGTTTTGACGGGCAGAAAGCCTTCGAAGACGAAGCGGTTGGTAGGCAAGCCGGCTATCGACAAAGCCGCGATCACCGCGGACGGACCGGGCACTGCGGTGACCCCGATGCCCGCCTCGATCGCGGCGCGGACCAGCCGGTAGCCGGGATCCGAAATGGTGGGCGTTCCCGCATCGGTGACCAGGGCAAGGCTCTCA
This sequence comes from Binataceae bacterium (SeqCode), assembly GCA_035279875.1. Classification (GTDB taxonomy): domain Bacteria; phylum Desulfobacterota; class Binatia; order Binatales; family Binataceae; genus JAMXLL01. Next base: position 6,966 of record DATEGX010000071.1, read on the forward strand.
CCGGCTTCGAGCCTTGCGATTAGTTCGGGGATACGCCGCTGCTCGTTATGCTCGAAGTAACTGGTCGTCGGCGTGTGAATCGAATGCGCCGCGAGCATCCGGCCGGTTCGGCGGGTGTCTTCGCAGGCGATCCGGCTGACTTCGCCAAGGATTCGCACTGCGCGCGCCGAAATATCCTCGGGGTTGCCAATTGGCGTCGCGACGACGAATAGCACGCCGGTCCGCGCGCCAGCCGAGTCATCATCCAAGCGGCGGCCTCATCGAAGCACGAGACCGCCGCTCAAGCTGCCGTCACGAGAGCGGCTGCCGTCCGACTCATTTTGGTCTTGCCAACGACGGCATCTGCGCGGCATGAAAGGTGCGGGACTTGAACTTCCAGTTATCGCCGACCTTGACGTATTCGTCGTCGTAGTAGCCGCTGCCGCCCCATTCGAAATTCTTCTTGGCATCGCGAATCTCGACGTAGCAGCGTCCGGAAGCACCGCCCGTACCTTTGAGGTCGATGACGTGATTGTGGATATACGGACGCGGCGTAATCGGACCGTTGGTAATACCACCGTAGAGCTTGAGCAAGCCTTCGCGGCCTTCCGCGCGATGCTCATTCTTGCGCCCCTTGGTGATAAAGGCGGCGTCACTGGTGAACAGGTCGACGATTCCGTTCACGTCGTTCCGCCAAACGCAGTCGCAGTATTTAATCGGCAGCTCGCGGATACCTTCGCGATCAGCCAGCTCGTGAACGATTTGCTCCGTACTCTTCGCCATTGCGGTCTACCTCCATGCGCCAGGCAGCGGTCGAAAAACGGAATCAGTGCTGCGCCGGTGCTTTGGGCGCCGGACGATTCTCCATGTGGACCTGCTGGAAACGCCTCGAGTGGAATTTCCACACGTCACCGACCTTGGCATATTCGTCGTGGTAGAAGCCGGTACCGATCCAGTTCATGTTGTCGGCGGCGGTTCGGAGTTCCACGTAGCAGCGTCCGCTGGCGCGGCCGTTGCCCTTGAGCTCGATCACGTGATTGTGGATATACGGGCGCGGATTCAGGTTGGCGAGCCCCTCTTTGTAAGATTTCAGAAGGTTCGGCCGGCCGACGGTCTTATTCTCGCGCTGGCCTCCGAGAATCGTAAATTCGCCATCGTCCGTGAACAGGTTGACAATACCCTCGACATCGCCGCGCCATACGCAATCGCAATAGCGCTGTGGCAGTTCGCGGATTGCATCACGGTCCGCGAGCTCGGTCACTATCTGATCGATGCTTGCCATCGTTCGTCCCTCCTCTGGATGACCGATGCTTAGCATCGAACGGTGCCGGCGCGAAAGTGGCGGAGACGGTCGAAAGACAGTCGGATCCGAGAGCCCACGATCAGTTGATGAAAGACGGTGAGGGCGGCCCGCGGCAGCCACCGGGGGGAGGAGCGCGGAGCAGACTGCTAAGACGGACCGACGAAAAAATGCAGCGAGCGTGAGGCGAACGCGATAATCGGTGGCGGATAGAGGCCGAGAAAAATCGTCGCGATCGCCAGCGCACCCATCAGACCGTAATTCCAGTATTCTGCCGAAATCTGAGGCTGGTCAGGGTCGGGCTGTTCGAGAAACATTTCCCGGACCGGGCGCATGTAGTAATAGAGCGAGACCACGGAATTCAGGATGCCGATCACCGCCAGGATGTAGAAGCGCTCCTGGATTGCCGCCGCGAAAACGTAGAACTTGCCGATAAAGCCAATGGTCGCGGGGATGCCGGTCAGCGACAAAAGGAAAATGCCCAGCGCGATCGCCGGCACTGCCCCACCCCGCCATGCCAAACCCCGGTATGCCTCCAATTCCTCGCTGCCAGTGGCGTTCGCCACGATCATCACGACCAGGAACGCACCGGCATCCATCACATAATAGGCAAACAAGTAGACCAGCATCGCGCGGATGCCGTCGTTAGACAGCAGTACGAAACCCATCAAGGCGTACCCTGCCTGCGCGATACTCGAATACGCGAGCATCCGTTTCATGTTGCGCTGCTGGAGCGCGGCCAGGTTGCCCAGCGTCATAGTGATCACGCATACGACCAGCAGCAACTGCGGCCATTCGACGCCGCTCAGCACCTGCCAATTTCCATTTGAGGTCAAATGCGAGATCGCTGGATAGAAGAAGCGCGTCAGCAGCGCAAAGCCCGCCGCCTTCGAGCCAATGGCGAGAAAAGTGGTTATCGGAATCGGCGCCCCTTCGTAAACGTCGGGCGCCCACATGTGAAACGGCACCGAAGCGACTTTGTAGCCCATTCCCGCCAGGATCAACACCAGCGCGATAAAAACCGCCAGGGCCGGAACATGGCCGCTCGCGAACAGAGAACGGTTGATAACGTTGAAGTCGAGCGAACCGGCCAGGCCGAAGATCCAGCTCATGCCGTAAATCATCGTGCCGGACGCCACTCCGCCATAAATCAGATACTTGAGCGCGGCCTCCTGTGAACGCCGATTATGCTTGAGTATGCCAGTCAGCACGTACGAGGTCAGGCTGACGAATTCCAGCGCGAGGTAGGCCATCAGCAGATTGCTCGATTCTGCCATCAGGAACATACCGAGCGTGCTCGCCATCAGCACGGCGTAGTACTCGCCCTGCTCGCAGGCGCTTACCTCGTCGGAACCGATCGACATCCAGACCGCGACCAGCGCCGCAAGCGCGATCAGCGCGCGGAAAAAGATGGCGAAAGAGTCGTAAACCAGCATCCGGTTGAATAGCCACGCGCCCTCTCGCATCGGCTCGATCGCTATCAGCAGCAGCGTCAGCCCCGCGAAGAGCAGCGAGATATCGCCGAGAAACGACTTTTCGCGCGAGACCAGATCGATCAGCACGATAATGAGCGTCGCGGCGGTGAGCATAAGCTCCGGGTAGAACAGCCGCAGGCTGGTGATGCTTCCAAGATCCATCGGATATCGGTTCGAGCTAGTGCAGCGCGATCGCCATCGAGGGATTGGCGGCGATTACGACCTGGTTCAGATGATTCAGCGAGGTCTGCACCAGGTCGAGCACCGCGTGCGGATACCACCCGAGGATCACCACGATGATCGCCAATGGCACGAGCGTGAAAGCTTCCCTGAAGGTCAGGTCGGGGAACAACTT
>DATEGX010000072.1:0-3777 GCA_035279875.1 Binataceae bacterium (SeqCode)
AGATGCCTACGCCAAAATCCAGCCGAACGCTTCCTCCTATATCGTGATCGTCACCCGCGGCCACAAGGACGACATGCGCGTCCTGGCCTGGGCCGTGAACACCGAAGCCCGCTACGTCGGAATGATCGGCAGCAAGCGGAAAGTGATCTCTGTTTACAAGGCGCTCGAGAAAGAGGGTTACGCCATGAGCCAGTTCGACCGAGTGCATGCGCCGGTGGGCCTCGAAATCGGCGCGCTCACGCCCCAAGAAATTGCCGTGAGCATCACCGCGGAATTGATTGCCGTGCGCCGCAATGCCGCGAATCTGCCGCACAAGTCCGTGAAGCTTTCGGCAATCGCGAGCCTGCAACACGGCTAGTCCGGCCACGGAAAATGACGAATCGTGCGTCATCGCGGGCTGACGGAGCATTTTTCACCATGCACCCCGGGCGATCCTCGGGAATCCTGAGCTAGTAATGCTCGCCGTTGCGATCCTTGCGGCCGGCGAATCCCGCCGGATGGGCAAACCCAAGGCGCTGCTTCCCTTCCATGGATTAACTTTCGTCGAACACCTGGTGGAGGTCACGCGACACGCGCGGATCGGCGCGATGAGAATCGTCCTGGGGGCGCACGCGGAAGATATTCGCGCCCGCCTCGGAGTCGCTGCGGATTCCCTCGTCATCAATGAGAACTGGGAACAGGGCCAGCTCTCTTCAATTCAATGCGCGATTCGCAGCTTGCCCCCAGACGCAACCGAAGGCCTCCTGCTCTGCCCCGTGGACCATCCGCTGGTGTCCGCCAATCTGATCGCGCAGCTCATAAAAGAATTTGACTCGACCGGCAAAGCGATCGTGCTCCCGACGCACAACGGAAAGCGCGGCCATCCCGTAATTTTTCGCGCTACGTTGTACGGCGACCTGCTGGCTGCTTCGCCCGAAGTCGGCGCGAGGGAGGTCGTCTGGTCGCACAGCAGCGGCGTGGCCGAAGTCTCAACCGACGAAGAAGGTGTGGTCCTCAACTTGAACGATCCGGAAACGCTGAAGAAAGCTCTTGGCGACTAACGCGGTAGCAATTCCCTTTCCAGCGCCGCGATTCCATCGCAGCAGAGTTGCGCGGCATGGAACGTCGCAGGCGGCAGACCACCGAGCGCATCCGAGATTTCCTGCGGAGTGATTGCTCCCGCTTCGATCGGCGTCTTCCCACGGAGCAAATCGGTCAGCACCGAGCTCGATGCGATCGCCGCCACGCATCCCTGCGTCTTGAATCGCGCGTCCGCAATTTTGCCATCCTCCATCCGCACTGCCAGCCGCAGGATATCGCCGCAAACGGGATTCGTCACTTCGACCGTCGTCGTTGCGTCCGCGAGGTTCCCGGCATTGTGCGGGTTGCGAAAATGCTCCAGAACGGTTTCAGAAAACATGTGTCACGGCGCCACGCCTAACAAAATGATACTGGATCAGCGACAGTCCGGGCAAAACCACCGCCGGAATATCACGGAACCCCTCGCCGAAACATCTAAATTTCAAGACAGCAACTGGGTCTGAGAGGTATCGCGACAATCAGAGTCCTAAGCTTATCGCTGTCCGGCTCAATAAACTTACAGCGGTATTGCGCAAATCGAGGACTTGATGTTGCATGGATGCATAAATCGCCTCACACTGCGTTCGCTTTTTCTTTCAATGTTGTTGACAGAGTAGGGGTTGCGAATATAACGTTTAGGCGTCCTAGCCTGTGCCGTCCCGATAGGGCGCGGGTCGGCTTATACAACAATCGCCTACTGGAATTCTGAGGAGAGATGCTGATGCGACGATTTGGACACCTAATCACCCTCGTGGTGACGGTTGCGGTCTTGGCGGGTTCCAGCTTCGCCCAGGAAGGGAAGCTGAAGATCAAGGTCACGCCGAAGCAGGCGTACGTTTTCGTGGACGGCAAGGCCATCCGTGATGGCAGCCAGAGTATTAAGCTCAGCGCCGGCAAGCACACCGTCGCGGTGGTGAATTACGGCTACAAAATCTCGACGCAGGATGTGAACATCGAGGCCGGCAAGTCGACTGGCCTCACGGTCGCCCTCGAACCCTATGGCGACAAGGTGTCGGGTCCGTGGGGGCGCATCCAGTTCAAGGGCCACCCGCGCGCCGCAGTGCTCTCCAACGGGACCACGCCCGCCTATTTTGTCGGTCACGTCGATGAGTTCGATAACGATTTCATCTGGAAGCAGGAATTGCTCCTGCCGCCCGGAAAGCATCACCTGACGGTGACACAGAATGACGCTCAGGTCTGGTCCGGCGACGTCAACGTCGAGTCCGGCAAGAAAATCACCATCGACCTGAACAAGAACGGCGCCGAAAAGACTTCCGACTGGAGCAAACGCGAGAAGGCCCTCGAGAAGAAGGCTCCGCTGCCTCGCTTCAAGGCGGGTATCGCCAGCGCGACAGTAGCTGTCGCGCCAGTCAAGGGCACGTTCAGCGCTTCCAACGCCAACATCAACTGCGGCCAGAACTCCACGCTCAACTGGCAGACCTCCGAGGCCGTTGACACCACGGTTGACAACGGAGTGAGCACGAACGGTCAGTCCTCCGGCACGCAATCGGTTTCGCCGCACCAGACCACCACGTACAACATGAACGCGGCAGGTCCGGGCGGGACGGCGACTGGCAGCGCGACCGTGAACGTCAATACCGCCGTGCAAGCCAGCCTCGCCGCCAATCCCTCCGATTTGAAATATCGGAAGATCGGTGACAAGGTCATCACGCAAGACTCCTCAACGCTGACCTGGCAGACCTCGAATGCGGACTCGGTTACGCTGGATCCGGGCGGCAAAGTGGATCCCAGCGGCAGCCAGACCGTGAAGGCCGAGCCCAAGGACACGAGCGAAGTTGCCGAAGGCGGCCAGCCGCGTCCGATCGACGAAACGCAAACCTACACGCTGAACGCCACCAACGTTTGCGGCGGCACCTCGACGCAAACCGCGGCGCTTCACGTCACCGGCGACGTCGAGCCGATTCCAGCCGTGACTCTGCAGAGCGTCTTCTATCCCACGGACTATCCGGATAAGCGGCACCCGCAGGTCGGCCTGGTCCGCAGCCAGCAGTTGGCGCTTGCAACCCTCGCTGACGGCTTCAAGAAGTATCTCGAGTACGACCCCGACGCCAAGCTTTCCGTCGAGGCGTACGCCGACAGGCGCGGCTCGAAATCGTTCAACCAGGACCTCAGCGAACGCCGCGTCGAACGCATCAAGCAGTACCTCGTCGATCAGGGCGTTTCCGCCGACAAGATTCAAACCGCCGCCTACGGCAAGGATCGCCCGATGGAAAAGAGCGCGGTGAAGGATCTCGAGAATACAAATCCGAACAAGCCACCCAAGGCGCGTATGCGCAATGTCACCGGCGATTGGTACGCCTACAACCGCCGCGCGGACATCGTGCTTCTGCCTTCCGGCAAGAAGTCGGCGCAGTTCTTCCCGCACAACGCCGACGATGCGGGTCTGATATGGCAGATACCGAAACCGTCCCTCAAGAAGGTTGAAAAGGACCAGTAGTCGTTTTCAAGCACAAGAGCGCGCCGGGCGAGCAATTTCCCCGGCGCGCTTTTTATTTCTCCCGGTTTCGATTCGTGATTTAGGGCCAAGCGATGTCTTCACACGCAAAATTGTCGTCGGGATTGCGTATCGTGTCTCTCGCGCCGAGCGTAACTTCAATCCTCCTCGAACTCGGCGCCGGCCGCGAACTCGTCGGCGTCAGCAAATGGTGCAAGGATGTCGCGCCCGTTGGGCGCCGTCCTCAGGTCGGCGATTGCTGG
>DATEGX010000073.1:0-6103 GCA_035279875.1 Binataceae bacterium (SeqCode)
GGAGGGGTAGTTGCAGACGTGCGATTGGCCGCTGCGGCAGTAATCGCAAATGCCGTCGCCCTGACTGAACGGGACCAGCACGCGGTCACCCTTCTTGAAATTGTGAACCTCTTTGCCGACCTCCTCGATAACTCCGCAGAATTCGTGTCCCATCACCAGCGGCATCGACGGCACCAACCCGATCCACGACCAATCGCCCGACCATGCGTGCCAATCAGAGCGGCAGATACCCTCTGCCTCGGCCCGCAGGATCACGCCGTTGGGCGGACACTTCGGATCGGGAACGTCCTTGACCACCAGCGGCTTGCGCACACCTTCCATCACCGCGGCTCTCATACGATCACCTCCTAGGGGGGACTTTATCCGGGCCCCGCGCGTGTGCACTCATTAGCGGCACGGCGCGTGGAGCTGAAGTCGGCCTATTGATATACCGCTTGAGCGCGGGTGGCGGCAACGGCGTGATTTTTAGCCGCTTGTACGCGGCCCGGCGCACCAAAAAATTCCCGCACTGCGGAGCAGTGCGGGACAACCGGGGCAGGGCTGGCGACGGGAGGAGCACCAGCAGCCTGCCCGGGTTTAAGCTTGATTCAGGCGCGCCGTTTCTTGTGGCTCTTGCTCTGCTTCACGGCCGTGGTCTTGGCTTTCAGCGAACCGCACATTTCGGTGTTTTCCATCAGCGTAGAGGTCCCGCTCATCGCGAGCGCCGGCTTGCCGGACCAGCAGTTGGACTGCGAGAACAGCGGGCCATTGACCGAGAGGCTGGCGGGTCCGATGAAGTTGTTGGTCAGGTTGACGACCTGGTTGGCGCCGCCGACGAAGTTAAACTTGGCATTGCTGCCGCCATACGAGAGATACGAGTTGCTCATGAAGAGCATGCCGTGATTCGCCTGGAAGTTGATAATCGTGCCGGGTTGTTGCGCGAACGCCACGGTAGCCCCGGTTATGCTCACCATCAGCGCGGCGCTGCCGGTACGCAACAACTGGTTGGTGGCTTTGTAAGAGATATCCGCGATCACGATCGGATGCTGATAGGCCTGCGGCGCGTTGGGATTGTCCAGCACGAAGGCGCTGTCACTCAGGTTTTCGAGATGCGTCCCCACCATCTTGTAGGAACCCGCCTGGGTGTATACGCCGATTGGGCCGTTGACGATCGCACCGCCGATAATGCTGTGCACCAGGCTGTTCGAGTGCAGAATCGAATAGCCGGCGTGGGTGAAATTCTTGATCGTGACGTTTTCGAAGAAGCCCATGTCGTTGTTGTAGTCGGCGCTGGCCTGCGCGGCGAATTTCACGCCGTCGACCAGGCTGCCGGCCCCATCGGAACCGATGGTGACGTCCTTGATAGTCAGATGCGTGGCTTCGCCGCCGCTGACTGAGTCGGATTCAACTCCGGCCGACGGTGGATTCGATGGGAGGCCCAGAATTGAAAGGTCTTCGACCGAACACGAAACCGCGTCAACGAACTGGACCACCGGTTTCCCGCCCATCCCGCCTGACGGCTGAAGCCGGGTCGCATTGATACCGTCGCCCGCAATCCGTACGCCGGTCACATTGGCGACCACCAACGGAGCGCTGATCGTATAAGTACCTTTAGGCAGATAGACCGTATCGCCGCCGTTGGAGACCGCGGTGTCGATAGCCGACTGAATCGCGTTGGTCGCGTCACTGCCGTTGCCGCTGGCACCGAAGTCACCGACATTGACAAAGGCCATCGCCGGGCCCGTCATCGCAAGCGCCACCGCGCCTGCGGCAACGCTAGAGGCCAGGCGCATCCTGAGTGAGCGCCGCACGTTTCGATCAACCGATTGTGGATTTCCCGTTTGATAGTTCATGGAGGAGCCTTAGCGCACAACGGATGCCATCTCCCTTTCGAGAAAAAATAGCTGGCGCATCTGAATGCCGGGTCTGGGGCGGGCGAGATTTCCACGCCAATGGGACAGAAAAGCCCGCTACTGCGTGTCACACCCTGCGACGATGATTCGTTTCCGTTGATCGGCACTCCAAGAGCCAGTTTCGGCGGATAGCCACTCGCCTCGACCGCGCGCAGGCTTTAGGATCGGGTATCGGCGGCTTCGAAGCGCCATCGCGAGCGAGCGATGCAGCCACAGGCATTCGGGAGCTTTTGCGCATGGGGGCGAATCTGAGCACAGCTTCCTGGTACGAGCAGGTCTCGCGCCCGGCGCCGGGAACGTTCGGATTGCGCGGCCGGGTGGTGTTTATCCTGGGACTGGCCGCCGCGATCGCGGGGCTAAATCTTTATGCGCCTGCCGCGCCCGGCGTCACAGAGCGGTTACTCGCATCGGGAGCGCTCATCCTGGCGGCATTGCCGACCTGGCTATGGCTCGGCGGCACCGATCGCAACCTGCCCTTCATGCCCTTCTTCGGCTTTGCCTACGCCGCAATTTTCCTCGCACCGTTATTCCTGGTCCCGGATTATCGAGTTAACTGGTCGACCGCTGAAATTCAGCCGCAGCTCATCACCCGCGCGCTCGAATTGATTGGACTGGGGCTGCTCTGCGTGATGGCGGGCTACTATGGTCCGCAGCGCGCGTTGGTCGAGCAATTTCTGCCTCGGATTCAGCTTCGATGGGAGCGGCCGGGCTTCATAACCCTCGGCGGTGTCGTGTTCGGCATAGCCGGACTCGCGTCATACGGCTTGGTGCGGAATTTCCCGGACCAACTTCAAATGGTTGTGGCGTTCGCCGGCGACCTCTGCGCGATCGGGATCTGCATGCTCTTCGCGCTGCAACTGGTCGGCCTGCTCGACCGCCTCTCGACGCTGTTCCTGTGGATGGTGCTGGTGCCCGCGCGAATCTGGCTCGGCCTGGCGACGGGGCTGACCTCAGAAGGGCTCTCGGTCGTTATGCTGATGTTGCTGCTTTACGCGTCGATTCGCAGGCGCATCCCGTGGGCCGCAATCGCCATCGGCGGCCTGTTGTTTTTCATCTTGCGCCCGGTCGAGGGCAACTACCGATTCGCACAGGGCTACGCGATGCGCAGCGCGACCGTGCTGGAAAAGAGCAAGCTACTGATCGCGATCGGCGAACAGACGGTCGTGCCAATGATCGATGGGAACTCCGGCGCCTACGACGCTTCGATGGAGGTCGCGTCGCGCCGCCTTAGCGTCGACCTGCTGACCTTCGCTGCTGTGATTGGCGATACACCGCGAGCGGTGCCGTATTGGCGCGGCGCTACCTACTATCCAATCCTGTTTAAGCTGGTACCGCGTTTTCTCTATCCGGACAAACCGCAGGAAGTGACTGGTCAGACTTTCGGCCATCGCTATGGCTTGCTTGACGCGTATAACTTTCAGACCTCCTACAACCTGCCTCAATTGATTGAGTCGTACATCAACTTCGGCGTCGGCGGCGTGATAATCGTGATGTTCCTGCTGGGAATGCTCTATCGCGCGGTGCAGGGCGTGCTGGTGCATCCGCGGATGGGCCTGGGCGCTGTGATTCTCGGCAGTTATCTGTGCACTGGACTGCTCAATATCGAATCGGCGGCCTCGTTCGTGATCGGGGTCGCGGTTTGGACGTTCGTCTACGTCGGATTGCTGAACCTCGTGATCCAGTCCGGGGAACTGCACGCGACCCCGCCCGGCCGGGTCGCGAATACGGAATTTTCAGCCATCGGCCACGAGCTTTAACTCTGTAGGTTGGTGCCCTTGAGGCTCAACCGCCGAAGTTCGGCCTCGGAAGCGCGCCTGCCGCGATCCAAGTGAACGACATCCTCGATAATGCCCGGTTTTCGCGAGGAATCGAGCTTTTCAATCAGCGAGCGTTCTTCGAGGCCCATGAAGTCTGGGAAGACCTCTGGAAGGTGGCGGAAGGCGAAGCAAAGGTCTTTTTGCAGGGACTGATCCAAGCGGCCGCCGCGATCATTCACGCTCGTCGTGGCAATCGCCGGGGCGCTGCCTCGGTTTATGAAAAAGCCCGCACGAAGCTGGATGGCCTGCCCGAGGTATGCAGCGGGATCGAACTCGGGCTTTTGAGACTGGAGTTGGCAGCGTATTTCAGGTGCGCGGCGCGGGGCGAAGATCCGGCAAATCCGCCAGAAATCCGATTTGCGCGAAGACCCTCCTCGAACGCCTAAAAGGGGATATCCTCGTCGTCCATCGGGGGCGGTGCGTCGACTCCGGGGGCGAAGTCGTGCGAGCTGTCATCCATCCCACCGCCGGCCCGTCCGCCGAGAAACTGTACCCGCTGCGCGACGACTTCGGTTCGATAGCGCTTGCCGCTGCCGTCCTTGGCCTCGTATTGACGGGTTGTCAGGCGGCCCTCGACGTATACCTGCCGACCCTTTTTGAGATATTGCCCGCAGAGATCCGCCTGTTTGCCCCAAACCACCACGTTATGCCATTCGGTCTGATCGCGCTGCTGGCCAGCCCGATCGGTGTAGCGCTCGGTAGTGGCGAGGGAAAAGTTACACACGCTTTGACCGGACGGCGTGGTCCGCACCTCGGGGTCGCGTCCCAGATTGCCGACCAAAATCACCTTGTTCACCGACATGCGCGTACCACCTCACAAAAAGGTAGATGTTGCCATCAATAGACGCAAACCTCGCTCTCCTCGGGTGTAAACAGGCTGTCGATACCCCGGCTTACGAGCTCAACAATTCCGCGATTCGCGCGGTGAATTCGCTACGGGACAGGGTCATATCGAACCCGGCATCGCGAGCCGACTTGAGCGCCTTCAAATCGACATGCGAGGCAAATCCGATCAATCTGGTCCCTGCGGTGGCCGAGCGGATTTCGCCATATATTTTATCAAGAGTGAAATTAGCATCCGATAAGTCTACAAAGACCAACTTAGGCTTAAGCTCCGCGCAACGCCCGCGAGCCCGTTCCCACTCGGAAGCGTAAGCCACCTCGACGCCGAGCGTCTGGGCGGCCGCGTCGATTCTGGAGCGAAACAGAATATCGCGCACCAGGCCCAGCGCCTTGATTTGGGCCGAAGCAGCAAAGCGCGACGGCGAAAACGGTGCGATTTCGAGCGCGGGCTTACGGCCCTGGATAAGATCGGCGAGAATCTCGCCGGTGATCGCGGAAAGCAGGATTCCGCTACGAAAATGGCCTGTAGCGTAAAAGAAATTCGGCGCCGAGGGCGACGCTCCGAGCACAGGCAGGAAGTCCCGGGTGGCCGGCCGAAGCCCTGCCCAAGCCTCGCGAAACGGCAAATCGCCCAGCGCAGGCACCATTTCGATTGCGCCTCGGGCAATTTTCGCCAGACCGGCGAGGGTAACGCTTTTGTCGAACCCAGCCTCCTCCATCGTCGAGCCCGCGAGAATCCGGCCGTCGCGGCGCGGAACCAGGTAGCCGCGCAGCGAGAAGATCGACACGCCAAGCGTTTCCGGCCGCGCCTCGAAACAGACCATTTGGCCGCGAACCGGGTGGGTCTCGACCCGGTCGTCGATCCCGCGAATCGCGCCCGCCCATGAGCCTGCGGCGTTGACCACGACGTCGCTTTCGAAAAGCCGGCCGTCATGGGAGCGAACCGCGGTGACACGACCGCTGCGGGTCACAGCTTCTAACACGGTGACCCCCTCGACGAATTGCGCACCCCTGGCCGCGGCCGCGGCGGCGTAAGCCTGAGTCAGCTTGCGATTTTCGACCCGCCGGTCGAGCGGCATATGCAAAGCGTAGACGGTCTCGGGCGAAATAGCGGGCTCGAGCTTCCTGGCAGCCTCGGGCGACAGCTCTTCGACGGCTCCACCCGCGGCAGATTGCCATTGGGCGCGCTCGACCAATTCGGCGCGTTCGCTGTCGTTAAGCGCGAGGTAAAGGATTCCCTTGCGATCGTATTCGGGATCGACCTCCGTATCCGCGCGCAGCATCTCGAGAGTTGGCTCGAACACCTCGCGAGCGCGGACGCACAGGTCGAAAAACGGACCGGCCGCTTGAGCCTCGGCCTGTGGCGCGATCATTCCAGCGGCCGCCCACGAGGCCTCGCGGCCCAGCCGGCCGCGTTCCAGCACGGTGACGGCGTTACCTTCGCGCGCCAGCCGCCACGCGACCGAACAGCCGATTATGCCGCCGCCGATAATCACGATTTTCTTTGCGCCTGTGGCCATAGTCGAATAGCGGCAAATTTCCTCCTCGAGA
>DATEGX010000074.1:0-21499 GCA_035279875.1 Binataceae bacterium (SeqCode)
CGCTCATGATGATAGGCAAGGTCGGTAAGGTAATCGTCGAGGCGCCCGGCAAACACCTTTTCGAAGGCGTGGGCGGCCCGCTCATGGAGACTCCTGCGCCGTTCGCTCAGGATCGAATTGTAGGCAACCTCCTGGGTGAGCGCATGCTTGAACGCGTAATGGGTATCCGGCCAGGCCGGTTCCTCGTAAATGAAGTCCGAAGCCTGGAGCCGCAGCAGCATCCGCTCGGCCGCCTCGGCGCCGCTCGACGAATCCCCGTTGGAAGCCGCCGCCGGTATCATCTCGCTGACCAGGCCAAGGGTGAATTCGCGGCCCAGGACAGCGAGCGTCTGCAGCAATTGCTTTTCGTCCACGGGCAGGCGATCGATACGCGCCGCCAGGATGCCCTCGACGGTGGGCGGGAGCCGCACCTCTTCGAGCGGCCGCACCAGGATGACCTTACCGTTGCGGGCGAGGATCTTTTGCTCGAACAGGGCGCGGACGATCTCCTCCATGAAGAGCGGATTGCCGCTGGTCCGCGACAGAATCAGCCGCCTCAGTTCCGCCAGTTCATCCGGGCCCGTTACGCCGAGCAGCGCCGCGAGCATTTCGTCCGCGCTTTCCGCGGCCAGCGGTGTCAAGCGCAGCTCGATGTAGTCGGAATTGCCTTCCCATCGATGGCTGTACTCGGGGCGGTAATTGACCAGCATCAGCAGCGGACTGCGGCCGACCTCGGCGGCGAGCGTATCGAGCAGTTGCTGGCTCGATTCGTCGGTCCAATGGAGATCCTCGAAGACCAGCACCAGCGGCTGATTGCGGCTCTCGCGAAGCAGGATTTGGGTCAGGGCATCGATCGTGCGCTGACGCCGGATTACCGGGTCCATTCGCGCCAACGCGTCAGCATCTTCGAGCACGCCGAGCAGCGAAAAAACGTAGGGCAGCGCCTCGTCGAGCGAACGGTCAAGCGCCAACAGCTTGCCGGTAACTTTCTCCCGCTGGCTGCGGTCGCCGTCGTTGCGGCCGATCGCGAAATAAGCCTTGAGCAGCTCGATCACCGGCATCCAGGAGGAAGTCTGGCCGTGGGAAAGGGCAAAGGTTTGCAACACCAGGCATCCGGAACCGGCGGCAGCCGTGAATTCGTGGAACAATCGCGACTTGCCGAGCCCCGCGTCGCCCACTGCCGCGACCAGCTTGCCATGCCCTTCACCGGCCTGGGCGAAGGCCCGGCGAATTCGCACGAGTTCGTCATGGCGGCCGACGAATTTGGTTAGCCCGCGCATCGCGGAGGCTTGCAGACGGGTGCGCAATGGTCCCAGCCCCGCGACTTCATAAACCCCGACCGGCTCGCTGACTCCACGCACCCGCACCGGTCCCATCGACTTCAGATCGAAGTATCCAGCCGCGAGCCTGGCGGTGTTTTCGCTGATAACGATTGCGCCCGTAGGGGCGAGGGTTTGCAGCCGGGAGGCGAGATTAGTGCTATGGCCGATCGGGGTATACTCGCGGCTCTGCTCGCCGGTGCGAATCGAGCGCACCACCACCTCACCGGTGTTGACGCCAACCCGGATTTCGATGGGCGGCCGCCCTTCTGCGCGCAACCGGGCCGCGTACGCGCGAATCTCACCTTGCATCCGGAGCGCAGCGTAAAGCGCGCGCAGCGGATGCTCTTCGTAGGCGACCGGCGCGCCGAACAGGGCGAAGATACCGTCGCCGGTCGATTGCACGATGTAACCGTCGAAGCGCCGCGCCGCGTTGATCATCAATTGCAGCGCGGGATCGACCAGGGCGCGCGCCTCCTCGGGATCGAGATCTTCCATCAACTCGGTCGAGCCCTTGATATCGGCGAAAAGCGCGGTGACGGTCTTGCGCTCCTCGCCGCTCGGCATCGCCGAATCGGCGGCGGAAGCCGCAATCCGGAAGGCCTCCGGCCCGCGCGCCCGGGCTGACGGCGCCGCCTCGCGAATTGTGGCCCGGGCCGCGCCCTGGACGATCGCCTCGCCGCATTCGATGCAGAACTTGGCCCCCGGCGGATTCGGTGCGCCGCAATTGGCGCATTGCCGGGAGAGCGCGGCGCCGCATTCCATGCAGAACTTTGCGCCGTCGGGATTTTCGTTATCGCAGTTAGCGCACCGCATCGGAGGGTTGCGCACCGTTCCTCTAAGCTGAGTAATAAAAGATTATCGGCAGGCGGGCGGCCCCGCAATCCAGCAATCCGGCGCGACTACTGGCGGTTTATTTCGCGAAATGGTCGAGCAGGCGGCGGCCGGCTCCTAGCACGAAGGCGTTTTTTAACGATCGGTTAATAAACTGCCTGGCCCGGGCGATCGCGGTTTCAAGTTCCACGCCGCGCGCCAGCCAGGCCGCGATAGCCGCCGACAAGGCGCAACCGGTGCCGTGCACAGCGCCACCGGCAATTCGCGGCGCGGTGAATTCGACGAAGCGGCGGCCGTCAAAGAGAAGGTCGGTGACTCGCCGTTCCTCGTCCCTATCGGCCATGCCCTCAGGCAAGTGGCCGCCCTTGATCAAGACGGCGCGCGCGCCGTTTTTGCGGATTGCCCGGGCCGCCGCACGGATCGCCGCACGCCCATCGATCTTGATTCCGCTCAGAACCTGCGCTTCGGGAATATTGGGCGTGACCAGGCGCGCCAACGGGATAATTGCCGTGCGCAAGACCCGCTCGCCAGCGGGCTCGAGCAAAATTGCCCCGCTACTCGAAAGCATCACCGGATCGACCACCGGCGCCGTCAAGCGCAAGCCCAAAATTGCTCTGGCGACCGCCTCGGCGATGGCCGCCGAACCCAATGCGCCGATCTTGATTGCATCTGGCATCCGCTCGGCAACCAGTGTTTCTATTTGCGCTTCGACCAGGCCGGCGTCGACCGGCGCGACGCGCGTGACGCGCGCGCTGTTCTGCGCGATGACGGCGGTAATTACCGAGAATCCGTAGACCCCCAGCGCGGCAAAAGTCTTGAGGTCGGCCTGCAAGCCGGCGCCACCGCCCGGATCGCTTCCCGCAATCGTCATCGCGACTGCCCGGGCCGGCTTCGATCGCGCCGCGATGCGCAGATTTTTCACTCGTGCTAACCTAGCACAAGCATCGAAGCGGAGCGGTTGTGTTAGTGGCTTGATCGCTTCGAAAACCAGAGTATTTTTGCCAAATCGCGGCGGGGGCGCGCTTGTTCCGTATGGCCAATGCGAGGCAACAGGATTTCCTCAATCTGCCGTTCGCCGAGAAACTGGAGTTTCTCTACGGGCTGCCGGCCCGGCAGAAGCGGGACCTGATTCTCTCGGCGCCCGAGGCCGAGCGGCTGGTGCAGTCGTTTGCGCCGGAGACGCTGTTCTACACGCTCAAGGAGATCGGCGTCGCCGACGCCGGCGACCTGCTGAGCCTCGCCATCCCTGAGCAAATCCGCTGGCTGTTTGACCTGGACTGTTGGCAGAAGGACCGTCCGGACCTGGGCCGTATGCGCGAATGGGTCGAGGCGCTATCCGAGGCGGGGCGCAAACGGCTGGCCGACGGCCTGATGGGGATCGACCTCGAACTGGTATCGCTGCTGCTGCGCCAATACATCCGGGTGCACCGGCTGGACGAACCCCAGGCCATGGACGACGCCCCCTCGAACCGTTTCGTGCAATTCGACGAGCATTACCTGATCGAATCGATTCGCTACGACAATATCCATCAGTATCTGCTGGAGTTCCTGGAAGAGGCGTTCGAGCGCGACTACAAGTACTTCGCGGCGCTGATGGAGGAGATTTACTGGGGCGTCGAGGCCGAACTCGAGGAGCAGGCCTACCAATTCCGTGGCGCGCGGCTGGCCGATCATGGTTTCCCCGATTATTTCGACGCGCAGGCGGTCTTCAGCTATATCGACCCGCGCAAATTCCTCGAAATTCGGTCAGAGTACGTACCGCCCGTACGCGACGCCGCGGACGGTAACGAATCGCTGCCGCCGGAAATGGCGCCGGTGCTCGACGGCCCGGCTAATTCGCTGTTCAACACCGCACTGACTGCCGGTTTTGCGGCCCAGGGGCAGCGCCAGTTGCGCAGCGAGATGGCGATGGTCTCCAACCAGGTGCTGGTCGCGCGGGGAATCGATTTCGGCGACCCCGAAGCGGTCCGGGTCGCGGTCGAGATGACCCACGATTACCTGAATCTCGGCCTCGAGAACCTGGCCGGCGGCGACCTGGGCGTGGCGATTGAGCACTTGCGCGCGACCCATCTCCAACTGCTTTTCAGGCTCGGCGTGAGTCTGACGATCGAACTGCGCAAACGCGCCGAGGCGGTTATCGCGCAGCTTGGCTTCGCCGACGGGCGCACCCGGGAAATCCCTTACCTGGATTCTCCCTTCCGTGAGGCTTTGGCGGGCTTCCTGCAGCGTCAACCGCAGTTCCATGGCGTACTCGATGGGAACGGCTCTGTCGCATCACGGTATTTTCACTCGATGCGCGACCTGCATCTCGGTTATGCGCTGCTCGAGCAAATCGAGGCGATCCGCGAACTGTTCCGCAAGCTTATCGGGCTGGATATCGCGTCGGCCCGTTTCCGAGCCAATATCGCCGGACACGATATCCGGCTGAGCCAGATCCTGTTGACCCTGCTCGCGCGTCAGGCGCTCGACGGACGGCTGGTGTTCGAGCCAATCGAACCGGCGCGGCTGGCGGAGACCCGCGCCACGATCATGACGACCTCGCGGCCAGCGCGGCTTTCCGAGGAATTTCGCGAGTCAGTGCGCTTCGTGATGGACACGCGGCTGGACGAGGAACTGCGCACGCGCAGCGCGGATTTCATAACCTCGTGCCTGAATATGATCGAAGAAGACCTGGCCGAACTCGATCCGTCGCAACAGATCGACGCGAGATTTATTCGCAGCCTGCTGACCCGCCGCTAGCCGCCGCCCGCTGTATTGCCGGCCCGGCTTGGGGCTTGGTTGGTATAGAGAGTAATCACGCGGGTGCTGTTCCCGCGAGTCACCGTCAATGCCACGCTCGAATTACCGCCGGCATTCGCCGCCGCGATAGCGTGGGTAAATTCGTCCGGGCCGCGTACGCTCCGGCCATCCACCTCGGTCACGATATCCCCGCGCTCGAGGCCGGTTTTCTGGACTTGACGGCCAAGATCGGCAATCAGCACTCCGGCATGGACCGGTGCACCGAAGTATTGGGCCAACTCCGGCGTCAATTCCTGAACCGTGATCCCCAGCGCGCTGGCAGCATTCAGCGAAGGAGTCGGGCTGACCGGAGCGGCGGCCTGGAAAAGCTTGTCAGCGACGTAGATTGGCGCGTTGGCACCGAGCGCAATCGCAATTGCGTCGCTCGGCCGGCTATCGAGCTGGTAACGGCCGTGATCGAGATAAATCTTCGCGTAGTAGACTTCGTCGCGCACATCGCCGATTAGCACCCGGTCGACCTGGTTGCCGGTTTGTCCAACGATTCCAAGCAGCAACTGATAGGTGAGCGGGCGCTCGGGCTTGATTCCGTGCAGTTCGAACATGATCGCCCGGGCTTCGTCGTCACCGATCGTAATCGGCAGCACGCGATGGCCGGCCTTCTCGCCCAGCACGACATAATGGGTATCGGTTGAATGGTCGTAGGCGACGTCGGTCACCTCAACCCTGACCTGGCCGTCCCGTGCCGCCTCGATCGCAGGCTCATGCACGCATCCGGCGAGCAGCATCACGATGCCCGCTATAGCGGCGTATGCCGACGCAGCGCACGGCCTCATAGGCTCCAAGCTTACGCGCGCCGCCGGCTAATCGCCAAGCCGGATATTGTCGGTGCTCGGGCGCGCTTCAATCTTTTCACTTTTCACGGCTTGGATGGTTCGCCGCTCGCCATTTGTCGGTGGGAATGCGGCGGCCGAAAACCCCGCGCGACAATATACAGCTCCGACGAGCCCGGCCGGCTGGCACGGGTACGTACGACGTCGGTATGCGCGAAATCGGCTTCGAATATCGCGCGGATTTGGGCGAAGTCCGCGCCCATAAAAATTTTCGCCACCATTGCACCTCCGGGCTTGAGCACGCTGGCGGCGAATTCGCGCGCTGCATCCACCAGCTCGAACGAGCGGGCCTGGTCACGTTCGGCGATCCCGCTGAGCTTCGGCGCAAGGTCGCTCGTGACCAGGTCGGCGGCGCTACCGAGCGCGTCGGTCGCAGCGCGGCATACGGAGGGATCGCGGATATCGCCGCCGATTGTGACGAGATTGGGCGCCGCCAAGTTGCAGGTGGCGAGATCGACCCCAACCACGCGTCCGCTGCCACCGACCGCCGCGGCCAGGATCGCCAGCCATCCGCCTGGTGCGCAGCCGAGATCGATGACGCGATCGCCGGCGCGGACCAGTTTGAAACGTGCGATCAATTCCTCGAGCTTGAACGCCGCGCGCGAAGCCAAGCCCTGCTCTCGCGCTTTGCGCTGCAGGCGGTCGCGATACTGATAACGGGACATGCGATCGGAGTTAGCTTGTGGAGATTGCGATCTTTATGTCTTTGCGCGGGTCCGCTCAGCGGCTATCCTGATAGTGCCGCATGCGCTTTGGGACTTACGGTTCAGCTTAACTCAATACTCCGAAATGTCATCACTCAGGCTCGACGATCTTAACCCGGCGCAGCGCGAGGCTGTGCTTGCGCCCGACGGGCCGATCCTGATTCTGGCCGGGGCCGGTTCCGGCAAGACCCGCGTGCTGACCCATCGTATCGTCCATTTGATGGCCGAGCGCGGCGCGGCGCCCGAGGCCACTCTGGCGGTCACCTTTACCAACAAGGCGGCCAGGGAAATGCGCGAGCGGGTCGCGTCGATGCTGGGTGAGGGTGGCCGCTTTCCATGGGTGAGCACTTTTCACGCAGCCTGCGCACGAATCCTTCGCCAGGAAGCCGCGGCACTCGGCTTTCAGCGCAATTTCACGATCCTCGACGAATCCGACACGATGGCGCTGATCCGGCGGATCCTCGAAGAGGCGCGGCTGGCGGACTCGCCGCCTGCCGAAGCTGTCCGTGCGCGAATCGACCAGGCAAAGAACGAAGCGATGCTGCCGGAGCATCTCGCCGAAACCGCCACGACCAGCCGTGAGCGCGCGATGGGCCAGATTTACGGCCTTTATCAGCAGCGCTTGCGCGAAATGAACTCGCTCGACTTCGGCGACTTGCTGCTACAAACCTACCGGCTGTTCGATACCAATGCCGAGGCGTTGGCCCGCTGGCAGCGGCGCGCCGAACGTCTCCTGGTAGACGAATACCAGGACACCAATCACGTTCAGTATTTGCTGGTGCGGGCGCTCTCGGCCGCCAGCGGCAATCTTTGCGTGGTCGGCGACGAGGACCAATCGATATACCGATGGCGCGGCGCCGATATCCGCAACATTCTCGATTTCGAGCGCGACTTCCCGTCCGCCCGAATCTTCAAACTCGAACAAAATTACCGCTCCACCAAGACTATCCTGGCGGCCGCCGGCGCGGTCATCCGGAATAATCGCGAACGCAAGCCCAAAGAGCTCTGGACCGAAAACGCCGATGGCGATCCGGCCACCTATTACACCGGGATGACTGAGCGCGACGAGGCCGACTATATCGCCCGGGAGATCGGCCGCCTCACCGGCGAAGGCCTGCGCCCCGCTGAAATCGTGGTTTTCTACCGGGTCAACGCCCAGTCGCGCGTGATCGAAGAGGCTCTGGTACGCCATCGCCTGCCCTACTATATCGTGGGCGGCCTGCGCTTTTATGATCATCGCGAAATCCGGGATCTAATCGCGTACCTGCGTGTAATTGCCAATCCGGCCGACGCGCTCAGCCTCGAACGCGCGATCGGCGCTCCGCCCCGCGGTATTGGAGCCAAGACGCTGGAAGTGATGGACGAAGTCGCGGAACGCGAGCGCATCTCGCGCTTCGATGCGATGGGCCGGCTCGAGACCGAGTCGCGCGTCGCCCTCAGAATCGCCAAGCAGGCTAGCTCGCTCTACTCCTGGTTGCGCGACCTGATGAATCGCGTCGAAAACACGACGGTCCGTGCGGTCCTCGACGAGGTAACCGCACGCGGCGGTTTCGAAGCCTACCTCGCAAACCTCGCCGATGGCGAGGCGCGGCGTCAGAATGTTGCCGAAATGCTCGCGGCAGCGAGCACTTTCGATTCGGAGTACGGCGCCGGCGGCCTCGGCGAATTCCTCGAACGGGTCGCGTTGGTCAATGATACCGACCAACTCGCGAGCGCCGGCGGACGCGTCACCCTGATGACGCTGCACACCTCGAAAGGTCTCGAATATCCCGCGGTGTTTATCGCCGGGATGGAAGAGGGCCTCTTCCCGCACATGCGCTCGCAGGACACTCCTAATGAGATAGAAGAAGAGCGCCGGCTCTGCTACGTCGGGATGACGCGGGCGCGGCGCCTGCTCTACCTGACCAACGCGTTGTCGCGTGAACTCTACGGCAACCGGCAGGATACGATGCCTTCGCGCTTCCTGCGCGAGATCGAGCAGTCTCTGCTGCGCCGAATCGCGCCTGAAAGCGTCCCCCGTGGTGTCCTGCGCACGCCGTCTCGCGAGCCCTATGTCGACTACAGTGATAGCCAGTTACCCGAGGAAAATGGCGATGGGTCGAGTCTCGAAGTCGGCGTCCGAGTGCTGCATCCGACGTTCGGCCGCGGCGTGATCAAGCGGCGCGAGGGACGCGGCGATGCGGCCAAGGTCTGGATCGCATTCGAGCGTGGCGGCTTGAAACTGCTGGTGCTGAAATTCGCCAATCTAAGGCCCGTTGCCGATTAGACATGCTTCCCCTAAACTTTTGTGGGGAAATTTTGCCGCAGGGGGGTTGACGCCAACTTGGTGCAGGCGTCGCTCAGGGTGATGCAGAAAAGATTCTCGGTTGTTTGGTTTGCGGCGGTGGTCCTGTTGGCGGCGCTTGTGATGCCTGCGCCCGCGCATTCATGGAGCGAGGCGCAGTTTGCCAACCGGCCACTGATTGCATATCCGGTCCCGGCTGGACATGACGACCTGATAGGCTCGCTCCAGACTTACACAATTAAACCGGGCGATACGCTGCTCGACGTCGGGCGCTGGTATGGACTCTCGGGCAAGGAAGTATCGGAGGCCAATAATCATCTCGATTTATGGGCGCCCCCGCCCGGTACGCGGATTGTCCTGCCGACCGAACATATCCTGCCCGAAGCTCCGCGGGTCGGGATCCTGATGAACATCCCGGAGATGCGGGTCTATTATTTTTATCCCTCGGGAGTTGTTGGACATCATCGCGGAAAGCTCACTCGCGCATCGTTGCATCCCGCGGCCGGCTCGGTCGTCTATACCTTCCCGGTTGGACTCGGCCGCTTCGATTGGAAGACGCCGGTCGGCACCTGGAGGGTGACCGCCAAGACCAAGAATCCGACCTGGGTCGTTCCCGAGGATATTTATGAAGAGCACCTGGAACGCGACGGCGAGGCCGAACACGTCATTCCGGGCGGCGAGGACGATAATCCGCTTGGCCATTACCGCCTTTCGCTGAGCTTGCCCGAATACGCGATGCACGGAACCGACGTACCGTGGGGAGTCGGTATGAACGTCAGCCACGGCTGCGTGCGCTTCTACCCCGAGGACATCGAGCGGCTCTATTCGAGAACGCGGGTCGGCACGCCCGGCCGCTTCGTCTATCAGCCGATAAAGTTCGGATGGCGCGGCGATTCGCTCTATGTCGAGGTTCACGACGACCTCTACGCGATGTATCCCGGTATGTGGGACCACGCACTCGGCGAAGTCAGGCGGCGGCATCTGGAAAACAATGTCGACCTCAACAAACTGGAAAAGGCCGTCGTGGCGAAGAGCGGGATTCCAACATATGTAATGCCGGGGCCGGACCCGGTCACGGGCGTGGAAAGCGCCAGCGCGATCATGCTGCCGCCGGCGCCGGAGGCCGCGCCTGCGGTCGTGCCGGCTTCGTCGAAGACCTCGGCCGCGGGGGGAAGCAGCGTGAATCCCTCGTTTAGTACCGAAGATATGCCGGGAACCCTGCCCACTCACGTCACCACCAACAACAGCGACGTGGAATAACCGCCGCGAGATCGCCCGCGGCACATATCCGGTCCTGATTGCCTGATGGCAGAACAACTTGCACCAACTGAGTCGCGCGGCGCCACGCGCGTCGTGCCGTTTCATCGTCCGGCGATTGGTCCCGACGAAGAGCGCGAGGTGCTCGATGCGCTTCGCTCCGGATGGATCACGACAGGACCGAAGACCAAGCAATTTGAGCTGGAGTTCGCCCAGTATGTCGGGGCGCGCAATGCTCTGGCAGTGGCGCACTGCACCGGCGCGCTCCACCTGGCCCTTTTCGCAATCGGTATCCATCCGGGCGACGAGATTATCACCACGCCCTTCACCTTCACCGCCACTGCGGAAGTGATGGGATACCTGGGCGCTAAGCCGGTGTTCGTCGATATCGACCCGGACACCTTCAATATCGACCCCGCGCAAATCGAGGCCGAACTCGCCGCGGGACGCCATCGCAATTTGAGGGCAATCCTGCCGGTCCATTTTGCGGGACATCCCTGCAACATGGACCAGATTCTCGCCCTGGCGCACCGTTATGGTCTAAAAGTCGTCGAAGACGCCGCCCACGCGGTTGGCGCGGCGTGCGACCTCGAAGGTCGCGGCCGAGTCAACGTCGGCCTGATGGGCGATCTGACCTGCTTCAGCTTTTATGCGACCAAGAACATAACCAGCGCCGAAGGCGGAATGATCACGACCGCCGACGACGCACTGGCGGCCAAGATTGCGGTAGCGAGCCTGCATGGGATGGATCGCGACGCCTGGAAGCGTTACGACTCGAGCGGTTCGTGGTTCTACGAAATTCACGATATCGGCTTCAAGTACAATCTCTCCGACGTACATTCGGCGATTGGACTGGCGCAACTTCGGCGCTGCGACGACCTCAAGCGCCGCCGCCAGGCGATTGCGCGAGCCTACAACGATGCCTTCGCCGGCGAGCCCGCGGTGCAGGTTCCGCTGGTCGAACCCGGCGTCGAGCACGCGTGGCATCTCTACGTACTCCGGCTGCGGCCGGAACGGCTGCGGATCGGGCGCAACGAATTCGTCGATGAATTGCGCAAGCGCGGGGTCGGCACCTCGGTGCACTGCATCCCGCTCAATCGGATGGACTACTACCAGCGGCGTTACGGCTACCGGAACGGTGATTTTCCCAATGCCGAAAATGTCTTCAGCCGCTGCCTGTCACTGCCGATTTTCCCGATGATGGAGCCCGAAGATATCGAGTACGTGATCGGAAGCGTGCGCGCGCTCGCGCGGATACACAGCCGCTAGCGGCGCGCACCTCGAGAGGCCCCGGCTTTCGGCGTCGCGGGCGATACCGTAAACTTTCCGGGCGCGGAGGCAAATGTGCGAACCCTGGTCACCGGCGGTGCCGGCTTTCTCGGCTCACATCTTTGTGAACGGCTGCTGGGCGAAGGCCACGAAGTCATCTGCCTGGACAATTTCTACAGTGGCAGACGGGCCAACGTCGCGCATTTGATCGCCAACCCGCGCTTCGAGCTGGTTCGACACGATATCGTTGAACCGATCCTGCTCGAAGTCGATCGCATTTTTCACCTTGCCTGTCCGGCCTCGCCGGTCCACTACCAGTACAACCCGGTCAAGACCATCAAGACCAGCGTGATGGGCACCATCAACATGCTTGGCCTGGCCAAGCGGGTGCGCGCGCGCATCCTGCTCAGCTCGACCAGCGAAGTTTACGGCGATCCAAAGCAGCATCCGCAAACCGAAGGGTATTGGGGTCATGTCAATCCAATTGGCATTCGGTCCTGCTACGACGAGGGCAAACGCGTCGCCGAATGCCTGATGATGGATTATCATCGGCAGAATAACGTCGATATCCGAATTGTGCGCATCTTCAATACGTACGGGCCGCGGATGGCAATCAATGATGGGCGGGTGGTCTCCAATTTTTGCGTCGCGGTGCTCAAGGGCGAGGACATCCCGATTTATGGCGACGGCAAGCAGACCCGCTCGTTCGCTTTTGTCGATGACCTCATCGACGGTCTGGTGCGCATGATGAACACCGAGGACTTCATCGGCCCGGTGAATATCGGTAATCCCGACGAATTCACGATTCTGGAATTAGCCGAGCTTGCCATCGAACTGGCGCACAGTTCCTCGAAGCTGCGTTATCTGCCCGCCCCGGCCGACGATCCCACGCGGCGCCGTCCGGATATCAGTCTGGCGCGCGAACGGCTCGGATGGGAGCCGAAAACCGCGTTGCGCCACGGTTTAGCCATCACGCTGAACCACTTCCGCACGGAACTCGGCATGGTCCGCACCTGAGATGCCGACCGCGCTAATTACCGGCGCCTCGAGCGGTATCGGCGAGAGCTTTGCCAAGGAGTTGGCGCGACGCAAATACGACCTGATCCTTGTGGCACGGCGCGAGGATCGGCTGAAAGCGGTCGCCGCCGCAGCGCGCGAACTGGGCGCTGCGCAGGCGGAAATCGCTGCGCTCGACCTTTCGCAGCCGGACGCTCCCCGGCAACTGCATAAACGCTTGGCCGACAACGGCCGCGAAGTCGAATGCCTGGTGAACAACGCCGGATTTGGCACCACCGGCCGTTTCGACCGGATGCCGCTCGAGCGCGAAATCGAGGAAATCGAGCTTAACGTTACGGCCCTGGTGACGCTGACGCGGCTGTTTTTGCCGGCGATGATCCAGCGGGGCCGCGGCACCATCATCAACGTGGCCTCGACCGCGGCCTTTCAGGCTGTGCCGTACATGGCGACCTACGCGGCAACCAAGGCCTTCGTGCTGAGCTTCACCGAAGCTATTGCGGCCGAGGCTGCCGGGAGCGGAGTCCATATCCTCGCGCTATGTCCCGGCCCGGTGCGAACGGAATTCCAGGCGGTGGCGAAAAATGAGCACGGTCTGATGCCGTCTTTCGCCTACACGGACGCCGACACTGTCGTCAGGCACGCGCTGGCCTCGGCTGCCCGCGGTCGCGCTGTGCGGATAAGCGGCGTGCTCAATGCGATCACCGCTCAATCGACGCGCTTTCTGCCGCGCGCCCTGGTGCGCACGTTGGCGGCACGAATTTATCGCGGAGTGGACGGGACCTGACGCTATTGCTTGAGCAGGTAGCGCGCGATTACGACCCGCTGGATTTGCGACGTACCCTCATAAATTTGCAGCAGCTTGGCGTCACGCATCAGCTTCTCGACCGGATATTCCTTCATATAGCCGTAGCCGCCGAAAATCTGCACCGCGTCGGTGGTGATCTTCATGCAGGCGTCCGCGCCGAACAGTTTCGCGTAGCTTGAGATGGCGTTGGGTGCTTCGCCGCGATCGACCAGCCAGGCGGCCTTGTAGGTCAGCAGCCGCATCGCTTCGATTTCGACCGCCATATCGGCCATCATGAACTGGATCGCTTGGAAATTCGCGATCGGCTGTCCAAAGGCGCTGCGCTGGCGCGAGTACTTGAGGCATTCGTCGAGCGCGCGCTGCGAAATCCCGATGGCGATCGCGCCGATTTCCGGACGGCTCCGATCAAACGTGGCCATCGCATACTTGAAGCCTTCGCCCTCGCGGCCGACCATCGCGTCAGAAGGAATCCGGAGTTCGTCATAGACGATTTCGCCGGTGTCGGCGGCGCGCTGCCCGAGTTTGCCGTGCATCCGGTTGCGCGTAATGCCCGGAAGGTTGGCCGGGAAAACGAAGCACGAGATGCCCTTATGCTTGAGCCGCTTGTCGGAGGTCGCGAAGGTCACGAGCCAGTCCGCCACCGAGCCGTTCGAGATGAAGTGCTTGGTACCGTTGAGCACGAACGAGTCGCCTTCACGGCGGTAGGTGGTGCTCATCGCGGCGACATCCGAGCCGGCGCCGGGCTCGGTAATCGCGAAGCCGCAGAAAGTCAGCTTCTCGACCATCGGGCCAAGATATTCGTGTTTTTGCCGGTCGCTGGCGGCGATCAGAATCGGCAGAGTGCCGAGCTCGTTGGCACCGACCGAATTGGCGATACCCGAGCAGCCGTAGTTCAGTTCCTCGATTATCAGGCTCGAATCGAGCACGCCGAGGCCGGGACCAGCGAGTTCCTTGGGTACGCCGAGGTTCATCAAACCGGCGGCGAAGGCCTTTTCGCAGATGGCGCGCGGGAAAATTTCCTTTTCGTCATGCTCGCGGGCCCGCGGGATGATCTCCTGCTCGCTGAAACGGCGCGCGAGCGCCTTGAGTTCCTGTTGTTCCTCGGTCAGATCGAAGCCGATCATTGAACGGTCCTCCGGCTAATGCAGCGTGTAAGCTAGCAACGGTCGCGATGCATGTTAAATCGGCAGAGGGAGCGGTCGGACCGCTGGAGCGCCGGAACCTCGTCTTGAAAAACCCGCGGCTTGCGGCTATGACGGCCTTGCAAGCTCATTTTGGCGCGCATCGCGCGGCCGTCTTCGCCAAGCCGAATTCGGCCACAAGGAGAATCTGATGTCGATCACTCTTATCGCCAAGCTTAAGGCCAAGGCCGGCTCCGAAGGCAAGCTCGAGGAAGCCTTCCACGACATGATCAAAAAGGTCCGTGCGGTGGAGCCCGGATGCCAGGCCTACATCCTGCATCGCTCCAACGACGACGCCACTCAGTTCGTATGGTACGAAACCTACAGCGACCAGGCGGCCTTTGATAACCATCGGAAGACCGACCACATGAAGGAGATGGGCACGCGGATCGCGGGTCTGCTCGACGGCCGTCCGCAGATAGAAATGCTGACCGAACTGGATCGAAAATAACTGTCTAACCCTCGTCGGCGCGGACGGCCGGGCTGATCCCGCCTCCGCGCCGCTACTTACAGCCCATAGGCTCGATTTCGCTGCAACCGCGGGCACCGTCTTCGCCCTTTTTTTGATGCCACGAACCATCCTGATGGGGGACCCCGCGCACTTCTCGGTGCTGGGCGGCGCCAATCCCCATACCCGCACCGCGCTCGGGATTCGCAAGAGCGTCGACGCGGCGATGGCCCGGCGGCAATGGCATGGGCTGGCACGGGCGCTTATCGCCCACGGCACCGAGATATGCGTGATCGAAGCGCATCCGCAGCTTACCGGCCTGGTCTATCCGGCTAACGCGGGTTTTCTCTATCCGTTGAATGCGCCTCCCGGCATGCCGCCGTCGGTGCGCAAGACGTTCTATCTCGCCAACCTGCTTCCAACCCGAGCCGCCGAACGCGAGGTCTACCGTCCATTTATCCGTGCGCTAGGCTACGACACCGCGGACGTCCAGTCTCGTTTCGAAGGTGAAGCCGACTTTTTCCCGGCCGGACGCTTCATGCTTTTCACCTACGGCAAAGTTGAGCGCCAACGCTTCGTGCCACGGATCGGGATTCCCCCCTGGAAGCGCATTTACGGCTTCCGGTCCGAAGGCGGCGCGCTCGACGAGCTGGGCCGGAGCGTCGGGGGGTGCCCGGTGCTCAACCTCGAGCTCCGCCTTGAAGCGCATTACCATGGCGACACGGTGCTGTGCTCGTTCGGCCCCGAGCGCGAGTTTCTGCTCGCTTACATGGACGGCCTGACGGAACCTTCGCGCGCGCAGTTACGCAAGGAATTCGCCGGCAACTTGATCGAACTCTCGCATCATGATGCGGCCCTTTATGCTGCCAATTCGTTCCAGGTCGACAACCACGGCAAGCTGTATCTTTTCATGCCCGAAGGCGTGGGCCCCGAATTGATCGGCCAGGTTCGTGCGCGCTCGGTCGAGCCGGTGCTCGTGAATGTAAGCGAATTTTTGGCGAAAGGCGGCGGCTCGATTAAGTGCATGATCCTGGACCTCGGGCCGTCCGACCAACAGCCACAAGCGCCTGATGCGGCGGCCTTTCGTGCGCGGCGCGCCTACCAGGCATTGTTCTCCGTAGAACCGGCGGCGGGAGCCTGAATCGCTTGTCAGACCCGGCAAGACGGCTGATTACGTCGATGTTCGCTTGTGGCCTTTTCGGCTATGCAGCGTTCAACTCGCTGGTCCTATACCGGCGGATGCGCCGCCGGATTGCCGACTATAAGAACCTGCCGCTCGAGCGAATGGTTCGCTCGCCGCAATACAGCGCGACGATGTGGTTGAGCGGAGCTATCGGAATAGTCGGCTTCGCAATCGCCTCATGGCAGTTGGTGCTGAGCCTGTTCGCGATCATGCGCGGTTAGCTGAAAGGACCGGTTAACGCTCAATGATTCCGTCGTGCGAGATATCGAGCCGGAGCGCGGTGCATTGCGGGCCATCGTCAGGTCCAGTCGAAATGTCTTCGAGTTCGCGAAGCGCTTCCGCCATCGAAGTCTCGGCGAAGCCGTAGCGGGCGAGGTAGCCGCAGGCCGCTGGAGGAACCAGCGCATAAAG
This sequence comes from Binataceae bacterium (SeqCode), assembly GCA_035279875.1. Taxonomy (GTDB): domain Bacteria; phylum Desulfobacterota; class Binatia; order Binatales; family Binataceae; genus JAMXLL01. The sequence continues at coordinate 16,321 of DATEGX010000074.1, forward strand.
CATCCGCGCACCGCGCGTACGCGCCGCGATCCGCAAAGCCGCGATCAGCGCCGCCCCGGCGCCCCGCCTGCGCATCGATTCCGTGACGAAAAGTACGCGCATCAGGCCGGCGTCGACGCTGACCTCCAGCATTGCCACCCCCGCCGGATCGTCGCCGATGCGGGCCATCAAAAAGCACGCCGCGCTCTCGCGCCGATCGGCCACGGCCACTCCCGCCGGCCCGAGGATTGCTTCGACCGCCGGCAAATCGTGCGTTTGCTCGACAGTCAGTTCGCCCGCAGTCCGGCGACGGCGGACCTTTCTCGGCATGCTCCGCATGCGGCTTTTTCGGCTTATTTCTTGGGCAATGGAAAGAGCTGCGTGCCGGTGTCCTGGTCAACCACCGTAATCGCCTTCGCCGGGCATCCGCGGGCCGCGGCCACAATCACGTTGTCAGCCGCTCCGTTGTCGTTGTACACCTCCGACTTGCCTTCGCTGTCGAGTTGGAACACGCCCGGCGCGATCTGGATGCAATCTTCGCTGCCGATACACTTGGCTTTATTGACAGTGGTTTTAAGTTGCGCCATCGGACGTCCTCCCGCAAGAAAACTCTCTGTAGCGGAACAATAGAATCGCCCCTTGCCCCGCCGCAAGGACCGCGCGGTATTCAAAAGCCAAACCGCTTTCCTGAGTCATCGCCGACTTGATAATTTTCTATCTCGTAACATGCCGATAGCTGGTACAGGAATCGATATTATCGAAGTGGATCGGGTCGAACGCGCCCTCACGCGAGCCTCAACTGGCTCGCGTTTTCGCCGGCGAGTCTTCACCGAGCGCGAGATCGCTTATTGCGAATCACGTGGGCGGCCCCGTTATCAAAGCTACGCCGGACGCTTCGCCGCCAAGGAGGCGGCAATGAAGGCGATGGGCACCGGCTGGAACCGCAATGTCGGCTGGAGCGAGATCGAAGTAGTGCGCGAACGGGGTCGACCCCCGACCATCGTGCTTCATGGCAAGAGTGCGGAGTTCGCTCAGCGACGCGGCATTGCGCGGTTTCACCTGAGCATCAGCCACACCGCCGTGCACGCAATCGCACATGCAATCGCCGAAAGCTGACGACATCGAACTTTACCGCGCAAGCACGGCCGCACTATGTTGAATCGACTTCGATCTCGGAGGCGCAGATGAACCTGAAGGATGCGATTGCTTTGATCACCGGCGGGAGTTCCGGTCTGGGCGCGGCGACGGCGCACGAATTTGCCTCGGCCGGTGCCAAGGTTGTTATTCTCGATCTGACAGGTTCACCTGGCGCGAAGGTCGCCGAAAGCCTGGACGGCCACTTCGTTGTGGCCGACGTAGCGTCCGACACCGAAGTCGAGCAGGCAGTCGCGCAAGCCGTTGAGCGTTTTGGCACCGTGCATATCGCGGTCAACTGCGCGGGCATCGGACGCGCGCAGCGCACCGTCAGCAAGGAAGGGCCACACTCGCTCGCCCTGTTCAGGAAGGTTGTGGAGGTTAATCTAATCGGCACCTTCAACGTGATTCGTCTGGCCGCTCAGCAGATGTCGAAGAACTCGGCCAACGCCGAAGGTGAGCGTGGCGTTATAGTCAATACCGCGTCGATCGCGGCCTATGACGGCCAGATTGGCCAAGCAGCATACTCGGCGTCGAAGGGTGGCGTAGTCGGCCTGACTCTTCCGGTTGCGCGCGATTTGGCCTCGCTGGGAATTCGCGTTTGCACTATTGCCCCAGGCACCTTCGACACACCGATGCTGGCGCTATTGCCGGAGCAAGCGCGCCGGGCGCTCGGCGCCGCGATTCCGTTTCCGTCACGGCTGGGACGGCCCGCCGAATACGCGGCACTGGCGCGCCATATCGTCGAGAACTCGATGCTCAACGGCGAGACGATCAGGCTCGACGGCGCGTTGCGGATGGCGCCCAGATAGGTGCTCACGAGGCGCAATCGTCACAGCCTCAGTGTTCGCCGACCGGCGTGTTTCGCAGATCCCGCTGCAGGAAAAAAAAGGTTGGAATAAGCACCAGCATCATGACGCTCAAAAGCCGATAGATGTCATTGAAGGAAAGCATCATCGCCTGGCGCTGAACCATCCGATACAAGAGCATCATGCCCTGATTCTGTCCGGCCGCTAATTGCTGCGTGAAGTTCATGTGCGAAATGGGCAGCGGCGTAATCTTCATAAGCGAAAACACCGATATGTGCTCCACCAGGTAGCTCTGCCGCACCTGCTGCTGACGGATCAACATCGTTGTCAGGTATGATGTCCCCAGCGCTGCGCCGAGGTTGCGCGTGACAGCATAGAGACTCGCGGCGTATCCCATTCGCTGGCGCGGCAACGAACTCAAGGCGGCCGCCGAAAGCCCCGGAAAGATCAGGCCGGTGCCGATTCCCTGAAGCACCGTCGGCCACACGATTCGGGCAGTGTCGGAGTCGAGATTCAGCCCCGCCATCGCCCACATGGCGAGTGCCACCATGCCAAAACCGATGCCGACGAGCGGGCGCGTGTCATAACCGCGACGAGACAGGGTTCCCAGGATCAGCATCGCGAACATAGTTCCGAAGCCGCGCGGAGCCATCACGAGTCCGGCCTTGGACGCGTCATAACCAAGCAGTTCCTGCAGGAAAACGGGGTTGAGAATCGCGGTGCCATACAGAGTGAACGTAAGGAGAATAACCAGCGACACCGGCAAGGTGAAATTGCGGTCGCCGAGCATCCGCAAGTCCATAATCGGATCGCGGGTGCTCAACTCCTGCATGACGAGCACGACCAATGCAGTCAGGGCGGCGATGCTGCAATACACCACCCAAGGACTGGCGAACCAGTCCGCTCGCTCGCCGCGGTCGAGAATAATTTCACCGAGGCCCAAGCCAATGATCAGGCAGGATATCCCGATCCAATCGATTGGAGCGTCCTTCCGCAAATGCCGCAGATATGGCGGATCCTCGACGAACCGCGAGACCATGAAGGCCCCGAGGGTCCCGATTGGCACGTTGATGTAGAAATTCCAACGCCAACTCAGGGTGTCGGTTATCCATCCGCCGATCGTTGGCCCCATGATCGGCGCCACCATCATGCCCATGCCCCAGATGGCCATGGACATCGCCTGTTCCTGCGGTGGAAACGTCTCCATCAGGATGGCCTGAGACAGCGGCATCATGGCCGCACCCGCCGCGCCCTGGAGAATGCGAAAGACCACGATTTCATTCAGCGATCGCGCGACGCCGCAGAGCGCCGAGGCGATGATGAAAGTGATCACCGAGGCCATGAAGTAACGCTTGCGGCCATAGCGCGCGGCGATCCAGCCAGTCATCGGGATCATGATACCGGCGGCCACCAGGTAGCTGGTGACGACCCATGCTATTTCATCGACACTGGCGGAGAAGCTGCCCTGCATGTGGGGCAATGAGACGTTAACGATCGAGCTGTCGAGAACCTCGAGAATCGTGCCGAGCATCACGGAGATGGCGATAATCCATTTCCGTGAGCGCGCAACCTCGTACCTTTCGGCCGCGTTGGCGTGAGTAGTCTGCGGAGTGGCACTCATCGGCTGAACGGATATTTATAGCGTCGCAGGTCTCTTTCACAACGCTATATCTGCCGAATTGCGCCCCGATCGAGCAGCGGCGGGAGCGACCCCCCTCATCAGGCTGTTATGTGAATTGTTCGCCCGGCGGCGGACCGCCGGGTGCTGATCAATTGCTACCGCGACCCCTCGTGAGACTCCCCCGCGCGGAATGCTCCCTCGTTGGTCTCCGGATCAACGTCCGACAACTATCTTGAGCCCGATTTTAGCTATCGCCTCGTCCTCTTCCGCCGCCAGGCCACTGACCCCGATCCCTCCGAGCGGGCTGCCGTCTGCCGCCAGGATTGTCACCCCGCCCTGCACTCCAATTAAATCCGGGTCGCCGAACTCAGCCGTCGAACGTCCCATCCCTTTCAGTCGTTCACCAAATGCCTTGCTGTCGCTCCGAGTCCGCGCCGCGGTGTAAGCCTTCTTGTACGCGATCGCCAGCGGGAGCGGCGCGCATCTGTCCATGCGAGCAAATTCGACCAGTTGACCCTGGTCGTCGCAGATAGCAATTGCCACCGGTCGATTTGGCGCCTTGAGCGACTCCTCCAGCATACCGGCCATGGCCTTCCGTGCGTCTTCCAGGCTGAGTGTGGGTCTTTGATACGGCATGGTTCGCCTCCTCGCGCGATGCTCGCATGCCTTCGGCGCCGAACTCAAATGGTCGAGGCCGTCGCACCGGAATACGTGCGCATGAGGATTCCGCGGACGCTCCTCGAGAACGTCTGTCGTGATCGTTATCGGAATTAAAAGGAAGTTTCGGCAGGAATCGTCAAATCGTGCTCCGCGCAGATCTGGAGCACGGCATTCATGTCGGGATCGGTACCCAGGCTTGACAATGGATAGCCACAGTACAGCGAGAAGCGATACCGGGCAGCGAGCAAATTCCAGAGCCGTTCGAGACGGACCGCGGCTTTAGGGTTATTGGCGGCGCAAAGCAAGCCGACCATCTCCCCAAAAGCAAAGACAAACCCATTAACGCCCTTGCGGGTTGCGCCTCGGATGGTGCCGCCGACAATCTCGTTGAACTTTACCTCGTCCGGCCAACCATCAACCATGATCCGGGATAGCGTCTCGCTTGCGTCCAGGGCTACATATCGTCCCGATTCGCGTAACCAGGATCGAGCGCCGGCGGAATCCGCGAGCCGCGCCTCGATCGCCTTCAAGTGTGAATCGGTTGCCACCAGGACGGTCGAATCCCCCGCCTCAAGCGCTTTCGCGGCAACATACGCTACACTTTCGATCAATAGGGGATCGTTTTCGTAGAATTGAACGAAATGCTTGGCCGAATCAGGGCGGCAGAGCCTCAGCAAATCGGGGCAGGCCGCTGGTGCAACTACCCGGCCCCCGAGTTGAGGACGTTTCAGGACACCCGACATAACCCTACGCTATCACGAAGAAGTCCCGACTCAACCAATTTGTTCGAACCCTCAGCAATGCTGCCGGATGACGCCCAGTAGAGCGCGCACATCGACAGGCTTCCTGAAGACTCGCAACGCCGAGAGATTTGCCGCGGCGGAGGGCTCTGCCGCCGTAAGCACTACCAACGGTATTCGTGCCAAGCGCGGATCCTGCAACATCGCGGCGCGAAACGTGTGGCCGTCCATCACCG
>DATEGX010000075.1:0-2036 GCA_035279875.1 Binataceae bacterium (SeqCode)
GTTCCGCCGGCGATGCCGGCATTGGCAAACACGATGTCGAGCTTGCCGAACCTGCCGACGCCCTTCTCGACCGCGGCCTCGAGAGCGGGAACATCCGTCGCGTCAGCGACGAGCGCGAGGGCCTTTGGCCCGAGCTCGCTCGCGGCGGCATCGAGCGTCGCGCGGTTGCGCCCGATGACGACGACGCGCGCCCCTTCGGCGACGAACAGCCGCGCGGTCTGAAGACCAATGCCGCTGTTGCCGCCTGTGATCAGTGCCGTCTTGTTCTCGAGCCTCATGGCCTCTCTCCATTGCGCTAGTTGCATGATTAAACCACATTGCTCAACTAGAGCGTTTGGTTTAATGTTGCAACCACACAAGGCCGTGATCGGTCTCGGGTGGAGGAAGGAGTCTCGCCATGGTGAAACGGACCTCGCTCGCCCGCTGCGAATGCCCGATCGCCCGCGGGCTCGATGCCATCGGCGACTGGTGGTCGCTCCTCATCGTTCGCGATGCCCTGCTCGGCCGCCGCCGCTTCGGCGAGTTTCAACGCAGCCTGGGGCTCGCGAGGAACATCCTCACCGTGCGGCTGCGCGCGCTCGTCGACCGCGGCATTCTTCGGATGAAACCCGCTTCCGACGGCAGCGCCTATCAAGAATATGTGCCGACGGAGAAGGGCCGCGGCATCTTCCCAATCCTGGTAGCGCTGCGGCAATGGAGCGAAGAGTTCGACGAGAACCCCACGGAAATCGCGACCATCCTCGTCGACCGCGACAAGGGCCACCTGGTCAAGCCCCTGGAACTGCACGCATCCGACGGACGTGTGCTTCACTTCGGCGATACGATGCTCAAGCCGAGGCCGACGCGGTCATCGCGACCCAGGGGGTCGCGACGGCCACGCGTACGATGACATCGGCTGCTGGCCTCACGCCCCGGTGATTGTTTGAAAGTATCTTGATACCTCTCAATCAGCACAGCCGTAGGTAGGTATTTTACAACCCAAGGGACATTAGGCGGAGCCTGGAGCGCCTGCTCTCACCATCTGTCCATTTGACAGGAGGTCCCCCAGAACCCATGTTCGCCCCGAGAGGGGATGCGCGAATCTCGCGAAAACTCCCCCAAACCTTCCCGCAAGTTACTGGAATTACATGAATATCGTCATTGTGGAGTCTCCGGCGAAAGCCAAGACGATCAACAAGTATTTGGGCTCGTCCTACGAGGTTCTGGCCTCGTTCGGCCATGTCCGGGACCTCCCGGCCAAGAACGGATCGGTCGATCCGGAACATAATTTTCGGATGATCTGGGAGGTCGATCCCAAGGCGGCGTCCCGCCTCAACGACATCGCCAAATCCCTGAAGGGCGCCGAGCGCCTGATCCTCGCTACCGACCCTGATCGCGAGGGCGAGGCCATCTCCTGGCACGTACTTGAGATCCTCAAGGAAAAGCGCGCGCTGAAAGATCACAAGATCGAGCGCGTGGTGTTCAACGCCATCACCAAGCAGGCCATCACCGAGGCGATGAAGCAGCCGCGCCAGATCGATGGCGCACTCGTCGACGCCTATATGGCGCGCCGGGCGCTGGATTACCTGGTCGGCTTCACGCTCTCACCCGTGCTCTGGCGCAAGCTGCCGGGCGCGCGCTCGGCCGGACGCGTGCAATCGGTGGCGCTGCGGCTCGTCTGCGACCGCGAGCTGGAAATCGAGAAATTCGTTCCGCGCGAATACTGGTCGCTGGTCGCGACACTGACCACGCCGCGCGGCGAAGCCTTCGAGGCGCGCCTGGTCGGCGCCGACGGCAGGAAAATCCAAAGGCTCGACATCGGCTCGGGTGCCGAGGCCGAGGATTTCAAGAGAGCGATCGAAGCGGCGAGCTTCACGGTCACCAGCGTCGACGCCAAGCCCGCGCGCCGCAACCCTCAGGCGCCCTTCACCACCTCGACCCTGCAGCAGGAGGCAAGCCGCAAGCTCGGCTTTGCGCCGGCGCACACGATGCGCATCGCGCAGCGGCTCTATGAGGGCATCGACATCGGCGGCGAAACCACCGGCCTCATTACTTAT
>DATEGX010000076.1:0-27350 GCA_035279875.1 Binataceae bacterium (SeqCode)
CTGGACTGGCAATCCGATTACGAACGATCAACAGGTCGAGATTTACGAGGAGACGGTGCGTGATCCCCAGGGACAGATTACCACCAGTTTTCTCAGTCTCGACAATAAAGTTAAGGACAATCGAATTCAGGCTCAGGGCAGGTCTTCCAGCGGTCCCAACGCCGATATCATCGCCGCAGTCGGAACGGGCGCTGATCCGAGCTATCAAAACGGATGTGGCTGCAGCGTCGTGCGTTATCAGCTGCCGCTCACGGGACCACTGGCGAATGCGGCAAAGGTACAAGCCACGCTGTACTACCAGAGCATTCCTCCTTACTACCTGCGCCAGCGCGCCGAGGACGCCCATGGCCCGGACACCGCGAGGCTGGTCAAGTTCGCCAGCGAGTTGGACGTGAACAAATACAATGAGATTTCCAACTGGAAACTGAAAATCGCCGGTAACGGGCCGGTCGATCTCCCGTAACGGAGGCCGTACTCTTCGGGAAGTGCGAACGTTCATCGTTGCTCGCCGTGTCTACGCGATGAGGGACACGGCGAGCCGCGGGTAGCGAGGCCCCCGAAGCAGCGCGTCGGTCGACCAGCGCACGACGATTGGCTATAGATCTCTCGGCCTCTAGACCTGTCCGCTTGTCGGGGGCTGGAACATTAAGGCGGCCAGCAAGCACGCCCCGCGCTTTTGAACTGCAGCTGAGCGGCTTGGAGCAATGGCACCCGTTGAACGGCGCAGCGTCGCTAGTAGAAGATAGACGACAGTGCGTCGATAGAATGCGGCCATTTTCCGAAATCCCTCTCCTGAGACCGACCTCGCTGCGATTTCGCCATTGCGGCGATTCCAGTTCTTACCGCGCGACACCGCAGGCGTCGAAGTATTGTTAGTCGGCGCGCCACCAGAGCATCGCGCGCGCTTTCCATTCATCGCTCGCCGTTTCCCACCCTTCACGCAGCGGCAATGGCGAGTCTTTGGGATTTCCACCACCGCCGGCTTCTTCGACAATTACGACGCGGCCCTGCTGAGCCTGGCGCTCAAGCAAATCCAGCGCGGGCTGGGAATCGCCGAGGCGCGCCTGGGCGCAACCCTGTCGCTTATCCGTCTTGGCTACATTGGCTCGCTGCTGATCTCGCCGCTGGCCGATATTTTCGGACGCCGCCGGCTGCTGCTGTATACGATCGTCGGCTACACAATTTTCACCGGCCTGAGCGCGCTCGCGCCCCATTCCGGCAGCTTCGTTGCCGCGCAATTCGCGACGCGCGCCTTTTCCGGCGCCGAGGCCACCATTTCGTTGGTGATACTGGCCGAGGAGGTCGACGCCGCGGTACGTGGATGGGCCCTCGGGATGCAGGGTGCGCTATCGATCTCGGGCTACGGGCTGGCGGCGATCGTCTTCGCGATGATCGGGATAATCCCGTTCGGATGGCGCGGGTTGTATGCGCTGGCGCTGCTGCCGCTGGCCCTGATAATCCCGCTGCGGCGCATCCTGCCGGAAAGCCAGCGCTTCGAGCGCGAGCATCGCATAGCCGCCGCGCGGCCCGCCCTGCTCGAGCCCTTGCGGGCGTTGCTCAAGACCTATCCGCGCCGGTTGGTCTCGATGGTGGTGGTGGTATTCTTCGGCTCGATTGCCGGCGGCTCGGCGGGCTTCTTCGTGCCCAAATTTCTGCAGGAGGCGCATCACTGGGCGCCCCGGCGAGTTTCGTCGCTCTATGTGTTCGGCGGCGCGCTCGGCATAGTCGGCAATATCGTCGCGGGTAGAGTCAGCGACCGTTTCGGACGGCGGATCGTCGGGCCAATCTTTATCGCCGCCGAGGCTTTTCTCGCCTACCGGCTCTACAGCGCCGGCAGCAGCGCGGTGGTTGGCTTATGGATCGGATGGCTTTTCTGTGATCAGGCCGGCGTTACTATCACCAACGCCTATAGCGCCGAGTTGTTTCCGACTTCGTTCAGGTCAGCAGCCGCCAGCGCGCTATACGTAGCCCGCTATGGCGGAGGCGCGTTCGGACTGCTACTGGAGGGCATGCTCTACGGGGTGACCGGATCGCATTGGCCGGCCATCCGGATTTTGACCTCGTTCTGGCTGGTCGCTGCTGTGCTTATGTACCTGTTGTTTCCCGAGACCGCCCGGCGCGAACTCGAGGAAATCGCCCCTGAGCCGGTATAGAAGCGGTGTTCGCGGCAGTATAGATTGGCGCGCGTGCAAATCGCATCGAATCCCCGGCGTGGATCGCGCCTGGCCGCCGGCATTGTCGCCGTGCTGCTCGTGATATGTTCGATGGCGGCGTGTGCGAACGACCCGCGGGTCATTATCTCCGGTCCCGCCGATCAGAACCTCGCGACGGTACGGATCGAAATCGCCGACACCCCGTCAGCGCGCGAGACCGGCCTGATGTACCGCCAGCATCTAGACGAGAACGCGGGTATGCTGTTCCTCTTCAAAACGCCCCAGCATTTGACGTTCTGGATGAAAAACACCGAGATTCCGCTCGATATGATTTTTGCCGACGAGAACGGCAAGGTGATCGGGATCGTGGCCGAAGCGACGCCGTTCTCGGAACGCCAACTCAGCGTCCCGGGCGACTCGCAGTATGTGCTCGAGGTCAACGGCGGATTCGCCGCACGCCATGGCATCAAGGCCGGCGATCGGCTGCGCTTCGCCGGCTTCGTGCCAATCGCGAAAGACTAGGCCTGCTGACGCGCTACGGCGTTCAGTTGATGGTCGCGACCCGCGCGGCCTTGCCGGACAATTCGCGCAGGTAATAAAGACGCGCGCGGCGAACCTTGCCGCGGCTCAGCACCTGGATTTTTTCGATACGCGGCGAATGCAGCGGGAAAATCCGCTCCACGCCGATTCCGTAGGAGACCTTGCGCACCGTGAAGGTCGCGCGGTTCCCGCCGCGGTTCATCTTGATGACGATACCCTCGAACGACTGGATGCGTTCCTTCTCGCCTTCGACCACTCGTACCTGAAGGCGAAGCGTGTCGCCGACGCGAAACTCGGGGATATCCTTGCGCATGCCGCGCTCTTCGATTTTCTGGATGACGCTGTTCATGGAAAGCCAACCCCCGAGAGATAGAGCGTTCAAAACTATCCGAACGTCGCGCGTGACTCAATCCCTTCCTCCAGCTCCGGCGCATCCGTGCCGCGCCGCAATGGATTGCGGCAAAGTGCAATGTAATTCGAAAGGGAGCCGTCACATTATCGAAAAACCGTAATCAAATCGCTGAGTTGGGACGGGGCACACTCGATGCTCTGAAGGTTGATCGAGGAAACAAGGTGCCGGCCCAATGAGAACCGCGCAACATCGGCTATTTGCATTCGGGAACAAGCGGGAGCCTGGAACCTCCTGGGGCGTAAAGGCCTCGGGGCTTCCCGGCTTGTCGACCCTTGCAGCTCGGCTTGCGCATCAGGAACGAACCGTTCGCGCGGATTCCGCTGCCCCGCCGCCGCTCTTTTCGGCCGTCGAAACCCGGCATAACTTCGCCATCGAGCCGCTCGAAAGGTATGGACGCTTTGGCGCTCGCCGCTGCCTGTTCTTCTGCGTGCGATGCAAATGGAGGTTCCGCGTCGAAGGCCATATGGTTCAGGCCGTCGACGAGAACGGAATGGCGCTCGACGAATCCATCGCCCGCCAGCGGCTGGCTAGCTTCGCCACCGGACCATGTCCGCATTTCAGACGCCTGACAAACGGCGTTTCAGGGGAATCAGCCGAAGCCCTTAAATCGCGGGCCACGACCGGCCTTCATGGCCTTAGCCTCAGCCGGCGCGCTTGAAGAGCTTCATCAAGGCGTCGAACTGTGCCGGCGGATGCGTCGCCGCCGCGAGGTTCTCGGCCACGTGTGCGGCGGAACTCATCCCTACCAGGGCCACGTTTATCCACGGGGTGGAACGCACGAATTGAATCGAGCGCTGCGCGTCGGTCTCCATGTCGGGAAACGCCGTGCGCATTACCTCTGGCAGCCGCCGCGTCAATTGTCCCTGCAGCAGCGAGGCGCTCGCGCATACCGAAATGCCGAGCGCGTCGGCCACGGCCAACAGGCTCGTGCTTTCGCTATTTTGCGACAGCGTCTGGTTGTGTGAGGTCAGCGCTTCGGTCATCGCGAGATTGTAGGGAAGCTGAATCACTTTGAAATGATGATCGGGACCGCCGGCGTCCCTGGCTATTGCAACCAGATCGGACAGGGATAAGTAGCCGCGGTCGCTCGCTGCCACCCGCAAGCCGCTCCAGGTCGCGACGCCGTAACAGCCGATTTTGCCGGACTTCACCGCACCTTCAAGGAACTCGAAAGCTGCGCGCAGGCGCATCCGGAACTCTTCGCGGCTCACGGCGCCAAGCTGGGCGTCTGGATTGTGCACATGGTAGATATCGATGGTGTCGAGGCCCAGGTTGGCGCGACTGCGCTCGAGCATCGCTTCAAGGTAGCGCGGCGTCATGCAATGCGAGCCTTGCACCAGTTCGCCAGGTTTGACGATTCCCGTGCGGAGGTAGTGCTCCTCGAACCAGGCGCGGGGATCGGCCGGCATTTCGTCGTCGAAGGCGAGATAACCGCCCTTGGTCGCAACCACGATTTGCCCGCGGTCGAGCGTCCCGGCGCCGACCGCCTCGGCGATGATTTTGCCAATCACCCTTTCGCTGCGTTGAAAGCGGTAGTTGATGGCCGTGTCGAGCAGATTAATGCCGCCCAGCAGCGCTGTCCGGATCGCGTCGCCATACGCCGCATCTGCGGCGGCATCTTCTTCGCCAAGATAGGTGCCGATTCCGATCGAAGAGACCGACAGCCCCTGCATTGGGCGGTAATGACCGGGAAATTGGCTGAAGCGGTTCGCGTAGGCAGTGGTGCCGCTGGCCGAAGCTTGGCCTTTTAGCATTCGTGATGCTCCGCCCGCGTCACGCAGGCTGGCTTCGGAAGAGTACGCCTGACGGTCTAACTCTTCGCCCCGTTGCCGATCGTAAGCGAACTGATTGACGGCTCATACAGCAACTGGATCACGTTGCCGTCGGGATCGCGAATATAGAACGAAACCGAGCCGTCGCGATGGTGCCGCAGAGGGTGCGCGATTTCGAGTTGATTACGCCGGGCCCATTCGTAACCGGTCTCCAGTTCCTCGATTGTCGCGATAATGAAGCCGAGATGGTCGAGCGATTGCGCCGCCGGGTCACCGCGGGTCCCGCGATGAAGCGCGAGACTGTCATTGCCGGACGTGAGATAGGCGTTGTCCGGGTCGGGCTGCCATGCCACCCGCATTCCGAAAACCCGCTGATAGAAAGCACTGGCCTGCGCCACGTCGGCGACGTTAAGTGCCAGATGCCGAAGTCCGCGATTGGCGATCATCGAGAGTCCATTGCCGCGCTTATCGCGCGATAGAATAGCCGACCACACCCCAGATCGGATCGTGCGTCATTCCAGGGCGCACACCCCGGTCGATCGCTTCGATCCTCTCAAATGCGCCGCTTTCTTCAAAGTAGCGCCGCACTATCGCCAGACGCTGCTCGTCGCTCGACATTTGCCACAACGCAACCGCCTTGGTCGGGAACATGCGGTTGGAAAAGGTGACGATAAACGGCCGGCCCGGTCTCAATACCCGCCCGACGTCCGCAAAAACCTCGACCGGCCGAGTCAGGTACTGTACCGATACGGTCATAACAGCGCCGTCGAAAGAGCCCCCGTCGAATGGCAGGTGGGGCTCGCGATTCACATTGTGGACCACTACCTCGGTTAACGCCGGGTTATCCTGCATTTCCGCGCGATTCAGCCCCAGCCCGACAATACGCGCTGGGCTGAGCGCGGCTGGCAGATGCGAGCGCCAACTGCTCATCAAATCGAGGATTTCGCCATTTTTGGGCAACAAGCCTTGATAAATCTCGCCGGCGCCGGCGATTGCATGGTCGTCGATATGCACGACGAAGCGTGGGTATTCATAAAACAATTCGTCGTCGCTTTCATCGACACGGCGGAACCAATCGGCTTTTGATACTTCTGCCACGATCGACGCTCCCAGCCCGTTTTCTGCCCGTTGTAACGAACGCTCAGGTCACCTATAGGGCCTGCTGAACGCCTTTCGAAGGGCTTTCAAACGGCGTTGACAATTTTTGCCTGCGGGGCCTAAAGTAAAACACTTTTCCAGAATTGACAGGCTAGCGCTTAAAACGACATCCGGCTGAATGAACGAAGATTAAACCCCGATGGTGCGGCGCGACAAGACAAACTACGTTATTCAATCGGTGGCGCATTCTCTCGACGTCGTCGAGCAATTCTTTGGCGAGGCCGACGAACTCGGCGTCACCGAACTCTCAAAACGCCTCAAGCTCCACAAAAACAACGTCTTCCGCCTGCTCGCGACGCTCGAAGCCCGCGGTTATATCGAGCAAAACCGCAGTACCGAAAATTATCGCCTCGGCATCAAGTGTCTGCATCTGGGCCGCCGTTATATTCACCATATGGGCCTGGTTCGGCAAGCGCGCCCGATCCTAGCTGAAATCGCCCGTAAAGCCCGCGAAAGCGCCTTCGTGGCGGTCGCGCGCCGCGATGGTGTAGTTCCGCTCGAGGCGGCCGAACCCGACGACCGGGCGGTGCGAATCACCCCGCCGATTGGACAGAGTCTGCCGCTGCATTGCACAGCGATCGGCAAGGCCCACCTGGCCTTCGATCCCGAAGATCAGGTCCGCGCATTGCTGCCCGAGCATCTCGAGCGCTTCACCGAGCAGACCATCATCGACCGCGCGGCCCTGATGGAACAACTCCACAGCGTGGCCCGTGATGGTTATTCCTTCGATGCCGGCGAGTATTTCGAAGATGTAGCATCAGTGGCCGTGCCAATTCGCGACTACACCCGTTCTGTGGTGGGATCGCTTGCCGTAGCGGGTCCCTGCTATCGGATTCCCAGCGATCGCATCAACCATGAACTCGCTCCGATGGTGGTCGAAGCGGGCCGCGAACTTTCCTATCGCCTCGGATACAATGAATAATAGATAGAGGCTGGCGGTCGCGCGCGAGTCTCGAAATTTGACTGGCCGGGGCGCGATTGTTACGGTCCGGTGCGGCTTTTGCCGCCTTGACGCGTTTTCAGCCGTCCTCGCTATTGTGAACGGCTTGTTGGAGTAAACATCGACGATGAAAATCCTGGTTCCCGTCAAGCGAGTGCCCGATCCCGCCACCACGATTCGCGTGCTGGCCGATGGCTCGGGTATCGCTACCGATAACGTGAAATGGGTGATCAACCCGTTCGACGAGATTGCTATCGAAGAGGCGCTTCGTATCAAGGAAAAGCAGGGGTCGGGCGAGGTTGTTTTGCTCTCGGTGGGCCAGCAGGCCTGGCAGGAGCAGTTGCGCACCGGGCTTGCGATGGGCGCCGACCGGGCGATCCTGGTTCGCGCCGACGCGCCGCTCGATACCTTCGCAATCGCCAGTGTGATGGCAAAAGTAGCCGCCAACGAAAAGCCCGACATTGTGATTATCGGCAAACAGGCCATCGACGACGATTCCAACCAGGTCGGCCAGATGCTGGCCGAGATGCTGGGGTGGCCGCAGGCGACCTTTGCCTCGAAAATCGAGCTGGCGGGCGACAAATGCACGGTGGTGCGCGAAGCCGACGGCGGGCTCGAGACGGTGGCTTTTCCGCTGCCCGCGGTTATCACCACCGACCTGCGGCTCAACGAACCGCGCTACGCCTCGCTGCCGGGCATAATGAAGGCGCGCAAAAAACCCTTCAACGAAATCCCCATCGACAGCCTCGGCGCCGACCTCACCCCCAAGCTCAAAATCAAGTCGCTGAACGCACCGGAGAAGCGGCAGGCCGGGCGCAAAGTCGGGTCGGTGGAGGAACTGGTGCAGATGCTTCATACCGAAGCCAAGGTGATCTGAGCCCGGCCACGTACGGGTCTACAGCCTCGAAGGGCGCCTCGGCCCGGCAGCACGCGCGCCGGCGGCGCCGGAGTTAACCGCAATGGGTGACGTACTCGTCATAGCTGAACACAAGGACGGCCATTTCCCCAAGACCACGCTAATCGCGATCAACGCCGGTCTCGAAATGGCACGCAAACGCGGCGGCAACGCGACCGCCGTGGTCATGGGCGATAAGGCCGACGCTCCCGCCGGCGAAATTGCCAAGTACGGGGTGAGCAAGGTTATCGTGCTCGAAGACCCGCGCCTGACGCACAATCTCGCCGATGCGGCCGCGCAGGCGATTGCCGCGCTGACCAAAAAAACCGGCGCCGAAACCGTGCTCGCCACCGCCACCGCTATGGGCAAGGACCTGATGCCGCGGGTGGCCGCCCGCCTCGGCGCCCCGATGGCATCGGAGATTATCGCCATCAACGACGACGGCACGATGATTCGCCCGATGTACGCCGGCAACGCGCTGGCCACCATCGAGCTCGAGGGGCCGCATCGCGTCGTCACCGTGCGCGGTACCGCCTTCGACGCGGCCGCGCCCGCCGGCAATACGGCACCGGTGGAGAAGGTTGCGCCCGAACTCGATCCGGCCGGCCTCAAGATGGAGTTTGTTGCCTTCAACGAGATCAAGAGCGACCGGCCACAGCTCACCGAGGCGAAGATCGTGGTCTCGGGCGGCCGCGGCCTGCGCTCCGGCGAGAATTTCAAAACCGTGCTCGAGCCGCTGGTCGACGAACTGGGCGCCGCGATGGGCGCGAGCCGGGCGGCCGTCGATGCGGGTTTCGTCCCTAACGACCTGCAGGTCGGCCAAACCGGCAAGGTCGTCGCGCCTGAGCTATACGTCGCGGTCGGCATCTCCGGCGCGATTCAGCATCTGGCCGGAATGAAGGACTCCAAAACCATCGTCGCGATCAACAAGGACGAGGAGGCGCCGATCTTCAGCGTGGCCGACTTCGGGCTGGTGGCCGACCTCTTCAAGGCGGTTCCCGAGATGACCGAAGAGTTGAAGAAGATGAAGCACTGAGCGTAATGAATCGGGGCGGCGCGCTGATTGGCGCGAAAGAGAACACAAAATGCGGCAACCATTGGATGGCTGCCGCATTTTTCTCCAGGCGGACGCCGAGACCTGCAGGCCTCGCGATCGATACCAGGCCGATCAGGCGAGCGGGCTGAAGATCTCCGGGCCGAGTTCGCGGCCCTTGAGGTCGCCCAGCATGATCATCCCCATCCGCTCGGCCTTGAAGCATGAGGACGCCAGTTCGATCACCTGTTCGTTGGTAACGCCTTCGATTTCGCGAGCGATTTCCTCCAGCGGGATATCACGCCTGAAGTAAATCTCGTTGCGCGCCAGCCGGTTCATCCGGCTGTCGGTCGATTCCATGCCGAGCAGCATGTTGCCCTTGAGCTGGCTCTTGGCCCGCGCCAGTTCGTCGGCGTGCAATCCCTCGTGCGCGACCTTGGCGATTTCCTTGACGGTTACCTCGATTACTTCGTCGACCCATTCGGGCGAGGTGCCCGCGTAGATCCCGAAATAGCCGCAATCGAGGAAGGCCGACAGGAACGAATAGATGCTGTAAACGCGCCCGCGCTTCTCGCGCACTTCCTGGAACAGGCGCGACGACATCCCACCGCCCAGCGCCGTGTTCAGCACATAGGCCGCATAGCGCAGCGCCGCGACCTGGCTCAGGCCGGGTCCGCCGATACACAAATGCGCCTGCTCGAGCTTCTTTGGATGGTTCACGACCATCACGCGCTCCTGCGGCGCGCTGATGGTCTCGCGCTTGCCGTTGCCGGGGATCGAACCGAACAGCCGCTCGCAATTGGCGGTCAGCCGCTCGTGGTCGACCGCGCCGGCCGCGCAGATCAGGACGCGCGCCGCGCGGTAGCGGTCGCCCATGAACGAGGTCAGCTTGGCCCGGTCGATCGCGTTGACGGTATCGACCGAACCGAAGATCGGCAGCGACAGCGGATGGCCCTTCC
Organism: Binataceae bacterium (SeqCode); assembly: GCA_035279875.1. Classification (GTDB taxonomy): domain Bacteria; phylum Desulfobacterota; class Binatia; order Binatales; family Binataceae; genus JAMXLL01. The sequence continues at coordinate 9,863 of DATEGX010000076.1, forward strand.
AGAAATAGAGGTTGAACAGGTCGTGGATAAAATCGTCGGGCGTATCCTCGGCCTGCGAGATTTCCTGCAGCACCACCTGGCGCTCGCGGTCGATCTCCTCGGGCGCAAAGACTGAATCGAGGAAAATATCCGCTAGCAACTCGGTCGTCATCTCGACATCTTCGCCGAGGACCTTGGCGTAGTAGCAGGTGTATTCCTTGCCGGTGAAGGCGTTGAGCACCCCGCCGACCGTGTCGATAGTCTCGGCGATTTGCGCCGCGCTGCGAGTCTGGGTCCCCTTGAACAGCAAATGCTCAATAAAATGGGAGACCCCGTTCTCGTAAGATTCTTCGTAGCGCGAGCCGTTTTCCACCCAAATCCCGATCGTCGCCGACACCATCTGCGGCATCGGCTCGCTAAGGACACGTACCCCATTGGAAAGAACGCTTTTGTGCACTATTTCGCCTTCTGTTCCGTATCCTGCTGTGCTTCGCGCATCGACAGCCTGATCTTGCCGCTGCGATCGACGTCGAGCACCTTGACCATGATCTCGTCGCCTTCGTTGACCACGTCTTCGACCCGCCGGACCCGGTCTTTGGATATCTGCGAGATATGCAAGAGGCCGTCGGTGCCGGGCATGATCTCGACAAAGGCGCCGAATTCGACCACCTTGCGCACCTTGCCGCGGTAGATTCGGCCGATTTCCGGTTCGGCCGTGATCGCCTGGATTGCGGCGATGGCCTTTTCCATCGCGGTGCCGTCGGCCGAGGCGATCAGCACCGTGCCGTCGTCCTGAATGTCGATTTTACAACCGGTCTCCTCGACCAGGCCGCGGATAACCTTGCCGCCCGGTCCGATCACGTCGCGGATCTTGTCGGGCTTGATGTGCAGCGTCACGATTCGCGGCGCGTAGGAGGAAACCTCCTTGCGCGGACGCTCCATCGCTTTCTCCATCACACTGAGCACGAACAGCCGGGCCTCGCGCGCCTGATGCAGCGCCTGGCGCATCACGTCGCGGGTGACGCCGCCGACCTTGTTGTCCATCTGAATCGCGGTGACCCCCTCCGAGGTCCCGGCGACCTTGAAGTCCATGTCCCCCAGATGGTCCTCGTCGCCGAGGATATCGGTCAGCACCCGCACCTGCTCGCCTTCCTTGACCAGTCCCATCGCGATACCGGCGACCGCCGCCTTGACCGGGACCCCGGCGTCGAACAACGCCAAACTGCCGCCGCATACCGTCGCCATCGAGGAACTGCCGTTGGATTCGAGGATTTCGGAGACGATCCGAATCGTGTACGGGAAAGCCTCTTCGGAAGGCAGTACCGGGGCGAGCGCCCGTTCCGCCAATGCCCCATGGCCGATCTCGCGGCGCGACGGCCCGCGCAGGAACTTCACCTCGCCGGTAGAAAATGGCGGGAAGTTATAGTGAAGCATGAATTTCTTGAAACGTTCGCCGAGCAGCGCGTCGATCTTTTGCTCGTCGGACGAGGTCCCCAGCGTCGCCGTTACCAGGGCCTGGGTCTCGCCCCGGGTGAAGAGCGCTGAGCCATGAGTACGCGGCAGGATCTGCACCTGCGCGCTCAGCGGGCGTATCTCGGTCGAACTGCGATCGTCGATCCGCCGGTCTTGTTCGAGGATTACGCGGCGGACGCGATCGCGGAGCACCTTTTCGGTCGCCTCGGCGAGTTCGTGCCCGCGTTCCGGATAGCGCGCCTTCAATTCTTCGGCCACCCGGTCGGAAAGAGCGTAAACCGCGCTGTTGCGGTCGGCCTTACCTGCGATTTTGAGCGCTTCCTCGAGTTCCGCGGACATCCGCTCGCGGACTGTCGCGAGCAGTTCGGAATCAAACTGCTTGGGGACGAAATCGCGCTTGGCTTTGCCGGCGAGGCGGCGCAGTTCCGATTGCAACTCGAATACCGGCCGCATTTCCTCATGGGCGGTGAAGAGTGCTTCGAGGATCGATTCCTCGTCGACGATCTGCGCGCCACCCTCGAGCATCACGATAGAGTCGGGCATCGCCGCGACCACCATCGAGATGTCGCTTTCTTCCATCTCGCTGAAGCGCGGGTTGACCACCAGCTTGCCGTCGATCCGGCCCATCCGCACTGCGGCGACCGGTCCATTATGCGGCACGTCGGAGACTTCGAGCGCGGCCGAGGTCGCGATCAGCGAGAGCATGTCGGGATCGTTGTCGCGATCCGCCGACAGCACGGTGACGACTATCTGGGTTTCCTTATCGTAGCCCTTGGGGAAGAGCGGCCGCATCGAGCGGTCGATCAGGCGCGAGGTAAGGATCTCCTTTTCGGACGGCCGGCCTTCGCGCTTGAAAAAGCCGCCGGGGATTTTTCCGGCGGCGAAGGTACGCTCCTGGTAATCGACGGTCAGTGGGAGAAAGTCAACTTTCTCCCGGCCTTGATAGGCCGAAACCACCGTCGCGAGGACAATCGTGTCGCCATACTGGGCGAGCACCGCGCCATGCGACTGTTTCGCCAGCCGTCCGGTCTCCAGCGACAGGGTCCTGCCGGCGAACTCAATCTCTAACTTGCGATACATTTTTGTACACCTGGGGGAGAAACGAGACTTGGGAATGACGCCACAGGCCCGGGCGCGTCGCCCCGATGGACGAATCGGCGCCGAGCAAACCAACCATTTAATCTACCGTGGAGAATTCCGCCAAGTCTCTGCCTGGCGCGCCTCTGCAAGACTGGCCCGCCGCGACGGCCGAGGGCGGCGACTCTAACCGAATCCGGGCTATCGCCGGATTCCGAGCTTGTCGATAAGGCCTTTATAGCGATTGAAGTCCTGTCCGTGCAGATAGTCGAGCAGCCGGCGTCGTTTGCCGACCAAGCGCAATAATCCGCGGCGCGAATGATGATCCTTCGCGTGGGTCTTCAGATGCTCGGTGAGCTGTTCGATACGCGCGGAGAACAACGCGATCTGGACTTCAGACGAGCCGCTGTCGTTACCGGTCCGGGCGTTACCCTTGATAATTTCGCGCTTGCGAGCGGCCTCGAGAGGCATCAGGTCCTGATTCTTTCCCTTTTCCTTTGTTTAACTAAAGAGGCTAACAAACGACAGCGGCAGAGTAAAGCACACCGCCGCCAAATGCCCTGGTGGACAGGAGCATTCACTTACCGCAATAGAGCTAATTTTAGCTGATAAAAACCCTTTTAGCATATCAAACCTAATCAACCACTTCAGTGCTCCGGGTAGGCTGACGCAGACTCGGTGCCCGGACCGCCCACCATCACCCCCTTGCGCACGCGGACCGAATCGTCGGGCCGATTAGGCACGTCGACCCTTAGATTGCGGTAGCCGCCGCGCCCCGGATCCGGCGCGACGAAGCCAACCGTGTATTGCTCGCGCAATTCGCGGCTGATCATCTCGCAATCCTCGCGCATCGCGGCCCCGTCGCCAATCGTGCGCAGGACGAAAGTCCGCGCGCCGGTCTCCGATGACAGTTCACCGAGCATCCGCGTATCGACATGGTCTTCGCCGCCCGCAATAAACGAGAACGGACCCAACCCGAAACCGACCCCGCCCATCGGACTGTTCGGATTGCCAATACCGATCGAATAGATGAGCACCCCCATCTGGCGCGCCCGGCCGATCACGTCCGCCAAGGAGAATTCGCTGGCATTGTCCTGGCCGTCCGTCACCACCAACAGGGCTTTCTTGTCCCAATGGCCGCCGCGAACCATCATCAATCCGTCGATAATCGTGTCAAAGATTGCGGTTTCGCCTTGCGCATAAAGTAAGGGCAGCCGGCTAATCAGGAGCCGATGATTCATCGTAAATGGTTGAAGGAGGAATGGCTCGCTTGAAAAAGCGAATAAGAAGACGTCATCGCGCTCGTTAAGGTCATTGATAAACTCAGTGATCGCCGCTTCGGCCTGCGACAGCTTGGGCTCCATACTGCCGGAGGTATCGACCAGGATGCCAAGGGAGACCGGGGTGTTGAGATCCTGGCGGAAAAACTCGATAGGACGCTGCTGGCCGTCTATAAAGAGCTTGAAATCGCCCTTTTGCAGACCCGTGACGTAGCGGCCCTGCTGGTCAGTGACAGTCACCGTCGCCTGCTCATAGCCCGCCTGACTGCGCAACTCGCGCGACGGCACGGTCAATGACTGACTCTGCTGCGGCGCGATTCGCGGGATACTGGCACTTTCGCCGCCCTGACGGCCCGGGATCGCGGGCACTTCGAGCACCGAACCGCCGCCCTGCCCCTGACTCCGCGGCAATTGCGGCGGCGGCACGAAACTACCTTGCTGGGCAATCCCGCTGCCGGCGGTAGCGAGCAGGACAACGAGGCACACCATCGCGGCGAAGCGCTGCGCCGCCAGGGCACGGGAGAATCTGCTTTGTTTCATTGAGATACGGCCTCGGCCGAGGCGGTCCGCGCCACGATGCTTTCCGCTTTAGCCCTATAGCACACTATCCCGAGTCTCACGTGAACGATCTTCCTATTTGCCTATGACCGGGGCAAGCAGGTTTTCCAGCCGTCGCGCCGGTACCCCCCATATTATGACGCTGGGCGGCTTCCGGCGTTTCATCGCAGACCCCCGCGAGGGCACCGGCTTGGCAAGTTCGACGGTTTTTTGCTAGCGGATTGCGGCGTGACGCCGGCTCCGGCGCGTCGCCCTGATTACCAGTCCAATGTCGACTTCCCAGAGCGAAATCGAGCGGTTCCTGTACCACGAAGCCCGCCTGATGGACGAGCATCGGTTCGACGAATGGCTCGCGCTATGGGCGCTCGAGGACGCCATCTACTGGATCCCTGCCAATGCCGACGATATCGACCCGACCCGCAATGTTTCCGTGGTCTATGACCGCCGCGGCCAGTTGCGCAATCGCATTCAGCGGCTCAAGGAGACGCTCTGGCTCAAGGAGCAGACCCCGCGTCTCAAGCGCATCGTCGGCAATATCGAGATTGACTCCGCCAACGACGGCGAATTGACCGTCAACTCGAACTTTATCCTGACCCAACTGCACCGGCACAATCAGTTCATCTGGGCCGGCAGCACCACCCATAAGTTGATCGAGCGCGACGGCGCGCTCCGCATCAAATCCAAGAAGATCCTGCTGCTCAATAACAACGAACCGTTGCCCAATCTGATGTTCCTGCTCTAGCCGGCGACGCCTGGAAAGCAAGATGACAATGCGACTGACCAGTGAATTTGCCGCGGTCGAGGTCGATCGCGACGAGAGCGGCAACGGCCCGCGCCTGATGATTCGCGACCTGCGCAGCGGCCAGGAAGTCTATCTCGATCCGCTGGAACTGGCCGCCCTGGCCTGGACTCGCCATGAGGAATTGCTGCCGCTGCTCGATCCGGGGCGCTTCGATCCTCGTACCCGCCGCGCCGAACCGCGCGAATAGGCCGGCGCCTCACCACTGCTCGTAACGAACCGCCCGCCGCTCGTAGCCCGAGCCGCGCAGCAGATCGCGCAGCTTGAGCACTCCTCCGCCGACGCCGGCGACGAAAAACTGGCGGCTGCGGTTGCTATCCGCCGCGACCCATCGGGTCTGCGCAATTTCCAGCAGTCTGCCGTGGAGCGAATCGGGACCGCCCTCGATCACGGTCGGCTCAAAGGTGAAGCGCCGGGACGAACGCGCGAGCCCTTCGAGTTCATCACGATAGAGCAGATGATCGGGCCGGTCGGCCGCATACACGAGATGGATCGGAGGTCCGTCGGCTGATACCAGCGCACGCCGGATCATCGGACGAACCGGCGCGATTGCGGTGCCCTCGGCGATGAACACCGCCTCGCGTTCGGGCGATTCCTCCAGCGTGAAAGCGCCAAACGGACCGGTAAAATCCAGCACATCGCCAGCCCGCCGATTGAACATCCAGGCGGCGCCGGGACCGTTCGGAACCAGGTTGAAGCATAGCTCGAACGGTTCACCGTCTTCCGGGCTGGTCGCGATCGTGTAAGGGCGCAGGCGGGTTTCATTGGCCAGTGGGATCGCGACCGAGATGAACATCCCGGGCGAGAATCGCGGCAGCGGCCGGTTCACCATGCGCAGGAACAGCGATCGCGTATCCGCGCAATGGTCGAAGATGCGCTCGACCCGGGCTTGATAGTTCGGCCGCTCGCGCGAAGCGGCGGGAGGTCCGCCGGAAGCCATCTCAGTCGCCGTGGCTCTCGCTGACCTGGTTGATCGTGAAGCGCGGCACCACGACCACGATCTCCGCATCCGGGTCCTCGACCACCGCCTGGCATCCGAGGCGCGAATGGGGGGTCAGGCCCGGCGCGCGGTCGAGCATGTCCTCCTCCTGCTCCGAGGCCTCGGAGAGCCGCTCGAGTCCCTGCTTTACAACCACGTGACAGGTGGTGCAGGCGCAGTTGCCGCCGCACGCGTGTTCGAGATGGATACCGTGGCCGAGGAGAATATCCAGCACCGATCCGGGCTGGCCGTCATGCTGGAAGGGGGCGGCAGCCGGGTCGAATTCGAGGACCCGCTCGGGGTCGCCGTTTTCGTAAATTACGCGAATTTTAGCCATTCAAAAGGGCGCGGATGCTCAGCACCCGCGCACTTACAAGACTATGCCGCCAGCCTCTCCGACGGAACAACCTCAACCCGGCGTCCCGCGAAGGGTCAAGCTCGACGCTCGCGCGACGAAGCGCATCAGCCAGGGATCGGGCAGCATTTCACACGCAACTCGGACCGCAAATGGAGATCAAGAGCGCGGGCCGGGCCGCAAACGGTTAGTTACGGTAGGTTCTTAATGCCTATTCAGAAACAAATGTTTTTCCGCGATCTTGGCCTTAAGCGACGTGTTCAAATCTCTTAAGTACTGAATATGCGCTTCCAATTTAGCTTCCGCCAATTGCGACAACTTGTCGATGTGCCTCCAACTCGCAACAATTTCATCGGCTGTTAAATTGTGATGTCGAATTGCCATTTCTTGATCATCTTTATCGGCGAAAGCTTTCGTTACACCTTCGTTGTTCTCGTTAAACTTCGCTTGTTCGGTTGCCAACCATTCCAACAACGCTTCTTCATGCGTTTCTAGTGCGTGTTTGCGAAGTACCCATTTTAGCTTGCGGTATTCGGCGAACGCCGGTTCGCGGTGATCAATATAGAGTTTCCCGATACGCGCATCCCTAGCTTCAAGCCCTAAGACAATTTCATCTATCGACGGCATAACTTGCTCTTATTGCCTGGTTTAATGGACTTCAGAAGAGCTCGATTGAATTGTTCCATATCTTCGTCGGTGAGATTCTCTGGACGTTTGCGCAGCTATTCATCTTCGGCGCGAGGGGTGGCAAATACACGCGGACATTTTAGCGCTTCAAGCATTGCGCCGCTACGTACCGCACGTCGTAATAGTTCGCGAACATATTGGGATTCTTGCGACTCTTGAAGCGCCATGAGAACTCATTCATGTAGAGCGGCAGATATTCCTTGCAGACGTCGTGGTACTGCCATAGTCCCCAAATTAGGGTGCGCACGAACGTGGGCGGTTCACACCTGAGCTTCATCCAAGTCCTTCTACGGCAGCACCGCGAAGATGCGGGCGGGGGTGCCGCTGGCCCCGCCGAGCTTCATCGGAATACAAAAGATAATCGCGCTCGTTGCCGGCAGTTTCCCGGCGTTGGCAATGTTCTCGAAGGCCGGCCGCCCCGCCCCAAGCCATCGCCGATGCACCGCAAAATCCACCGAATCGCCCGGATCGATACTGGCCGTGTCGATCGCGATAGCCGCGACCGTGCGCCGTTCCAGCAGCAAGTCGACCGCGGCGAGCGAAAAGCCGGGAAACCTGAGTCGGGAGCCGTCACCACTAGCGCAGCCGAGATAACGCTGCGGCTCTGGCCAGAAGCGGCCCCATCCGGAGCGCGCCAGCACGATCGCGGCGGGCGGAATGGCTCCGTGCGCGCTTTCCCAATGCTCAACATCCTCGGCGCTCAAAGTCGCCGCCGGGTCGGCCGCGGCCCGCGCTGAAAAGTCGATAACCGCGAGCGGACCAATCGTGATCGGCACCTGGTCGGCGGTGAGTCCGCCGGCGCTGAAATGGATGGGCGCATCCATATGGGTGCCGGCGTGCTCAGCCGTCGCGAAGCTGCCGGAGGCGTAAAAATAGCCCTGCGGCGTTATCCCGTAATGATCGAAGCGATGGCTGAAAGGAGTGTCGCCCGGCCAGCCAATCGCCGCCGAATCCAGCCGGTAGGTCAGGTCGACAATCTTCGCCGGATCAATCGCCGGATGAGCAGGCCAGCCGCGCGAGGCCATCGGAGTTGCGGCTAGCGCAACCGCCGGCGCGGCGCTGGCGTCGTGGCCGCCGAGGCAACCGCTACCATCCGATCGCCTGCGCGGCCATCACCACCGCCAATTGCCCGCGCGGGTCGGCGCCGCCTTCGAGCAGCCGACGCCGCGGGTCGAAGCGGATTCCCAGCACGTGCCCCTCGCACCATGGGGGTCGGACCTGGACCTTATGGCCGCGCGCCGCGAGTTCGTCGGCGACCCGCTGGCCGATCCGCTCCTCCATCCGCAGGACACCCGGCTGTACGTTGTGCGGATAGAAGGTCGAGGGGAAGTGGGCGGTGGAAAAGCGCGGCGCCTCGATCGCTTCCTGCACGTCCATCCCGAAGTCGACCAGGTTGAGGAAGAATTGCAGGGTCCATTGATCCTGCTGGTCGCCGCCCGGCGTGCCGAAGGACAGGAATGGCTCGCCGTCGCGGGTCGCGAGCGAAGGGGTGAGCGTGGTGCGCGGCCGCTTGCCCGGCCGGAGCGCGTTGGGATGGCGTTCGTCGAGGAAGAAAGTCTGCATCCGGCTGCCGAGCGGAAAGCCCAGCGTATCGATAACCGGCGAACTCGGAATCCATCCGCCGCTCGCGGTGCATGCGACCATGTTGCCACGGCCGTCCGCAGCGGTGACGTGAATCGTGCCGGCGCCCCATGACCGGGCCTGAGCACCGTCGACGTCGGCAAGGGCGCGCATCGCGACCGGATCGCCCGGCCGCTGATCCATCGAGGCGCGTCGCGGGTCGATCAACGGGCGGCGCAGGTCGGCATATTCATGCGAAAGCAGACCGTCGAGCGGCACCCGGGTGAATTCCGGGTCGCCGTAATAGGCCTCGCGGTCGGCAAAGGCGAGCTTGGCCGCCTCGACCGAGTAGTGGATATAGTCGGCGGAATTATGGCCCATCCGGCGCAGGTCGAGACCTTCGAGCAGGCGCAGTTGCTGGAGAAATACCGGACCCTGCGACCACGGCTGGCATTTGTGGACGGTTACGCCGTGATAATCGACCGCGACCGCCTGCTCGAACCTGGTGCTGAAGCCGGCGAGGTCGCTCTCCTGCAGCAAGCCACCGTTGGCCTCGGACCATCGCACGATTTCGCGCGCGATATCGCCGCGGTAGAAACGCTCGCGCGCCGCGTCGATAGCGGACTCACGGCCGCGATTTTTCGCCGTCGCTTCGGCTTCGAGCAGGCGGCGGAAGAAGTGCGTCAATGCCGGATTTTTGATGATCTCGCCGGGATACGGCAGTTCGCCGTTTGGCATGTAGACGGCGGCGCTGGAAGGCCATTTTTCGCGAAATTTACGCTCGTTGTTGCGCAACGAGGCTCGGCCGATGAGCCCCGACAGGTCCTGCGGCGTCTCGCCATGACCGCTGAGCCCGGCATGCATCGGCATCCCGTCCTCGCAGAGCTTCAGGGCGGGTTCCACGACTTCCGCCAGCGTGAGCGTGCCAAACTCCCTCAATGCACTCGCCAACGCGTCAAAGGCGGCAGGAACTCCGGCGGCGAGCAAACCCTCCGCGGGAATCAGGCTTATATTGAGCGCGCGGTACTGATCGATGGTCGCCCGGGCCGGCGCAGTCATGTTGCCATTGACGGCGACCACCTGCCGGGTCTTGGCGACGTAGATGAGCATCGGCGCTTCACCGCCAATGGTGTGCATATGAGGGTTGACGACGCCCTCGACCAGGGTTGCGGCCACCGCCGCATCGATCGCGTTGCCACCGCGGGCGAAAATTCGCGCACCGGCCGAGGCAGAGAGGTAATGCTCGGTCGAAACCATCGCTTCGCGGCCCATTACCTGCGGATAAATCGTCGTCATTGGCAGATCCTCGCCGGTCAAAAAACTGTCGCTAAAATGGACAGGTGCTCAGATCGCGAGCCGGTTTGCACTTTTACCTGACCCGTTTGGCACCGTGAAGCAAGAGTTTCGCAAAAGGACAGTGAAAGCGCGAATTGAGGAGACGCTGATCCTGCTGCTGCAACTTTGTCTAACGCATGCCTATTGCGGCAGCAGTCCTGTTTAAATCGTGTAAAAAGCATAGTGACATTTGGGCCCAAACCTTGCTATATTCTCCGGTCGTGAGGACGAGGAAGCCCTGAGGCTAATGGGGGATGGAGGTACGACCATCATGGAAAATGTACAAGTTATTGAAGCCCTGGTTGGGCGCCATTGCTCGCTGAAACGTCCGGTACGCGACCGTCAAGGCGTAAGTCACTTTAAGGAAAAACCGGTGGTGCTGCGAGAAGTCACGAATCTCGACCGGCGGATGTTTCTGGTGCAATTTGCTGACGGTAGCACCACTTTTCTATTTCCTGATGAACTCAGCATCGATTAGCTCGGATGCCGACCGCTTCTTTCGGAAAAGCCGCGCCGAGTATACCCTCGGCGTGGTCGCGGGGAGTTAACCGACCGCGTTAGTCGCGTCGATCGCGCAGAAACGCATTTGCACGATACAGTGCCGCGATTGTTTTCGCATCGATAATTTCGCCCTGCGAGACCATCGCTAGTGCTCGCTCCAGCGCAATCTTTTCAACTCTTATAACTTCGTCATCATCTAGCTGACCTGCCGCGACGGACAGTTCGCGCGCCAGGTACAGATCTATTCGCTCATCGCAGAAGCTCGGAATCGTCACGATTGACCCGAGATGGTCCCAACGCTGGGCTACAATTGCCGCCTCTTCGCGCAATTCCCGTTGCGCGCATTGAAGCGGCGTCTCGTCGCCATCACGGCATCCGGCAGGAATTTCACGCAGCCATCCACCAATCGCATGACGATATTGCGTCAGCATCGTGACAGTCCCGTCCGCATCGAGTGCGACGATTGCGCTCGCTCCGGGATGCCGAATCACGGCCAAATCGATGGTTACACCGTTGGGCAATTGCGCGTTCTCGACGCCGATATCTACCACGCCAAGTTTGAGAATCGGACGGCGCGCTGAAGCCATTGCTCAAGCATGAGACCGCTGCGGTGCGCGCACAAGCGCGGCGCGTTGATTGGCGGTCGGCGCTGCGCGATTATTGGCGCTCAGTCATGGCCGAAGCGCGTCTCATCGTCCCTATATACTTCGATTATGCTTCGACGCTCTGCTACATCGCATGGCGGATCGTGCGCGAGCTCGAGGCGGAACTCGCCTTCACACCGCTATGGAAGGGAGTGCCGATTCGCCTGCGCGATCGCAAGGCCAGCCCGGGCAACTCGCTAGGACCGATCGAACGCGAAAAGATCGCGACCGTTATCGCTGAGACCGGCGTGCCGGTGACTGCGCCCGAAATTTGGATAGACTCGGAGGCCGCGCTGATGGGCTCCGAACTGGCGCGCCGGGCCGGCGCTTTCGAGCCATTTCACACCGGAGTGTTTCGCGCCGCCTTCGAACTCCGCCAGGACATTGCGGATCTCGATCGGCTGAGCGAAATCGCGGTCGCGGCCGGAATGGAGGGCGAGGAATTTCGCCGGAACCTTGAAAACCGCCTGACCGCGGGGCAAATCGCCGAAAATCATAGCGAGGCCGAGCGCTTCTCCGCGTTGGGCTTTCCGACCTTCATGCTGGGTGAGTTTCCGCTGATCGGGATCCAGCCCAAAGAAACGATGCGGCTCCTTTTGCGCCGTTTTCTCGAGCAGCGCCGCGAGCAGCCGCAGGCCTGACGCCTCGCACGTCAGCGCGACAGGAACACCGGGCAGGGTGCGTTGCGCATCACGTATTCGGTGTTCGAGCCGATCACCATCTCGATAAAGCGGCTGTGGCCGTAAGAGCCGACGAACACCAGGTCGGCGTCGTACTGATTGAGGAAGCCGATGATGCCTTCGTGAGTGTTGCCCTGAACGAGCGTGAATTCGGCTTTCACCGAGTAGGGTTCGAGGTAGGCGCGCGCCTCGTTGAGAGTCTTCTGGCCCAGCCGGGAATCGCGCGCGACCGTAATCACCGCCAGCGGAACCTCGAGCAGAGCGCTCAGTTCGGCCGCCGCGCGCATTGCCCGCGAGGCCCGTTCGCTGCCGTCGTAAGCCAGCACAGGCCGGTTGATTTCCCTGAATTGCCGCGGCGAAACCAGCAACGGGCGCGGAGACTTGCGGGCCACGCTCTCGGTGGTTGAGCCGAGCAGCCCGGTCGAGAAGCGCTCGTTGACCCCGCGATGGCCGATCATTACCAGGTCGGCGCTGCGGGCCCGTTCACAGACCTGGTTGGCGACCACACCCACGTCGAGCAGGATTTCGGCGTTGACTCGCTCGCGCCGCGCCGCGGCGGCGAACTCCTCGAGCACGGCCTGGCCGCGGGCGGTCAATACCTCGCGCATCCGCGACGAAAGGTCGAGGTATGGTTCAAGTCCGAGCGAGCCTGAGATATCATGAAAAAACGGGCCTTCGATTGAGACGATGTCGACCACATGAAGGCCAATTAGGGTGGCGTCGAGCCGCCGCGCCAGGTAGAAGGCGTAGCGCTGGGCCCCACGCGAATGTTCGGAGGTATCGATGCCGACCAGAATTTGCTTGATCATCGGCGCGGCCTCTCGTCCTGAGGATCGCGATAGCACTCGACACGGGGCGCGCTCAAGTGCGCCATGGCGATTTAATCTGGAAGCAGATGAGCGATAACAAGGGAACGCGCTTATTGCGGCTGGCGGACGAACTGGCCGAGGCCGCCAAAAGAGTCGGGCTCGAGGTGCGGCGGGAGAAAATCCTGCGCGAGGTTGGCTATCGCGCGCGCGGCGGGGCATGCCGTTTTCGCGACAAGAACCTGATTATTCTCGATCGTGAGATGCCGCCCGCGGAGCAGGTCGAGATGCTGGCCGAAGCCCTGCGCGATCGCGACCTCGACGACGTCTATCTGTCGCCGGCGGCGCGGCGGATGGTCGAGGCCGCCGCCGAGGCCGAGCAGGGTTGAGGCTCGCGCTGCCGCCGAGCAGGTTCGCGCGGCCTGCGGGCGCGGCCCCCGTGAAGGAGGCTGGCTGATTTCGCGATTCGACTCGCGCCTTCGCTTCTCGCAGCATGTGATCGGCCCTGGCGGAGGACCGCGGGATGTCCGGGTTCTGGTTCACCGAACCTTACCGGGAAGTCCCGGTGCGGTGGACCTGCCGAGCCGAACTAATCGGACGGTGGGGATCGGAGCCGTGAACAGGTTCATAAGCCGAGCGGCCGAGAGAGAGAAAAAGTGAGCGAGCGCCCGGCCAGCAGGAAATCGGTGCAGCGCATGGAGCTGTTCCACTCGCGGTTGCGCGAGCACGGATTAAAGTCCACCTCGCCGCGCGACGATATTGCCCGGGTATTTTTCGACCTTGGCCGCCATGTCAGCGCCGAAGAGCTCTACGCCGAGGTCAAGCAGATCAATCCTCACGTCGGCTATGCGACAATTTATCGCACGCTCAAACTGCTCAAGGAATGCGGGCTGCTGTTCGAGCGTCATTTCGACGAAGGCCAGGCGCGCTACGAAGTGGCCGGCGATCACCATCACGACCATTTCATTTGCGAGAGCTGTGGCCGGATTTTGGAATTCGAAGACGATTCGATGGAACGCCTGCAGCAGGAAGTCGCCAGCCGGCTGGGCGTCCTGCTCACCCGCCACAAGATGGAACTTTACGGGTTGTGTGCCGATTGCCGGCGAAAGCAATAGGCAACACGCGCGTTCGCACCCCGTTAGTCCGCATCGTCGTCAATCCGGTCAGGCCGTCAAGCTCGGGCATTTGCGATAACCAGGCGACCGTCGCGCGGTATCGCAAATTCGAACCCTGGTCCGCCGGTTGCTCTACTGGCCCGGCCGCAAATGATGCTAAGGTTGGGCGCGTAAACGACGCGATCCGCGAGGTGAATCGATCATGGGAGTGCTCTCAGGTTTCCGGGTAATCGAGCTTGCCGGCATTGGTCCGGCTCCGATGTGCGCGATGCTGCTGTCCGATATGGGCGCCGACGTAGTGCGAATCGATCGCCTGGCCGACGCCGGATTGGGCATCCAGGTGGAGACCAAATTCAGCCTGCTCAATCGCGGCCGGCGTTCGATTGCTCTCGACCTGAAGCGGCCCGAAGCGACTGAGACGATCCTGCGGATGGTCGAGAAGGCCGACGCGTTGATCGAAGGATTCCGGCCGGGCGTGATGGAACGGCTCGGCATCGGGCCTGACTTGTGCCTGACGCGCAACCCCAGACTGGTCTACGGCCGGATGACCGGGTGGGGACAGGAGGGTCCGCTCGCGCAGGCGGCCGGGCACGATATCAACTATATCGCGCTGTCGGGCGCGCTTCATTCAATCGGGCGGCGCGGCGAAGCACCCGTGCCACCACTCAACCTGGTCGGCGACTTCGGCGGCGGCGCGCTCTACCTGGCGCTCGGCGTCGTGGCAGGCATCCTCGAGGCGCAGAAATCGGGCAAGGGGCAGGTGGTCGATGTCGCGATGGTAGACGGGGTCGCGTCCCTGATGACCGCTATCTACGGGATGCATGGCGCCGGCATTTGGACCAACGAGCGCGGCGCAAATATGCTCGACACCGGCGCACACTACTACGACGTTTACGAAACCAAGGACGGCAAGCACATCTCCATCGGCTCGATCGAGACCAAATTCTACCAGGAGTTGCTCGAGCGCAGCGGACTGAAGAACGAAGAACTGCCGCGCCAGAACGATCGCCAGTCATGGCCAAAGATGAAGGAGCGGATCAAGGCGCTTTTCCTGACCAAGACTCGCGATGAATGGTGCAAGGTCATGGAAGGCACCGACATCTGCTTTGCGCCGGTATTGAGCATGGAGGAAGCGCCTGAGCATCCGCACAACCGCTTGCGCGCGACCTTCGTCAAGCAGGGCGGCGTCACGCAACCCGCGCCGGCGCCCCGTTTCAGCCGCACGCCGAGTGCGATTCAAGGGCCGCCGGCGGTCCCCGGCGAGCATACCGAAGAAGCGCTGGGCGATTGGGGTTTCAGTCCGGCGGACGTGGACAAGTTGAGAAACTGCGGAGCAATTGCCAATCGACGCGCGTAATACATTCTCAGCAATATAGGCTGAGGATAAATGGGATCGGTTGGAGAAGGATCAATATGGCCGGGAGAGCCAGGCGCTAGCTATGAGCGAAAACCGATCCACTAGTAGTAGTGACCCTGACTCACCAGTTCGAGCGAACCATCATCTTCAGCATCAATTTCCCCATAACGCGCGGTTTTGCGCGCTATGCGGCGGCGAGATGCGGATGCGCCTCGTGCTGCCGGAGCGCAAGCGTCACAAGGTGTGCGCGAACTGCGGATTTATCGATTTCCCCGGACCGAAGCTGGTGGCAGGCTGTCTGGTGATTGACGGCGGCCGGGTACTGTTGCTGCGGCGCGGAATCGTACCACAGATTGGCAAATGGACCTTTCCCGGTGGCTACGTCGACCTCGGCGAAACTCCGGAGCAGGCCGCGTTGCGCGAGACCGGCGAGGAAGTCGGAATGCGCGTCGAACTCGGGCCGCTGCTCGGTGTGTTTAGCGACCCGGCGGACCCGATCGCCGCGGTCGTGGTCTATATGGCCAGACCGGGAGCCGAAAAGCCTGGCGTATCGGACGAAGCGACTGAAGTCCGCTATTTTGCGCCCGAGGAAATACCGTGGGACGAAGTCGCTTTCCAGACGACGAACGACGCGCTGCGTGCATGGATCGTCTCGCTTGAGCATAATTCACAGGAATAGAGTAGCTTGTTGCTACTCCACTAACGCTCTCCACAATGCCTTAGTTAGAGATCAATTTCCCGAAGTCAGCGGCTTGACGATCTGACGATCGAATTGCGCAGTCATAGTCTCGATCGTGTCTGCTTCCTCCGGCGCCTTGTCCGCGCGCACGTTCAGGATACGGGCGAAGCGCAGCGCGATTCCGCCAGCGTAACGCGGACTGCGTTGAAGATCGCTGTATGCTACTTCGACCACCACTTCAGGGCGGACGAAGACTGTGCCGCCGCGCTCGCCGGTTTTGAGTGCGAGCAGCCGTTCGGTCATCTCCTTGAAGTCCGCGTCGGTCATGCCTTTGAAGGTCTTGCCAACCTCGACCAGTTCACCGCGGTGCGGGTCGCGGGCCGCCAGATGGTAGTTCGAGAGCCATCCATGGCGCCGCCCATAGCCCCAATCTGCCGCTACGATTACCAGGTCGAGCGTCCGAGCCGGCTTAATTTTGAGCCATCCGCGGCCGCGCGCCCCAGGGGTGTAGAGACTCGCGAGGCCCTTGGCCATTACGCCTTCGAACCCGGCCGCAACCGCATTCGCATAGAAGAGTTCGCCTTCCTTAACCGACGCGGGCACGATTCTCGTGGCGAGTTGCAGCCCGCCTTGCTCAGCGATTTCGCTCAGGGCGCGATAGCGTTCCGCATATGGAGCATCGATGAGCAGTTGACCGTCGCATCCGATAAGATCAAAGACGAAAAGCCGGATCGGCTGTTCGGCGCGAAGCCGCTCGACTTCGCGCACCCGTCCAAAGCGGCGCATCAATTCCTGGAAGGCCAGCTGTTTGCCGCCCGAACCAACCGCGATCACCTCGCCGTCGAGGATGGCTTGCCGTTCAACAATCGGCGCCATCATTTCGGTGACTTCAGGCAAGCTGGGCGAAATGTCGTTCATCCGGCGTGAAAAGATCCGGATGCCGGCGCGGGTGCAATGGATCTGCACGCGCGCGCCGTCGAGTTTGTGCTCGAGCGCGAGGCCCGGCCCGAGAATCTCGAAGGCGTCGGCAATGCGCGGCGCGGGCGCGGCGAGCATCGGGCGGATTGGCCGCGCGTCGGGCGCGGCGAGCGACAGCGCCTGGTCGTCGGAACCGGCAGGAGCAGGCTCCATAATCGCAGGACGTCCAGCTTGACCCGCCGACTTGTCCGCTGTTTCCCCCGACTGTAACGCGACCGGAACGGATCCGGACAGCGGACCAGGCGCATCGACCCGAGGCGAGCGCATCAGCCCCACCACACGCCCCAAGTCCGTTTCGAGCATATGTGCCCGGCGTATCTCGGCCACCGGACGATTCGACATCCGCGCGATCGCCTCGAGCATGAGTCCGTCGCTCATCCCGTGGCGCATCTCGCGAATGAGTATTTTCGCCAGATATTTGCCTTCCAGCGCGCTGGCGCGGACGAAAAGATCGCGCAGTTCGTCAAGCTTGCGCCGCCGGGAGTTGCGGCCCTCGATTGCGGCGATTCGTTCAAAGGAGTCAGCGACCTCGTTGATCGCCAGGGTAGGCTCCGGGTCATTCGGCCTCCTGCGCAAGAAGATCTCGACCGCCTCGCCGAAGTCGGTCGCGGCAGCAAAGATCTCCTCGCCTCCATCGTCATCGCCG
>DATEGX010000077.1:0-18458 GCA_035279875.1 Binataceae bacterium (SeqCode)
GAAGAGATACTCTATCCTGCGATGGAGGACTTCGAGCTCAATATCGTTGTTGGCAAGGGACCTGGGGCGCGCACGATGAAGCTCGCAGTCAAGCCATTCACGATGGTGGGGGCGACTACACGCTCTGGCCTCCTCAGCTCGCCGCTGCGTGATCGCTTCGGACAGCATTATCATCTCGATTTCTACACACATACTGACTTGACCGAGATTATCCAGCGTTCCGCCCGCCTCCTCGGGGTTCCAGTCGATAACGATGGCGCGGCGGAGTTGGCGGCGCGCTCGCGCGGGACTCCACGAATCGCCAACCGGCTGCTGCGGCGCGTGCGCGATTACGCGCAGGTCAACGAGGCGCCGTTGGTCACACGTGGGATCGCACTCAGCGCGCTTGAGATGCTTGAGATCGATGGATGCGGCTTCGATCGGATGGATCGCTCGATCTTGGGGGCAATTATCGACAAGTTTGATGGCGGTCCGGTGGGAGTCGAGAGTCTTGCGGCGGCGGTCGGCGAAGAGCCGGACACCATCGGCGAAGTTTATGAGCCGTACTTGTTGCAGGAAGGCTTTATTGCGAGGACCGCGCGCGGCCGGATTGCCACCCAGCGCGCTTACTCGCACCTGGGCCGCGCGCGCCGTGGCATGCTCTTATAGGGTTCCCGGCAGGTCGGTTTCGCCTCGCTGATTATTTCGCCGTCAGCGCAGTCAGCATCGCGCTGTTGAACTCGGCTGAATTCTGGAGCATCGCGAAATGGCTGACGTTCGGCAGGATGACCAGCTTCGCGTTGGGTATCGCGTGTGCCATGTACCTGTCGTGCGACTGCTTGATTGCCTCGTCGTACTCACCATCGGCGATCGTGGTTGGAGTCGTAATGCTTGCTAGTTGCTTGTCTGTAAAGTGTGGCTGAGTGGCCCACATCCGGCTGATCTGCTGGACGAACGCGTCGTATTGGTCAGGCGTTCTGGACAACTTCCGATACTCCGGACCGCCACGCTTGATCGCGGCCGCGAATACAGGATTTTGGTCAAAATTGGCATTGAGACCCGCGGGGTCGGTGTTCGCGCCAAAGGCGAACAGACGATCGAGCCGTTCCGGATGATGGATCGCGATATCGAGGCCTATAATGCCCCCGTCACTCCATCCGACCAGCGCAACTCTCTTAAGTTTCAAATAGTCAAGCAGAGCGACTACGTCTGACGCCATCAGGTCGTAGCTATAGGGTGCTGAGGTGCGGGTGCTGCGCCCGTGGCCGCGGCTATCGGTGACAATCACCATGAAATGGTGGCTTACCAGGAAAGGCACCTGGTTGCCCCACCAATTCGAATTGACCAGACCCCCGTGCAGCAGAAGAACCGGCGGGCCGGCGCCGAATTCAGCGTACCACATCTGGATTCCGTTCACTGGCGCGTAGCCGCTGCGTTCAGGCCTTGGAAGCGTCGGTGTCGGCGGTAGAGTCTTCCAAATGCCGTCCGCCAATCCCCTCTCACAGTTCAGCGAAACGGCTGTGAAGAGCGCAATAGCCATGAATCCGCGTAGTCCGATCCGCCGCCGCATAATTCCCTTTCCGCTTTAGGCATCGGCGCCGGCGAATAGCCGGTTGCGCCCGGATTTATCGAGGAAGCTAATCGGAGCCATCGAGGTACACAAGTCGGACCATCGACCGCACGGCATCTAAGAGTCTCCCGAGGCTTTCTCGAGCGCGGTGCGCGAGCCGCGTCCATCGGTTAGGCTAGGAACCAGATTCGTATGTCAGTTGCCAATCGCCAAAGTGGGGCGAGGTCGCGGGTCCGTTCCGACCTGATGCGAATATTCGCGGCGGCGGTGGCTGCAGTCGAGCCACGGCGCGTGGTCGCACGCATCTTCGAGCCCGACGCTTCGAGCATGGTGGACGCCATCTCGATGATTGAGCGGGCGAGCCACGTCTACCTACTTGCAGTGGGCAAGGCCGCCATTGGGATGGCGCTCGAGGCGCGCGATCATATCGGCGCGAGAATGCGCGATGCGTTGGTGATCGTGCCTGGACCGGTGACTGAAGCTATCGATTTGCCGGCGATGGCCGCGGCTCATCCGGTGCCCGACGCCTCATCGGAAGCGGCGGCCCGCGCTGCGCTCCACTTTGTCGCGAAGGTCCTACCTGACGACCTCGTCGTATTCGCTTTGAGCGGCGGCGCGTCGGCTTTGATGGCGCTTCCAGCACCCGGCATAACTCTGCATGATAAAGCGGCTGCGGCTTCGTTGCTGATGAACTCGGGCGCGACAATTCGCGAACTCAACGCGGTCCGCAAGCACCTTTCGGGCATCAAGGGCGGGCGGATGCTTAAAGCGACCCGCGCGCGAATACTGAGTCTGGTCCTCTCGGATGTGCCGGGTAACGACTTTGCAACTGTTGGATCGGGGCCTACCGCTGAAGATCCGACCACGTACTCGGACGCGGTAGGGATTCTCAAACGGCGGGGTGTGTGGGGGCGTGCGCCCGAGGCTGTGCGTGATCATCTCGAGCGGGGTGCTGCCGGCCAAGTCGCCGAAACCCTCAAGCATGGCGATGACGCGCTCGAGCGCGTACGCAATATCGTTGTGGCCGACAATCAGACAGCGGTCCAAGCGGCTACGCTGACTGCCGCGGCGCTTGGTTACCGGGTTCTGCAAGGCCGCAGACTGGCCGGCGACGCGGAGCGTGCCGGGGTCGCGCTGGCTGCCGATTTGTGCGGTATCGACAGTGAAGATGAGAGAAGCTGCCTGATTGCGGGTGGCGAGACGGCAGTGGCTGTTCGGGGCACGGGCAAGGGCGGCCGTTCGCAGCACGCCGCGTTGGCCGCGGCTATCGAATTGGCAAAGTGTGGCAGCGGGCGTCGGATTGCGGCGCTCTTCGCGGGAACTGACGGAATTGACGGGCCTACCGATGCGGCTGGCGCGATCGCCGCACCCGACACTATAGCGCGAGCTGTGGAGGCGCGGATCGATCCGAATTCGGCTCTCGCGCGCAGCGATTCTTATAACTTCTTCCTAGCGCTGGGCGATCTCGTTATTACCGGGCCGACCGGAACCAATGTCGCGGACTTGTTCGTCGGTCTGGTGAATTACTAGGAGGAATCGGCACACATGAGGAAAGGCGTCGAACCGCGGAAAATGGCTGGCCAGGAGCCGATTAGGGCGAGCCATGACCGCCGGGACAAAGCAATCGCGCGAGCAAACGGGATCGACAGGGAAGGAAGCACACAGGGGATAGTACAGGTCACGCTTATTCCTGGGGATGGCGTTGGTCCCGAGGTGGTTGGCGCAGCCGTAGCGATACTGGAAGCTGCTGGAGTGCGGGTGCAATGGGACATACGGCTCGCCGGTGCGACGGCCGAGAAAAAGCTCGGCACCCCAGTGCCGGATGAGCTGCTGAAGTCGCTCAAACGCACTCGAATCGCGCTCAAGGGTCCATTGGAGACCCGCGTCGGCGTCGGTTACCGGTCGATCAACGTCCAGCTCCGCAAGACTTTCAATCTCTACGCCAATATCCGGCCGACCCTGAGCTTCGAGGGTGTTCAGGCTCCGTTTCGCAACGTCGATCTGGTCGTAGTGCGCGAAAATACGGAAGACCTGTATGCCGGAATCGAACATCAGGTAACGCCTGGCGTGGTCGAGAGCGTGAAAGTGATAACCGCCCGCGCTTCGACGCGGATCGCCCGGTTTGCCTTCGAGTACGCCCGCAGCAACGGACGCAAATCCGTTACCGCGATTCATAAGGCCAACATAATGAAGCTCTCTGACGGGCTGTTTTTGAAATGTGCGCGCCGGGTGGCGGCCGGCTACAAAGACGTCCGTTACGATGAACAGATCGTCGACGCGGCTTGTATGCGGTTGGTGACGAATCCGGGTTCGTTCGACGTACTCCTGCTCGAGAATCTCTATGGCGACATCGTTTCGGACCTGTGCGCTGGTCTGGTCGGGGGTCTGGGGATGGTGCCCGGCGCGAACTATGGCAAAACGGGGGCGATCTTCGAGGCGGTACATGGCACCGCCCCGGATATCGCGGGCAAAAATATCGCGAATCCGGTCGCGGCGATTCTTTCGGGCGCGATGTTGGCGGAGTATCTGGGATACAGCGATGCGGCTTCCCGAATTCGCCATGCAGTCGGCCGCGTGCTTCGCGGCGGCCGCACTCTGACACCCGATTTGGGCGGGGCAGCCACTACCACCGAGATGACCGAAGCCATCATGCATATGATGCGCAGCGGCGATGCGCGCCGGGAGGTCTCTAACCCTCGGGCCCATCGCTTCCGCTCGGGCTGACGCTCCGCTATTCATTTGGCTATGGCGAAGCTGCGTACCAGAATCGATCAGGATTTCCGTCTTCCGCCCGGGCAAACCCTGGTTAAGAATTTCCCGGTCTTGAGCTATGGACCGACCCCGCGTTTCAACCCTGCCAAATGGGATTTCCGGCTGATCGGGCTGGTCGAAGAACCGTTGCGCTTCACCTGGGAGGAGTTTCGCAAGCTGCCTTTATCGAGCCAGGTCTCGGATTTTCATTGTGTCACCACCTGGTCCCGTTATGACAACCGCTGGGAGGGTGTCAGGGTCGCCGATTTGATGAAGAAGGTGAGGCAAAAGCCTGAGGCTGCTTACGTCTTCGTCCATTGCGACGGCGGCTACACGACCAATCTGCCGCTTACTGCATTTCTCGAAGACGACGTGATGCTGGCTTACCGGCACGACGGTAAAGACCTCGAACCCGATCATGGATGGCCGCTGCGACTGGTGGTGCCGAAGCTCTACGGATGGAAAAGCGCGAAATGGGTCCGGGCTATCGAGTTCTGTTCGCGCGATCGCCGCGGTTTCTGGGAGGTGCGCGGCTATCATAACCACGGCGACCCCTGGACTGAAGAACGTTATTCCTTCCAGGAAGATTCCGACGAGTGACGGGGAAGCGGCCCGCTCAGGATGGCGCCGCCGTATCCGATCGTCGAGGCTGAGCCCCGCGAGCGCAATTTAGTCCGCCTTGGCTCCGAAGTCTTCGATCTGGCGATTATCGGTGGCGGCATCACCGGTGCGGCGGTCGCTCGCGATGCGGCGATGCGCGGACTCAAGACCGCGTTGGTCGACAAAGGCGATTTCGGTGGTGCGACTTCGTCACGTTCGTCGAAACTGATTCATGGCGGACTGCGCTACCTGCCACACGGACAATTGCGGTTGGTTTACCACGCATTGCGTGAACGCGAGCGCTTGCGTCACGTCACTGCTCCCCATTTGGTTCATCCGATTGAGTTCCTGTTTCCCTTCTACCGCGGGCGCCATCCTTCGAGTTTCGCGGTTTCCGCAGGCCTGGTTCTGTACGATTTCTTCGCCCATCTTCCGCGGGGAGAGCGGCATCGAAGGCTCGACCGCGACGAGGTTCAGGTCCGCGAACCGGCGCTCAAGCCCGACGGACTCAAGGGTGGCGCGAGCTACCTCGACGCGTGGACCGACGACGCGCGGATTACCCTCGAAAACGTGCTCGATGCCGCCGATCATGGCGCGGCTGTCGCGAACTACGTCGAAATCACGGGATTCTCTAACGTGGGGACGCGGATTGGGGCGATTTTGGCTCGCGACCGCGAAACGTCTAAAAGCTTCGAAATTCGCGCTGGAGCGTTCGTAAATGCTGCGGGAGCTTGGTCGGACGACCTACGCCGCATGGACGATCCGGGTTGCTCGCCGTCTTTACGGCTCACCAAGGGCGTCCATCTGGTCGTCGCGGCGTCGCGGCTGCCGCTGAAAAACTCGCTGGTCTTGACCGACGATGCGGGAAGAGTGGTTTTTGCGATGCCGCGCGACGGTTATGTACTCATTGGCACCACGGACACCGATTTCGACGGTGATCGCGAGAACGCCGCTCCCGAACCGGAAGATATCGATTACCTTCTTTCCGTGGTTGCCGAATTCTCACGAGAATCGCGACTGGAGCATCGCGATGTAGAAGCGTGGTTTGCCGGGCTTCGGGCCCTGGCGATTTCGGGTAAAGGGCGACCATCGTCCGTATCGCGTGAGGAGGTGATTCTCGCCGCTGGATCGGGGTTAATAACCGTTGCGGGCGGCAAACTGACGACCCATCGCGAGATCGCCGAGCATGTGGTTGACCTTGCTATGAAAGCGCTTGGCAAGCCGGCTGGGAAATGTCCTACGCTGGCGACCCCGCTACCCGGCGCCCGCCCGGGTGCACAAGCCGACTACCTAACGTATTCCCTATCGGCCGACGTCGCGCGCGCCTTGCGCAGCCGCTATGGCAGCCGTGCTGAGATAGTCTGCCAACTAGCCATGCAGTGTCCTGACTGGGCGGAATGGCTTGCCCCGGAGGCAGCGGTGATCGGTGCCGAGGTGATCTACGCGATTCGCCATGAATTCGCCCGCTCGATCGGCGATTTCATCGTACGGCGAACAGCGATGACCTGGAGGGCACCGGGCGTCGTGCTTGAGGCGGCGCCGAGGGTGGCGCGCCTGATGGCGGTCGAGCTTGGTTGGGACGCCGCTCGCGAGCGGCGTGAACTGGACTCGTTCTCCGCCTACGTCAAATCACAAATGGGTATCGGCCGAAACTAACTAGCCCGTTGCGTCCTTAGGCGTAACGCCATTTCGGGTGCTTCGATCAGCCCCCTTCAGGCGAATTGGTTTGGTGGGACTCCGAGCTATCGCTTTGCGACGCAGGCGCCCGCTTGCCCGTTGTAAGCACTTGGGCGTGCGAGGTGGAATGCATCGCAGGCAACACCGGCGCTAGCGAGGGCTGCTGTTTCAGCGAAAGAGTCTGTTGCGGCACCTCCTTGCTCGCTCGTTCCTCGTCGACTCGCGTCAGAGCGTACTTGAAGGCGAAATCCGGGTCTCCGCCCGCTTCGACCCAGGAGGCCAGGGTTTCGAAGATTGGTTCGTGGTATTCGCCAGACATTTCGCGCAGCAACTTGCCGGTAACCACCCGTTCGTGGTCCGCTCGCTCGTGATCGTTACGCGTCTGATCGACCTGCGTTTGCATCATCGCGGTTTGTGCTTCGACCAGTCCTTTATTGGCGCCGTTCAATTCGAGCGTCGACTTGCTCTGCTTAAACCCAGTCGCCGTCGAGCCAACCGATTCGATCATCGAGGCAACGCCTTCCAGACCGGCCGCCGAACCGCTTACTGCCGCCGGCGCGCATCCTGACAGAAAAAACACCGTGACCGACAACGCGACCCACGTTCTCATTGAGTAGATCTCCACGGAATAGATCTCCTGCAGAGGGATCGCCGTGAGCCCGCGCTTCTTCGAAGGTTTGGTTGAGAGGAAGAGAGAAACCGATCGCGCGTATCTTAAGCCACCCCCATACCGCACAATCTAAATACCCGCTCGCCGCTGCTTAGTCTATCCCGAATGTTTCATCGAGTGCGCGCCATGCTTACAATTGCGCGAATAGTAGTCGAAAATCGTCGTCTTGACGGGCCTGTACAAACAAGCCGTCGGCATTTAACGTCAGTCACGAGGAGCCGAACATGAGCATCGAGACCACGGACCAACCGCAATACTTGCAGGCGCCAGTCAACTACCTCGAGAACACTGGCGAGCGCCCTGTCACTTATCTCTGCGAGCCTCCCAAAGGGGTCCCGGTGCGATCAGGTCGCGCGACCAAGCATACGATGGCGGTGCGTGACGGTCGGCCGGTGCTCAAGGAATTGACCCTCGATGCCCAAGGCTTCGAATTGGTGCGTCATCAGACCCGGGTCTCAAACTTCTACAACCCGCAAGAAGTCCGCGCGGTCTATTACCCGGAGGTCGAGCGGCTCGTGAAAGAAGCAACCGCCGCCGTCAAGGTGCTCGTTTTCGACCATAATGTCCGCTGCCGCCCGATGGCGGAGCGCGGCGAAAACGGAGCTCGCGAGCCGGTCAAATACGCCCACAACGACTATACGGTCAAATCCGGCCCGCAACGGGTACGCGACCTTCTGCCGGACGAAGCCGATAAATTGCTCAAGAACCGGTTCGCGGTCATCAACGTATGGCGTCCGATTCGCGGACCCGTGCAGGAATCGCCGCTCGCGGTATGCGACGCCGAGAGCATGAAAATTGACGATTTTATCGCAACAGACCTGAAGTACAGCGATCGCGTTGGCGAGGTTTATTCGGTGGCTTTCAACCCGAACCATCGATGGTTCTACTTCCCGCAGATGGAGCCTGAGGAAGCCCTGTTGCTCAAGTGCTACGACTCGGCTCAGGACGGTCGCGCGCGCTTTACGGCCCATACCGCCATCGAAGACCCGACCAGCCGCGCCGATGCGCCTGCGCGCGAAAGTATCGAGGTTCGCACACTGGTCTTTTTCCCACCGGTCTCTTGACCTCGGTGGTTGAGCAATCTTGAACTAATGGCTTCCGTCCTCGGCGAGTAACGGCGAACAAGAGTCTGCCGAAACGCGGTACATCGACGAAAGAGTTTAGGCCGCCACTACTGACAGAAAATCAGCGACCGCACAGCTACACGAGTTGTGATCGCCCGGTTATCCCGGCGGATACGGCATCTCCAAGGACCATTTAGCTCGCCTTAGACCGGTAATCCAGACGGAGCCGGTGATTCGCCTCGAGACCGATCCCGGCTGCCAGATGCAGTCGGACTTCGCGACTTCTGTCGCGGACGCGACGGGTGGCGGTGTGCATCGCGACGCTGGGATGAAGCCCGAGCTACTGCGATGGGTTCGCCCGCGAGCCCGGTTGACAATTTCGCATGCTGTGCTAAACCTCTAGTAATTAGTCACAGATGAGAGCAGATATCGGCTGAGCCTGAAGATTATCCAGCCTGTCAGCGGTGGCCTCCTTTTCCCCGCGCGCTTGCTGGTTGCCTTCAGTCTCGTTGGTTGGGTCAGAGGTGGTTCATGCCGGAATTTCGGCTGGTGGATCGACAGTCGCGCGAAAGGTACTCAGTTCATCGACTCGGCGAGTTCGTCGCGCGATGTCGTGAACGGCGGATTTCGCTTACGCCGCAGCGGCTCGCGGTCATCCAGGCCCTGCTCGCTTCGGAGAACCACCCGAGCGCCGACGAGATCTGTGCGGCAGTTCGTCGCAGTCATCCCCACGTATCCTTGGCTACCATCCATCGGATTCTTGAGCAATTTTGCGAAGTAGGAGAAGCACGCAAGGTAACGCTGCTGCACGATCTTGCGCGCTATGACGGCAACGTGGAGCCCCATCACCACGTCCTTTGCGTCCGATGCAGACGGGTACAAGACATCGAAGTACCCGAGGTAGACAAACTTATTGAGGGTAAAGCCAGCCTGGGGCAGTTCGCACTGCTGCGCTGCTCGCTGGAAATTGACGCTCTTTGCAGGCGATGCCAATTGGCAGAGAAGCGAACGCACAAGCAACGCTCACGCCACACCACCATGAGACCCTTGGATGAGTCCGAGGAGAAACGTCGGCGCCAGCAAAAGAGGCAAACCGACGCGGCGAGTCTCTGAAGAAAAATCAGGAGGAACAAGATGTCAACCGAAACTGAAGCCAAATGCCCTGTAACGGGTGTTAGCGGACACAGGGGTCCGACGAATGCGGACTGGTGGCCTAATCAGCCCAACCTGAAGGCCCTGCATCAGCAATCTCCCCTGTCCGATCCTATGGGCAAGGAGTTCAATTATCGCGAAGAATTCAAGAGCCTCGACCTGGATGCCGTGATCAAGGACCTCCATGCCGTGATGACGGATTCGCAGGAATGGTGGCCGGCAGACTTTGGCCACTACGGCGGACTTTTTATTCGTATGGCATGGCATGCCGCCGGTACTTACCGCATCGCCGACGGCCGCGGCGGTGCTGGCGCCGGCCAGCAACGCTTCGCGCCGCTCAATAGCTGGCCCGACAACGCAAATCTCGACAAGGCCCGGCGGCTGCTCTGGCCGATAAAGCAGAAGTATGGCCGGAAAATTTCCTGGGCCGACCTTATGATTCTCGCCGGCAACGTAGCCCTCGAGTCGATGGGCTTCAAAACCTTCGGCTTTGGCGGCGGGCGCGAGGATGTCTGGGAGCCCGACGACACTTACTGGGGGGCCGAGCGCACGTGGTTGGCGGATGAGCGCTACAGCGGCGATCGTGAACTCGCCAATCCTTTCGGCGCTGTTCAGATGGGCCTGATTTACGTGAATCCGGAAGGCCCCAATGGAAACCCGGATCCGGTCGCTGCGGCGCGGGATATTCGCGAGACGTTCCGCCGCATGGCGATGAACGACGAAGAAACGATCGCGCTGATTGCCGGCGGGCACACGTTCGGCAAAACCCACGGCGCCGGTGATGCGACGCTGGTGGGCCCGGAACCGGAGGGTGCGCCCATCGAGCAGCAGGGTCTCGGCTGGAAGAGCAGATATGCCACCGGTAAAGCGGGTGACGCGATCACCAGCGGCATCGAAATCACCTGGACCACGACGCCGACGAAGTGGAGCAACGATTATTTCAAACATCTGTTCAGTTACGAATGGGAACTGACCAAGAGCCCGGCCGGTGCCAATCAGTGGAAACCGAAGAACGGTGCAGCCGCCGGTACGGTGCCGGATCCGTTCGACAAGTCGAAGCGTCACTCGCCGTCCATGCTGACCACCGACCTCTCTTTGCGCTTCGATCCTGCTTACGAAAAAATTTCACGGCGCTTCTACGAGCATCCGGATCAGTTCGCCGATGCGTTCGCCAAGGCATGGTTCAAGCTGACGCACCGCGACATGGGTCCTATCTCGCGATACCTTGGCCCGCTGGTCCCCAAGGAGCCTCAGCTCTTTCAAGATCCGGTTCCCCCAGTCGATCATAAATTGATCGAGGTGCAGGACATATCTTCGCTTAAGGCGAAAATCCTCGCGTCCGGCCTCTCCGTTTCCCAACTGGTGGCGACAGCCTGGGCGTCAGCGGCGACCTTCCGCGGCACCGACAAGCGTGGCGGAGCGAACGGGGCGCGCATTTGTCTGGCGCCGCAAAAGGATTGGGAAGTGAACCAGCCGGCTCAGCTGGCGAAGGTGCTCCTGACGCTTCAAGGGATCCAAAAGGACTTCAACGGTTCGCAGTCTGGCGGCAAAAGGGTTTCGCTTGCCGACCTGATCGTTCTTGGCGGTTGTGCGGCCGTCGAGGAAGCTGCGAAGAAGGCCGGGCACAACGTGGAGGTGCCGTTCTCACCAGGGCGCACGGATGCTTTGCAGAAGCAAACCGATGTGGAGTCATTCGCGGTACTTGAGCCGACCGCGGACGGGTTCCGCAACTACCTGCGCAGTGGACACAAAATACCTGCGGAGGAGCTTTTGGTTGATCGAGCACAGTTGCTGACACTGACTGCTCCCGAGATGACTGTTCTTGTCGGCGGCATGCGCGTTTTGAATGCCAACTTCGGACAGTCCAAACATGGCGTCTTCACCAACCGGCCTGAGACGCTGACGAATGATTTCTTCGTCAACCTTCTCGACATGAGGACGCAATGGCAGCCGTCGGCGAGCGCTGAAGGCGTGTATGAGGGGCGGGACCGGAAGACAAACGAGGTCAAGTGGACCGCCACTCGGGTCGACCTCATTTTCGGTTCAAACTCCCAGCTCCGGGCACTAGCCGAAGTCTATGCATGTGACGATTCGAAGAAAGCGTTTGTGAAGGACTTCGTGGCTGCGTGGGTCAAGGTGATGAATCTCGATCGCTTCGACCTCGCGTAAGCTCGATGGAAATAAGCGTCTAAGCAGCACGCCTTCGAGGAAGCGCCGGAGCTCGTCGAGCTCCGGCGCTCCACAAACTCACGGGTGTCCATCGCGGCCAGGCGGCTTGAGGATTTCGAATTTCGACCGCAGCCCGCCGAGAACCAAAAACCCGCTATCGCAGAGCGCTGACCGGTGCCAACCGGGAGGGGCTGATTCCGTTCTTCATCCCGAGCCCAGAGAGGAGGGTCAGAACTACTTCCGATGTCCGACCATATCGATGATGAGAATCAAAACCTGAATGGGCGGTGCTGGTTTCGAACCAGCGACCCCCGGCTTGTAAGCTGTGTTCCGGCCAGAAAACGCCGATGCGATTGAGGATCGTTCGGTAACGGTTGATAGCGCCAAAACCGTTGGTGTAGAATGGCTTTCTTGATCGCAGGCGGATGCGACTCAGCACTATCGAGTAGGATGAGCTGACATCGGGGTAGGGCACAATTTCGGGCACAAAGGGCACAAAATTGGGCACAGTGATTTGGGATTGCTGAGTAGCTACAGAGCGAAGGGATTTGCCGTCGTTAGGAAGGAGCTGACGGCGTGGCGATGGTATCGGCGCCGCTGCGCTCGGGAAGGTCGCCGACAATTTCGATGAATGAGTCACTCCCATGAAGCCTGCTTCGGATTCCATCGGCCAGTCGCGCGGTCTGACAATACGGGGTCGAGCAGCACGGCAGCTTCAGCATAGCCCGCGCGTAGGTCCGGGGCGACGCCGACCTCCTTTGCTAGCTTTCGGTACGGTACCGCCCAATCCGTTGGCGGGGGAGGGAGGCGATCCGGAAGACCTTGTTGACGCCTTCCCTCGAAGACTCCAACGAGTGCACTGCGAAGGCGCGCCGCGTCCAGCACCATGAGCTGTTTCACGAGGACAAGATCGATCAGATCTTTTGCGCGGCTGCTCTTGTGACCTTGTCCATAAGTTCTGGTGTATGCGTGGACCTTCTCCGCGATGTGTTGTTCGAGCGGCAGGATCGGCACTTCGATTGGCTCGATATCGGCGAATGCCAGAAGGTCCGGCGCGCGAATGGTTTCAGGCGTCCACCCCAGCGGGTCTGAGAATCCGATGTCGACCATGACCTCCTCGAATCGCCTGCCGCCGAGCTCTGCCCGGACGCGGTATCTCACCGCCACGCCTTCGAGCGTTTCACCCGGCGCGCGTACCTTCTCGATGTCAAAGGTAAAGAAATCGTCGAGGTCGACGACTTGAGCGGCTATGAGATCAGAGGTGGCCGCCGCCTCGTTGTCGCGGCGAACGAGGTCCATGTCTTTCGTGGTCCGCGTGCGTTCTCCCAACCGGAAGTCGAGGGCCAGCGCTCCCTTGAGAACCCAGCGGCCTGGCGCAGCAATGGCAAGGCGCACGAGGAGGCGGTCGAAGACGACGGCCTTTCGCAGCCGGACAAGGGAAATGCCCCTGTCACGAGATCGCGTGAGCAGGCGCTGCTCAAGTGCCTGACGAAATGCGGCTCCGCTTCGGTACTTCACTTGCGATGTCGCTCCTCGATAACTTGTCGAACAAGGCGCTCGACTCGACCTCCACGGGTCTTTGCAACGCCGAGAAGTTTTGATTCGATTGCCATGCCTCGGTCGAGTGCTTGGCTGACTGCTGCCATTATCTGCTCTGGGGCGGTTCCCGCCTGGGCCGCATCTATGATGGAGCGGGCTGGTGCGGTCACTCGGATTCCGTCGCGGACCACGACGTCGGACTTTCCAAGGCGCCGCGTCGTCGTGTGTATCGCGACCCCCGGAGATGCGGAGCGATAACGCCTCACTCGGGGGACGGTGAGATGAATGACCTCGGGCACCACGTCGGAAAGCCCGAGGATGTCGAGCGCGCTGTCATGTGACACTACGGCCACTTCTCTTCCCGTCACAAGCCACGCGGCGACTACGTCCTCGCGTGGTGAACTCGGATATTCGCGAAGTCGGTAGAGCCCTTGGTGGACTCGGAGGAAGCGACCGGACTTGGCGTGATGGGCGAGCAGCGCCTTGCTGAAACCGCATGCTCGCGCCTGAGCCGCCGTAAAGTATCCACCCTGCTCGGAGGCAAGTTCAAAGAGCCGGGTGTGGCTTGGCGCGCCGCCATTGATTCGGCCATTGTCATGCATAGGTCAAATAATACTTGACCTTCTCATGACATCAAGGCCCCGCAATCAAATTAGACTTCGCGAGATTCGACTTCTGTCAACACCGAGGCCGGTTGCGGATGCGCCTTTACCGTTGCTCTCCTGTTTCCGGGAAGAAGCCGAATATCACCTTGCATCATGCCACGAAGAGTACGGCTGAGCTTTTCCCTGCCTAAGAATGACCTCGCCGTTTCGGCGAGCACCGTTTCAGTCCCCTCCTCATCGGTGTCAACGCCGATTGAATGTTGACCCACTTTGCGGGGAGATCGCCGAAGTAAAACTGATCCGCCCACGGCTCTTCCGAACAGGGGGAGCGCGAGGGGGACCTTCCCCCTCGCCACTGCTTGTCGCAATCACGTTGGTGCGGCTTGATCAGAGGAAACCCGTCGAAATTCAAAGTTGCTCATTCTCAAGGACCTCCGTACGAGGGTGCCATAGAATCAGAGCGTCCGTTGACAAGGTTAATCGGGAATCGTTTGATAAAGCGCTATGAACTCTCGGCAGAAGATCCCGAAGCTACCTGGCGCTTTCGCTGCCGTCATGTTTTTTGCGTTGCCTCTCCAGGCAAACGCTCAGACACCTGCGCTTGCATCGTGGAACGACGGGCCAGCGAAACAGGCGATCGTTTCTTTCGTCAAAGAAGTGACAGACAAGTCTAGCGCCAAATACGTCGCGCCCGAGGATCGCATTGCCACCTTCGATCAAGATGGCACCCTTTGGGTCGAACATCCCTTGTATACTCAGGCCATGTTTGCACTAGCCCGCGTGCACGATCTGGCCCACGAGCATCCCGAATGGAAACAACGCGATCCGTTCAGAGCGGTTCTCGCAAACGACCGTGCGGCGCTGGCCAAGTTCTCGGAATCGGACTGGGAAATTATCCTCGCCGCGACCCACGCCGGAATGACCACCGAAGCGTTCCAGCAGCTTGTGAAGCAGTGGTTGGCAACGGCCAGAGATCCGAGATTTCATCAGCATTATACGGCCCTCGTCTACCAGCCGATGCTTGAGGTCATGGATTACGTGCGCGCCAACGGATTCAAGACCTACATCGTCACTGGTGGCGGCCAGGAGTTCGTGCGGGTGTACAGCCAAAGTGTTTATGGTATCCCGCCCGAGCAGGTCGTGGGGTCGAGCATCCTGACCAAATACGAGTACCAGAACGGCAAACCGGTACTGATGCGCGAACCGAAAGTGTTCTTCATCGACGACAATGCCGGAAAGCCCGTCGGGATCAACTTGTTTATCGGCAAACGGCCCTACGCGGCGTTTGGTAACTCGCCCGGCGACAAGCAGATGCTGGAGTGGACCCAAGCAGGCGACGGCGCGCGGTTAATGATGTTGGTCTTGCATGATGATCCCGAACGCGAGTACGCATACGGTCCCGCCACTGGCCTACCAGACACCAAAGTTGGTACCTTCACGCAGGCGCTGTTCGATGAGGCGAAGTCCAAGGGCTGGGACGTGATCAGCATGAAGAATGACTGGAAGCGAATTTTCACTTTTGACAAATGAAGGCGATTTGAGCTTGCGCGAAAGGCTTTTCACCTATCCAATAGCCCAAGGGCTATATGTATAGATACGCGAAGGTCGCCTCAATCAGCATTTGCCTGGCATTGTTGCTGGGTTATTCGGAAGCAGCCATGGCACAGGAAAGCCCTGTCACTGCCATAGACATTGTGCTGGAGCCGGATGCCACGATGGTGCATCATGCGGAAGCCGTGAACGCTCGCCTGCGCTCGGTGTTCCCGAAGGGTTTTGCCCTCGACGCCACGCATCATCCCCACATCTCGATGTTGCAGCGTTTCGTTCGCACAGCGGACCTCGACAAGATTTACGCCGCCGCCGACAAAGTTTTCATGAGTTACAATGTTACCAGTTTCAAGCTGAAGGCCTACAAATATTACTACCTTACAGCACCATCGCTGCCGGGCGTGGGCTTGTCGGGCATCGTCGTGGAGACGACTCCCGAACTGGTTAAGTTGCAACAGGATTTGATCGACGCCGTGGCGCCTTATACGGTGAAAACCGGAACCGCGGCCGCATTCGTCACCACTCCCGCCGCTCCCGATATCAATGAGGCGACTATTCGTTACATCGAGGCATATGTGCCCGAGCATTCCGGCGAGCACTTGGAGCTCCACGTTACCACCGGTCTCGCCTCAGTAGGCTACCTGAACGAAATGCTCGCCGAACCGTTCGAGGATTTTACTTTCTCTCCGTCGGGAGCATCTGTCTTTCATCTGGGCAACTACGGAACGGCAGCGGCAAAACTTAAGGACTTGGACGTAAAGTGAAGCTTCTCAGGTAAGATCCCGATCTGAGATACCCAGAGCCTAGTGCTTGGCAGCCTTCATTGGAGCGAGGACCCCGGCCTTGCGTTTGTCTTTCAGTCGATAGCTCTCCCCGCTGATGCTCACGATAGTCGAGTGATGGAGCACACGATCGAGCATCGCTGCAGTAAGTACGGTGTCTCCGGCGAAAGCACTATCCCAGCTGCCGAAGGTCAGATTCGAAGTGAGGATCATGGAGCCGCGTTCATATCGCTGCGCCACGATCTGGAAGAACAAGTTCGCTTGCTCGCGCGTCATCGGCAGGTAGCCGATCTCGTCGATGATCAGCACCTTGTAGGCGTTGACTGCGCGATGCATCACCTGGCGATAACGGCCTTGGCGCTGTGCCGCCTCCAGCATCAACACCAGGTCCGCCGCGCTGAAAAACCGCGTCTTGTAACCCTTCTGAGTAGCGAGATAGCCGAGCGCGATCGCGAGATGAGTTTTGCCCACGCCCGAGGGACCGAGGAAGACGACGTTCTCGGCGCGCTCGACGAAAGCGAGGCTGGCCAGTTCCATAATCTGCTTGCGCGGCGCACCGGTGGCGAAGGCGAAGTCGTACTGATCGAGGGTCTTGATCGCCGGGAAGCACGCGATGCGCGCGAACATCTCGCGGGCCCGCGCGCGACGCGACTCGCGCTCGGCGGTCAGGAGTTGCTCGACGAAGTCGGTGAACGAGATCTGTTTTTCCGCCGCCTTCTGCGCCAGTGCGGTGTACTGTGCGGCGACTCCACCGAGGCGCAGCTCATCGCACAACTCGACCACGCGCTGATGCTGGATATCCATCATCCGATCTCCGCCGCGATCAGCTCTTCGTACACCCGCAGCGAATGCTGATAGCCGAGTATCGGCGCAACGGGCTTGGTTCGCGCGCGCTGAATCACTCCCGGCCACGGCGTGGGCATCGCTTGCAAACGCTCGCGTTCCAGCTCGAGGCGGATCAGCGGGACCTCACCGGTAGTCCGATGCACGCGCGCATTGGCGATCTCGCGCAGCCAGGTTCCAACCCGCGCATTCGCGGTATCGCGATCGACCTTGAGGCCTTCAACTCGGAGCTGACTCGCCAGTGGAATGTAGAAGCTGCTTCTCAGGTAACCGATGAAGCGTTCGACCTTGCCCTTGGTCTGCGCCCGATACGGCCGGCAAAGCCGCGGTAGGAACCCGTAATGGTGTGCGAAGTCGAGGAAGGTGCGGTTATATCGATGCAGCCCCGGACCGTACTGATCGCGATCAGTCACCACCGTGCGCATGTTGTCGTACAACACCTCGCGCGGCACTCCGCCGAAGAAGTAGAAAGCTCGCTCGTGGCAGCCCAGCAGCGTCTCCATTCGCTCATCGCTGACGAACTCCACGTAGGTCGCCCGACTCCAGCCAAGGGTGGCGATGAATACCGAAAGGCGATCGCGTCCGCGGCGGATGGTCGCGAAGTCGGCCTGCATCTGGCGACCAGGATCGGTCTCGAAGCGAATCACAGGCTCCGGCTTCACCACTGGTCGCAAGGTCGCGAGATAGTCCTTCAGGATGCTGTAACCGCCCGTGTACCCAAGCGCCCTGATCTCTCGCAGCAACACTGTCGCCGGAATCCAATCCGGCATCGCCGCCTTCACTCGCTCATCGAGATGGTGCTTAAACGGATCAAGTTTGCTCGGCCGCGCCTCACGCTCGTAGCGCGGTAAACCATTGCCGCGCAGATAACGACGCACTGTGTTGCGCGACACATCGAGCATCCGTGCGATCTCGCGGATGCTCTTGCCCTGTCGACTTAAGACCCGGATCTCCACCGCTTCCTCCGCTACCAACATGAGGTCCTCCGCTTCGGAGTACCCCAGGCCGGGGTGGGTCATTTTTCAATCGGTGACCCTGGGTCACTTTTACATCGACACTAACATCGGGGAGATCGGTGCAACCTAAACCTCCAAGCCCGCATGCCTCAGCATCGAAACGGCAATGTTTCAGTCCCCTCCTCATCGGGGAGATCGGCGCAACCTGCAGAATTAACAGGTCGTGGGAAGTAGTACGATGTGTTTCAGTCCCCTCCTCATCGAGGAGATCGGTGCAACCTGCATATGCCCCTTCTCCGGCCATGTGACCACTTTAGGACGTTTCAGTCCCCTCCTCATCGGGGAGATCGGTGCAACCCCGTCATTACGCTAGCCATGCCGTATCTCCTTTGCGGGGTTTCAGTCCCCTCCTCATCGGGGAGATCGGTGCAACCTTATTCTCCTTCGGGGCTGCGGCCGGCTTGTCGCTGGGTTTCAGTCCCCTCCTCATCGGGGAGATCGGTGCAACCTCGGGGGCTTTCGTGGCGGACCCGCAGGTAAATTGAGAGTTTCA
>DATEGX010000078.1:0-2094 GCA_035279875.1 Binataceae bacterium (SeqCode)
CCTGTTTCTCAAGCCAAGGCAGACAGTCAGCATGCAACAGCTTGGCCTTACCATGAACGAAGGTTTCCTCAGAATGCGGTTTGTCCTCCTTCGGTGGCTCGTAGATGAACTCCTGCAATGCGTATTGCGCCCGCTCAGTTCGTGCGAACAGGCCGGGTGTGTTGAGTTGCAAGTAAGATCGCACCGACGAAGGAGCTACGTCACCGATAAGATTGACCACCTCTTGCGTGATTTGATAGACGCTCGCCCCGCGCGGCCGACCGCCGAGCACGTGTACGATTGCATCCCTGACTTCGCCAGGTCTCTTTCGCACGCCGCCCCCCAAAATATAGCCTCACGATATCCCCCTGACGTCTAGACGTCAAGCGCATTTTGTTCGAACGTGGACTAACCTCGGCCCTTGCCGATCCGATGGCAAAAGGCGCACCATTGCCCCACGGCTCGACGAGGGATTCGGATGCCGCTGCCGAAGGGCTTGACGCCGCTTCACATTGCAAAAGCGGTTAAATAGGTTGAAAGAGGAACCTCCGAGCTCATAGATATCTATCTTGAGCAAGCGAACGTCTTTAGCGCCATCGTCGGCATATTCGGCACCAAGGCCTTACATGCCGTCAGCCCATATAAAAAGCACAAGCATCCGGACGTAGCACAACAACGGTTTCCAGACCTATCGCTCGATGGCAAGCTCGGCCCTCCACCGCGGCTTGCCTTGGAGTCGAAAGGCAGTAGCCGCGCTTGGGCGATTCAGTCGCACTACAACCACTCAGGCTGGTATGTAGTCTGGCGTTATCTTGTGGACACTACCGAGTCGAACAAGCCGGGATCCCCCGTCGTGATCTGGCGCGTAGATGTGGTGTTCTTGACCTCCGACGACTGGAAGTACGAGACCAGTAAAGCCGGGGTCGGTAAGGGTGGGCGGACGCATACTTTCGGAGTGAAGTGTCCTGCGGAAAAACTCGCTGGCGCTGCAGTCTATTCGTTGCCGGGAATCGCGCTTAAGCGCGGCAAGCCGACGCTAGGTAGCTGAGTACGTAATTCGAGGCGGCCGCCTATGTCACCGTTGCGCTCGCTCCTACTGACTTCGATCGCGGAGACCGCAAGAAATACTTGGCAGGCATTTCAGCGCCCCCTGTGACCCGAGTTAAGCCGCCAGTTTTTGCGAGGCTTATCGGGTTTTCAACTCCCATCGAGTCGGGCAACATGGGCCGTGTGCTGATGCCGAAAGCGCCCCTCTTTTCCGCCATTTCGGGCTATCAATCCGCGACAGGCTTGCGGTCCTGCGCTTGACACGGGATCGATACTTCGAGGTGCACCCTGACAATAGTGGGAGCAGCGCGCCCAAAGCGCAGAACGTGAAGGCGGCGAAGTTCGCATCGCTGCTGTGGATGTCCTCAGTACTCTAGATGGTGTATT
The DNA here is from genome assembly GCA_035279875.1 of Binataceae bacterium (SeqCode). Classification (GTDB taxonomy): domain Bacteria; phylum Desulfobacterota; class Binatia; order Binatales; family Binataceae; genus JAMXLL01. The sequence continues at coordinate 1,414 of DATEGX010000078.1, forward strand.
GGCCGCCGTATCCGCCGTTCATGTTCGGCTGTTCGGCTGTTGCGCCTCGGCAACGGCGGAGCGTTCTGAACGACCGCTGCTGCCGTTTAGAGAAGCCGGGAACGACCGCTTCTCCGCCGCGCGGAAGTGGCGCAACGGGGGTCGAACGCGGCCCGATCAGGATAAACAATCCACAGAATTGCGGAACGCCGCCGGTTTTGCCGAACGAAACGCAAACGCGAAAATCGCCGGAACCCGCATGTAGATTGGCTCCCCGACCAGGGCTCGAACCTGGGACCTGCGGATTAACAGTCCGTCGCTCTACCAGCTGAGCTATCGGGGAACAGCCGATGATTATATCGAGCGGCGAGTCGTCGGGTCAAACCAGGTTTGCGTAAATGTCAGTGCACGCCGTCGCGCGGCTGATGCGAGACGAGGTGCGGCGCCGCCAGGCGCAGGTAGTGGAACATGGACCACAGCGTCAGCACCGCGGCGATCCACAGAGCTATCTTGCCGAGGAGCCTGGTGTCGATGCCGGGGATCACCGGCTGGTAGAGCAGGAGCGCGATGATCGCGGTGATCTGCGCGACGGTCTTCACCTTGCCGATGAAGGCGACGGCCACGCTCTTCGACTTGCCGATCTGCGCCATCCACTCGCGCAGCGCCGAGACTGCGATCTCGCGGCCGATGATGATGATCGCA
>DATEGX010000079.1:0-3335 GCA_035279875.1 Binataceae bacterium (SeqCode)
GCTACAATATTCCGCTCGTCCATGTGAACGCCGAGGCGACCTTCCTCAAGGCGCTCGATGGCGTCAGCGATCCCGAGCAGAAGCGCAAGACCATCGGTAAATTGTTCATCGACGTGTTCGACGCCGAGGCCAAGAAGATCGGCGGCGCCGATTTCCTGGCGCAGGGCACGCTCTACCCGGACGTGATCGAGAGCGTGTCGTTCACCGGCGGGCCGTCGGTCACCATCAAGTCGCATCACAATGTCGGCGGCCTGCCCGCGCGCATGAAGATGAAGCTGGTCGAACCGCTGCGCGAACTGTTCAAGGACGAGGTGCGGGCGCTCGGCCGCGAGTTGGGATTGCCGGAGGCTTTCGTCGGCCGTCATCCGTTCCCGGGGCCGGGGCTGGCGATCCGCATTCCCGGCGCGATCACCAAAGAGAAATGCGACATCCTGCGGCTGGCGGATGAAATCTACATCGAGGAAATCCGCCGCGCTGGCCTATACGATGACATTTGGCAGGCCTTTGCCGTGCTGCTGCCGGTCAAGACCGTCGGCGTCATGGGCGACGGCCGCACCTATGATTATGTCGTCGGCCTGCGCGCGGTGACCTCGACCGACGGCATGACCGCGGATTTCTATCCCTTCGACATGAAGCTCATCGGCGCGGTGGCGACGCGCATCATCAACGAGGTCAAGGGCGTCAACCGCGTGGTCTATGACGTGACGAGCAAGCCGCCGGGGACGATTGAGTGGGAGTGAGAGGAGCATGGCCGTTCCAGCCATGACCTACAAGGAATACAACGCCTTCTGCCGTAAGCTTCCGGCCACGACCTATGTGGTGCAGTGGGGCGGGTCGCATGTCTGGAAGGTGGGCGGCAAGGTGTTCGCGATCGGCGGCTGGCATGACGATGAACCGGCCTATACCTTCAAGGTAAGCGATATCGCTTATGAGATGCTGAAGGAGCAGCCGGGCTTGCGCCCCGCGCCTTATCTGGCGTCGCGCGGCATGAAGTGGATCCAGCACTACGGGAAGCCCGGTCTCTCCGACAAAGGGCTGCGCGGCTATATCCGCCAGTCGCACGCCATCGTCGCGCAGGGTCTTTCGAAGAAAAAGCGGATCGAGCTCGGGCTGGAGTGAGCGGGGCGCCGTTCAAGTAGCTCGTGGACTACGACGTCACCTCGAAGCCGCCCGGCACGATCGAGTGGGAGTAGGGACAGGACCCTCTGCCTGCGGCACAAAGCTTGAGGCGGATATTCTCAAGTTTGCAAGTTCGGCAAAGATTAGAGCGAGCACCACCAGCGCGGCGCCGATCAGGCCGAGATAGTGAGCGCCAACGGTGCGAATTCCCAATGCGCCAATAACGCCACCGAGTGACATGCCGAAGTAGGAGCATGCCGAATTCAGCCCCATCAATATCGGCGCGATGGATGGGGCCAGGGTAACGAGGCGATATTGTTGCGGCACCAGCTGCCCCCAGCTGCACGCTCCCCATATCAAGATGACTGGCGCCGCGATCCACAATTGCGAGCCAGTCCAGGGTAGCACTGCACTGAAGACCGCGAGCAGGATGAGTATCGTGACAATCACCTTCCGCGAGCCCACCGCATCGACCACGCGTCCGCCAAAGAGATTGGAAACGGTGCCTCCGATGCCCCAGAGGACGAGAAGACATCCCAGAACGACCGCGTCGCCTCCGATAGTGCGGTCAAAAACCACGGCGAAATAGGTGTAAACGGTGAAGATGCCGCTCAGTGCGATCAATGTGGTCGCGAGGGTCAGAACGACCCGGCCATCCATGAGAGGCTCAAGGCGCTTTGCCAGGGTCACCTTCGGCGGCAGCGGCACTTCGGACAAGAAAACAGCAATACCTCCAACCGACAAGGCTCCAAGCGCGGCGACAAATCCCATTGTCCAGCGCCAATCGCCCAGCCCGCCAATGACAGCGCCCATTGGTGTGCCCAATGCCGTGGAGACGGTCAGGCCCGCCACCACGACCGAAAGCGCGAAACCTCTATGTTCGGGGCGAACCAACATCACCGCGGCCCCCGTCGCGGTCGGGGAGAACATTGCCGCGCCAACGCCCGCGATGATACGGCTCAGGAGCGCGAGCCCAAATGTTGGCGCGATCACTGTTCCAAGGTTCGCGAGAGCGAAGATGATGCCGCCGCAGAGCAACAAGCGCTTCCTCGGTATGGTCGCAGCCAGCGCGGCTATCGGCGGCGACAAGAGAGCGAAGGTCATGGAATAGATCGATGCCATTTGCCCGGCCGCACCAATGCTTACGCCAAACGCGTGGGATATCCCGGGAAGCACGCCGGCGACCACGAAACTATCGGTGCCGAGCGCGAACATTCCGACAGCGAGTACAAATAAGCGGCGGTCCATAGCTGTTTTCCTTAGCGATTGCAGAACGGAGATCAGTGCGGAGATTGGGTCCGCCGTCGTCGCCCAAACAGTGGGAACGCAAAGCCGGCGGCGCAAACATGCAAGCGCTCCTTTGAGATGAAAGCTGTCGACACCATCTAAACATATATGCTGGTGTTTGGTTGCGTCAACCCCCAAAATCATTATGCTGGTGTCGATGAGGCTCTCTGAAAAATACGCCGTACCGCCCGAACTCGCGCTGCTTTACGATTTCGTGAATAGTCGCGACGACCGGCGCTACGTGGAAGACGGCGTTGCCCACCCCGGTGGGGACGAGATCGAGACGCCGCGCCTGTTGGAGGCGTGGATGCGTGAGCGCGGCTTGTTGCATCGGGGGGAGCACATTGACGTTGGCGAACACCGGGCTGCGCTGGAATTGCGGAAGAGCCTTAGGGATTTTCTTCTGAATCCGCCGGAGGATCGGCCCCTAGCCAGGGTGGCGGCGCGTCACCTTACTGCCACCAGCCGGAAGTTTCCGCTTATGCTCGCGGTCTCCGATACGGGAGCAGTCAAACTGGTTCCAGTCGCTGGTTCGAACGCTCTCGGGGTCGTGCTGGCGCAACTGATGAGCGCGGCGGAGAAGGATCGGCTGGGGCGGCTGAAAACCTGCGCGTCCGACGAGTGCCGCTGGATTTTCTTCGACCGCTCCAAGCCGGCAAATCGGCATTGGTGTTCGTCGTCAATTTGCGGCAATCGGCAAAAGACCCGAGCCTATCGGGAGAGACAACGCCGGGTGTCGTGAGTGCGCCTGTGCGGCCTCGTCCGGGCGGAGGCTAACGGTATTTTTCCAGACAACGGGTGCCAGGTGCGTATTCGCGAACTTCGAAAAATCGACCAATCGATATCGATAGTCGCTGAAACCGAGCAAATCGTGGATCGTCGAAATTCGTGTTTGAAATCAAGAGCGCGATTTTCTGACGGATCGGTGA
>DATEGX010000080.1:0-6821 GCA_035279875.1 Binataceae bacterium (SeqCode)
CGTGGTCTTTTATATTCTGGCCGCGGCGATCGCGCTGCGCATCTTCAACAACAAGCCGAAACGGCCGCAATTAACCGCTTTGAGCGGGGGTAACCAGACTCCGCGCCAACGCCGCCGCGTACCCTGATTCGCGCTTCGACCCTTAAGGACGGCATCCACTTCGGCGACGCAGTCGGTTATTCGTGAGAGATTCGATGGAGGTCAAGACGATGGCCCGGCTAGTCGACGGCGATAGCCATTTCATGGAACCGCTGGACCTGTACGAACGCTATATCGACCCGGCATTGCGCGGCCGTGCGATGCGTCTGGGTGACGATCCGATCACTGGCAAACCGGCGATGCTGGTCGACAACAAACCGATGAAGCTGCGCGACGTCGAGGAGGTGCTGGGCCTGCTGGCCGCATATGGACAGAAGGAAACCGGCCGCGATTTGAACAATTTCGACCGCTATCTCGCTCGGAGCGCCGATTGGCAGAACATGGATGCACGGATCCGCTTCCTGGATGCCGAGGAAATCGGCAGCCAAGTGATTTACCCTAGCCTTGGCATCATATGGGAAGGCGAAGTGGACGATCCTGTGCTCGCCGATGCGTTATGCCGCGCATACAACCGATGGGCCTTCGAGTTGGTCGCGGGCCACCGGGACCGGCTCTTCCCGGCGGCGCATATCTCGATGCGCGATGCTGACCTTGCGGTCAGGGAGATGAAACGGGTCGCCGCGCTCGGAGCCCGGATTGCTTTCGTCGCGGCAATGCCAATTAAGGGCAAGAGCTTCGGGCATCCTGATTTCGACCCAATCTGGAACACGGCCCAGGAGCTTGACCTTGCGGTCGGATTGCACCTGGTATCGCATCGCCACTACATGGGCAGCGACTTCTATCACGACCCCAAGCCGGGATTGATGTATTTTTCGATGAATCTGATTCAGGACCCGCGTCAGGCCTTGACCACGATGGTAGTAGACGGGGTTTTGGAGCGCTTTCCGAGGCTCCGGGTGGCGACGGTCGAGGCGATGGTCGGATGGGTGGGCGAATGGCTCGAGCGGGTCGATTACCGCTATCGCTACATGGGCCATACCTCGCAAATGAAGCGGCCGTTGGCGGAATATTTCGCCCGCAACATCTGGATAAGCGGCGATCCCGAGGAAAAGATGTTCAAATATATCGTGCAATTCGCCGGCGACGATAAGTTTTTCATCGGTTCCGATTACCCGCATGCCGAGGGCTTCGTTCATCCGGTCGCAAAAGCGCGCGAATTTCTTAAGGATTTACCCGCAGAATCGATCGAAAAGATTCTCACGAAGAATGCTCACGACTTTTATCGCATATAATTTCCAGCGATTTCAGGCACTTAGGTGCAAATGAGAACAATTTGGACGGTGCTGGTAATTTTTTCCGAAAAAAAATTCTCCGCCACTGAATAAATCGTTTCGCACCTCGTCCAATTGATCAGAGCGCGGTTGCTTTGAACGCTCTCTCTCCGGTTGCGAGCTCCTCCCTGCAGCCGGGTGGTCGTCCGCCGCCAGACGGACGGCATTTAGGCGGGCGTCTGGGAGCCTCCCCCCTCCCTAAACGCCCGCCACTTCTCCCCCTCTTAAATCATCAAAAATCACGTCGCTGCCCTCGTATGCGACAATCTGACGCAACGGTGCTTGCGCCCTGCCGGTCGCCCCTTGACTTCGCCAAAAAGCGCCGTCATAGGTCATTGCTCGATGTTGTGGTGGCGTAGATGTCTGGTGTTCGTGCCGGTGCTGTCATTCGTTGGCTTGTCGCTACTGTGGAGCTGTGGTGGCGGATCGGGTAGCAGCACAACAGCTACGCCGCTCCCAGTGTCGCTAATTAGTGTTGCGATATGTGGAGGCACACCCTTTTCGCCAACGCCGACTCCCCGACCGACCAGCAGCAAAACCCCCAAACCTACCCCCACTCCGATGTGTTCCGCGTTGTCGGCGACCAGCGTAGCTAGCCCGGGACCGTTCTATTTCAATGCCCAGGGCACATTCCAAACGACAAGCACTAAACACCCTATCTCTTTCGCGGACGTGACCAACGATAACAGCACTAGCTGGTTCCCGTCAGGAGATATCTTTCAGATTCAAAACGGAATTTATAACGCACCATCGCCCAATGGCTGTGCCTGCGTCTCGGTTCAGGCTGCCGGTCTAATGGGCGGGCCGGTGCTGATCACGATCGGTAATCCTTCGCCTGCCTGTACGCCCTGCCCTGCGCCTTGAGCCATCGACACCTGGGCCTTGCTGTCTGTTGACAAACGCAGTCTGGCCCGATGTGCTTAGTTTGACACTGAATCATCGCGCCTATAGATTTCGCAGGGATTCGAGATGGAACGGCAGGCCCGGCGTGAGCAGGTTTTACGTCACGCCAAGCGGATTTTCGCGCGTAAGGGTTACCATCGCACCAACATCGCGGATATCATCGCGCGGGCGCGGATTGCGCGCGGCACCTTCTATCTCTACTTCCAGAACAAAAGGGATCTTTTCGAGGAATTGTTAGAGCAGGTGCTCGGCGAACTTCGGCTGCGTATTCAACGCCTGCGAATCGGGCCGAACGAGCCTGATCCGGTGGAACAACTGCGCAATAACCTTAAGCGGGTGCTCAATTTTCTGCTGGCAGAGCGCGAATTGACCGATATTCTGCTCAATCATGCGACCGGCTTCGATCGTGAACTCGACGGCCGCATCCTGGAGTTCTACGAACGGGTTGCCGATCAAATCCAGCGCTCCCTGGACCTCGGGATTGAAATGAATCTGGTGCGCGAATGCGACACCCGCGCGGTCGCCCATTGTATCCTCGGCGGTATCAAGGAGGTGGTCGGCGAAGCCTCGCGCAACCGCCGGCGCAATATTGCCAGGCTCGCCGAGGAGATCCTCGATTTCGGCCTGCGCGGGGTGGCGCGTCCCGAATTGCTTACGGTTTTGCGCCGTGATCGGAGCGCCGCGGACGCGCCGTTGTCCGCGGAATAGACTGACATGTCAGTATCACGAGCGCCCAAAGCGCGCGGCCAGCGCGCGTCCGCCAAGGCTATCGCTTTTTACGATCTCGATGGCACCCTGGTCGACCTCAACCTGGTGCATGCGACGCTTTTCATGCTCGCCAATCTCGGCGAATGGAGCGGGCGGCTCAAATATCTTCTCAGCTTCGCGGCGCGAATTCCGCTGCTCTACCTCGCCGAGCGGCGTGATCGCCACCTGCTTAACGTAGTGCTGTTCGAGGCCTTCAAAGGTATTTCCCGCGATCGCCTCGAAACCCTCGGCGAGGAATATTGCGAACGGGTTTTGATGACGCACGTATATCCGCAGGCCCGCGAAATGATCGAAGCGAATCGCGCCGCGGGTCTCGAACCTATCCTGGTCAGCGGTTCGCCCGATTTCATTGTCGCTCCGATCGCCGAGCGGCTGGATATCCGCGAGACCGCCGCAAATCGCCTGGTCTATAGCCGCGGCTTCGCCACCGGACGGCTGCGGCCGCCGGTAATGGCGGGCGAGGAGAAGGCGGATTGGTGCGAGGCTTACGCCTCGGCGCGGCGCCTCGACCTGGCGTCATGCTGGGGCTATGCGGATTCCTACTACGACCTGCCCTTCCTGGCGGCGCTCGGCCATCCGGTCGCGGTCAATCCGGACCGCAGGCTGGCCGCTGCCGCTCGCCGGCGTCATTGGCCAATCGTGCGTTTCGCCAAACCGAAAAAGACCGCCCCCATCTCCGGCCTCGATCCCGAGGCGGTCGAAGGCTTGATCGGGAGAGTGCTGAATGGCTCGGCCCGAAGCTAAGCTCAGGGAGCTTAAGCCCTCCGAGTTGCGTCACGAGGTCGGCGCGCGGCGCGACCTGGTGGTTACGCTCAATCGGCGCTCCAACCCGCGGCTGATCGCCTACGGCGACGACTTCATGCTCGAGAAGCTGCCCGCCGGCACGCGCGTGATTTATCCGCCGCCGCCGCTCGATCCACTGCCCGATCCGGATACCGCGATTCGCTACGCGCTGCTGCATCCGCTCAACGCCGATCCGCTCTTTGCCCAGCTCAATCCGAACATGCGGGTGACTATCGCGCTCGACGATCTGAGCCTGCCGCTGCCGCAGATGCGGCGGCCGGATATCCGCGAGCGCCTGCTCAACCAGGTATTGCAGACGCTGGCAGATTACGGGGTCGATGATGTTCATCTGATCGTTGCCACCTCGCTCCATCGGCGCATGACCGAGGGCGAGATTCGCCGGATGGTCGGCGAGCGCGCCTTCAAGCAGTTCTGGCCGGAGCGGCTCTACAATTTCGACGCCGAGAACCGCTCGGAAATCGTGATGCTCGGCAAGACCGATCATGACGAAGAGGTATGGCTTTCGCGCCGTGCTGCCGAATCCGACCTGCTGCTCTATTTGAACATCAACCTGGTGCCGATGGACGGTGGGCACAAATCGGTCGCGGTCGGGCTCGCGCCCTATCAAAGCCTGCGCCATCACCACAATCCGCTCACCCTGCGCGACAGCCATTCCTACATGGACCCGACGCGGTCGGCACTGCACACTTCGGCCAACCGGATGGGCAAGCTGGTCAATCAGCAGGTCAACGTTTTTTCGATCGAGACCGCGGTCAATACCCAGATGTACGGGCCGATGCTCGATTTCCTGCACAAGAACGAGGATCGCTTCAGCGACTGGGACCGCCTGCGGCTCAAGGGTTTCCGCTGGACGCTGGGCTCGATGTCGAACGAGCTGCGCCGGCAGGCGCTCTACCAGTATGCGGCGCCGTACGGAATGACCGGAGTATGGGCTGGTGAGACCGAAACCGTCCATCGGCAGGCGCTCGCGCGGGTGTTCCAGCAATATGCGGTGCCGGTCAAAGGCCAATCCGACATCCTGATCGTCGGAGTCCCGTTCATCTGTCCCTACAACGTGAACTCGATCATGAACCCGGTGCTGGTGCAGTGCACCGGGCTCGGCTACCTGTTCAACATGTTCCGCAACAAGCCGCTGGTCCGACCCGGCGGCACGATGATCATTTGTCATCCGTTGCGCGACGAGTTCCATCCCGAACACCATCCGAGTTACGTCGAATTTTTTCATCGATGCCTGGCTGAAACGACCGACGCAATCGAACTGGAGAAGCAATTCGAGGCCGAATTCGCGCGCAATCCGACCTATATTCACATGTACCGCTACGGGCATGCCTACCACGGCGTGCACCCGTTCTACATGTGGTATTGGGGCGAACCGGCGCGCCAGCATTGTGCCCGCGTGATCGCCGCCGGATGCGAGGAACCCGAGGTCGCCGCCCGCCTTGGATGGGAAGCGGCGGATACCCTCGACGAAGCGATCGCGATGGCCACCGCCGAGCATGGACGTTCGGCCACGATTACCTATCTCCACCTGCCACCACTGGTCATTGCCGATGTCGAATAATCACCGCGCACGTAATACTGCCCCCCAGGGCAAAAGCGATCCGCTGCCTCCGCTGGCCGAGATCTTCAGCAAGCGCCGTATCCTGATTACCGGCGCAACCGGCTTTCTCGGCAAGGTGTTGGTCTACCTGCTCTTGCGCCATCATCCTGAGATTGGCCGTCTCTACCTGTTGATTCGCGGAGACCGCAAGTCGAGCCTGGGCCGTTTCCGGCGCGAGATCCTCGATTCGCCCGCGATGGCGCCGCTGCGCGAGCATCTGGGTGCCCGCTACGACCGCTACGTCGAAGAGCACGTCACCGTGGTGGCCGGCGATATCACCGAGCCGGACCTGATTACCGATGACGCCGAGAGCCTCGGGCATGGCTCGCTCGACGCCGTGATCCATTGCGCGGGATTGGTCAACTTCGAAGCCTCGCTGGAGAAGGCGCTGGCGATCAACGCGGTCGGCGTGAACAACGTGATCGAGTTCTGCCGCAAGCGCGGCGCCGCCTTGATGCACGTCTCGACCTGCTACGCCGCAGGCGCCGCCGACGGTCATCGCTTTGAGGACGAGGTGCCGCAGGATTGGTGTCCGAACGGGCGGCGCAATTTCAACCTGCAGCGCGAAATTCGCGACGCCCTGGCTGCTTGCGACCGTATCGAAGCTGAGTCGCGCGACCAGTCGCGCCAGGCTCAATTGCGCGAAAGCACCGACGACGGGCTCGAGACGGAGGGCCGCGAACACGCCCATGAAGGCCGGCGCAAGCAATGGGTCGAGGAGCGGCTTAAGCAAATCGGCCGCGACCGCGCGCTCGGATGGGGCTGGCCGAACACCTACAGCTATACGAAGAGTCTCGGCGAGCAGTTGGTGCTTTCAGCGCACGACGTAACGGCGACGGTTGCTCGTCCGTCTGTGATCGAAAGCGCGCTGGCCGATCCGCTGCCCGGCTGGAACCAGGGCGTCAACACCAGCGCGCCGCTGACTTATCTCTCGGGTCGTGGCTACCGATTCTATCCTGCCCGGCCGCGCCTGGTGCTCGATATAATCCCGGTCGATCTCGCGGCGCATGCGATGATCGCGATATTGGGCGCACTGCTGCTGAAGCGCCACGAGCCCATCTACCAGCTCTGCACCTCGGACGCGAATCCGCTGCCGATGCAGCGGCTGGTCGAGCTTACCGCCCTCAGCAATCGCCGCGAGCATCGCCGCGCCGGCGGCGGTCCGATGGGCAAGCTTGCGCCGCATCTCGAGGCCGTGGTGGTCGGGCAGAGCACTTACGAGCTCGCGAGCCGAACCCTTCCGGCAATTCTGCGGCAAACGGCAGCCCTGGCAAAAACGCTGGCGGGCGAAAGCTCGAACAGCGCACGTAAATTCGAGCAGCGGGTCAACCGGCTGTCCGAAAACGCCGACATGGCGCGCTCGCTGGTTGAAGTCT
>DATEGX010000081.1:0-11428 GCA_035279875.1 Binataceae bacterium (SeqCode)
AACGTCGCCGGAGTCGGCGACCTGGCACTGACCACCAACGCTCTGCTGCTGCCCAAGCTTGCGCGCCCGCTGCGCGATGCCGGCCTCGCCCGTATCAACGTGCATCTCGATAGCCTCAATCCCGCGACCGTCGAGCGGCAAATGCGCTGGGGCACCTTCGATCGGATCTGGGAAGGCGTGATGGCGGCGGAAGAGGCCGGGTTGGTGCCGATTAAGCTGAACTCGGTGGTCGCGGCCGGTTACAACGAGTCCGACGTAGTCGATCTCGCGCGGCTCACCGTCGAGCGTGATTGGCACGTGCGGTTCATCGAGCTGATGCCGCTCGGCGGCGGCGAATGCGCTTCGGTTTCGATCAAGCGCTACGTATCGAACATCGAGACCCGCCGGCGCATCGAGAGTGTGCTCGGCCCGCTCAGCGAGCTCGAATCGAGCAACCCGGCGGACGAAGCGCGCAACTACCAGTTGGCGGGAGCGCGCGGCGTAATCGGCTTCATCAGTCCGGTCAGTGAGCCCTACTGCGGCACCTGCAACCGGATGCGGCTGACGGCCGACGGCAAGTTCCACCTCTGCCTGCTAAATGACGACGAACTCGACGTGCGCAAGGCGCTGCGCTCGGGCAACGGCGACGGCGGCATCGCGCAGGTCACGCGCATCCTGATGCGGGCGGTGTCGATGAAGCCGACCGGGCATCATCTGCTCGAAGGCCGCTCGACGCGCGACCGCTCGATGTACCAGATCGGCGGGTGAAGGCAGTACGGACCGGATGAGTGATGGAACTTTTGGAGATTCCAACCAGAGGAATACGCGACGCTTCGCGATTTTCGCATCCCAAAAGCGCACCTCGACAGCCGTGATCCCCCCGGGCGGTAGGGTGAGCGCGAGACCGACCGCCTGGCAGCCAAGGACGTCCCTCTAGCGCTAAGCAACTCGTTACGCGACGCCGCCCTGGCGGCGAAAGGGAAAGAAGGGCCGGGTTGACGCGGGTACGTGTGGTTCAAAAGTTGGGAGGTAAAGGCTTGCCTTTCCGGATTCTGTTGGCCGCTTTTCTGCTGACGTTTGCGACGTTAAATAGGCCGAGAAAATCAAGTGCGCAACAGCAGGGCTCCGACGAGAGTTCATCCAGCAATTCTCTTGAATTGCCGCAGCTGAGCGGGCCGCAGTTGCCCCCAGCGCCTCCACCCTTGGCGGCACCGGAGGTGCCGTCAGCATTACTTGGCTGCTGGGAAGGCAACCCCGGCAAATTCGATTCAATTCAAACCGATACTGGACTTGTAGACATCGGTGCGCCGGGAAAGATCATATTTTGCTACACGCATAGTGGAATCGAAGTGCCTGAAGCGGATGTCGCGATTAGCGCGAAGGGGCGCGCCTTGGATTTGGTATACCATTTGGGGCTGGGCTTTAGCACTTTCAAGGCACACGGGATTCGCACAGATATTCTCGCGGTGACGCAAACTACGATTCGAGCTCGAATGGAACTGGATATCGTCCAAACCGATCACTGGCTTTACCTGATCCCTAGTCACGCAGACCAGCCAAGTCAGGTTGACGAGGTGTTCACGCTTGAGTCGGACGATACAGCTCTAGTGCGTGCCGAGCAAGTAATATTCCTAAACGGCCTCAAGATGTGGGGAACATGGCATGGAGTCTTTCATCGTTTGGAAGAAGACCAACAGTGATTGTTAGTATGAATAAGTCACTGACCGAACAAGGCGCCAAAGATGTTGCTCAGGCAGGCACCTTGGTTCCCTAGCTGACACGCAAGGCTGTTATTCTGCTGGATCTGAAAGCGTTCTGCCTGACGAAGCTGAAGCTGCTCAGCCTGCTCGTGGTGCAACTCAATCGCAGCTTCCGTGCGTTCGTTTTCTTGCTGTAGAGCTTGCGCCTTTTCCGCTTCCGCATTGACCACATATTGAGCGCATCCGTCTTGGCGGCCAGCATCGCAGAGGAAAGTACAATATTGCTGCGTACCAGATCTGCAGGCCGCTCGTGCTGACTCCAGACATTCCGCAGCTACACTCTCCAGTGATGTAGCTGCGACAGCCGTCCTGGCCGTGACCCGAAGCGTCTCGCAAGCTTCAATCGCCTCGGCCTGCAGACATAGGGACTGATCGCCGACATTGCATAAAGCGCCGCGCAGTTGTTGGCATGCCGAGAGGTCGCCGTGACGGCATCCTTGGGTGGAAGTAGCAATTTCGGCCAATTGTCTGCGGTCGCTCTCTGCTTGAGCTTGCTGCTCCTGAATTTCCAAGCGTGTTTCTGCCTCTTGGTTCTGCGCGCTGCAGCCAACCGCGACAAAGAACAAAGTTAGCAAGACCAGGGGCAACTTCCTCATCAGAGCATTTCGCTCATAAGCGCTGGTAATCGCTGAGCCATTATCACACTATCTAATGGTCTGTTCGACGCGGGAATGTCAATAATGCGGTCGAATTCCCTCGGTCGAAAAGCTAATTTTCGAGCGACTTTAGTTCAACTGGCATAGAAGCATTTGGAGGTTGCAAACGGACATAAGTGGATCTGAAGCAACATCTTGCCGAGTTCCATTTATGCCTGGTCAACGACGACGAACTCGACGTGCGCAAGGCGCTGCGCTCGGGCAACGGCGACGGCGGTATCGCGCAGGTCACGCGCATCCTGATGCGGGCAGTGTCGATGAAACCAACCGGGCATCATCTGCTCGAAGGCCGCTCGACGCGCGACCGCTCGATGTACCAGATCGGCGGCTAGCAGGGCGGCTGCGTAGCGGAGGCCGGCGCCTTTCTCCCGTCCCGATTCTTTCCTGTTTAGCGACCCTTCATCGTTAGTCGTCAAAAGAACTGCCGCATTTTCGTCGAAACCGGGGCGACGCGGATACTGCCGGGTTTCGCCAGCGGCGGAAACTCTGACACTTCCCCTCGAATCGTGATGCTACTTCTCTGGCCTCATAAATCTGGCGGAGTCGGGCCACCTAGCGTAAGAACGTAAGGCGCTCGACCAAAACTCTCGCCGGACGCGCAGACTGCGATTCTTGCGCGCCACAAATAGGGGGTCGGTAATGGGAGGATTCAAAGCTTTTCTACTCAGGGGCAACGTCGTCGATCTGGCGGTCGGGGTCGTGATGGGCGCCGCGTTTGGCACCGTGGTCTCGGCCCTGGTCAAGGATTTGCTCACCCCGCTAATCGCCGCGCTGGTCGGCAAGCCCGATTTCTCGGCGATCAGCTTCACCGTTCACAGCAGCAAGTTCCCGATCGGCGACTTTATCAACGCGGTCGTGGCCTTCGTGCTGATTGGCGCCGCGGTCTACTACTTCGTGGTGCTGCCGGTGAACGCCCTGGTGATGCGCTACCATAATGAGCCGCCGCCCGACCCAACTACGAAAAAGTGCCCCGAATGCCTGAGCGAAGTCCCGCGCGACGCGCGCCGATGCGCCTTCTGCACCACGGTATGGGAGCAGTCCGGGCAGAGACTGCCAAGCTCCTAGGCCGCGCAGCGATCGGTTAGCCGGGCTTGAGGCCGAAGGCGTCGGCGAGCAATTCGTAGGAGCGCATGCGCTCGCGATGACCATGCACGACGGTAACGATCATCAGTTCGTCCGCGTGCAGCACGCTCGCCATATCGATCAGTTGATCGCGCACGTAGTCGGGCGTGCCCACGAGGTAACGGGGAAATTCGCCGCTCTCGATGCTGGGCGGACGGGTATCGCCGGCCAGCTCGCGGAGCGCGTCTTCGGGGGTCGGAATTGCGCGCAAGTCACCCTGCCGAATGCGGCGGCGGAACAGCCGCGCGCTCGAGATCATCCGCTCGGCCTCCTCTTCGGTTTCGGCGCATACCGCCCCCAGCGCCAGGATCGTATGCGGTTCGGTCAGACCGGTGTACTTGCCCGGCTTGAAATTGCTCCGGTAATGCTCGATCGCCTCGCGAGTCGGCTCGGGATTGATGAAATGGGCAAAGGCATAGGGCAACCCAAGTTGCGCCGCCGCGGAGGCGCTCCATAGGCTCGAGCCGAGCAGCCATACGTCCGGCGAGCCCGGCATCTCCGGTGTCAGCTTGATGCGATTAAAGGGATGACTGGGCGGGAAGCCCCGGTTGAGGAAGGCGAGCAACTCGACCAATTGCTGGCCAAAATCGTCGGATTGCGGAAGCTCGCCTCGCGTGCGCCATAGCGCGTAAGACTCGAGCGGCGTGCCGCCCGGAGCGCGACCGACGCCAAGGTCGAGGCGGCCCGGGTAAAGCGCATGCAGAACCCGGAACACCTCGGCCACCTTCATCGGACTGTAGTGCGGCAGCATCACGCCGCCGGAGCCGAGGCGAATTCTCGAGGTCTCCGCGCCAAGCCGCGCCAGCAGGATTTCCGGCGCCGGGCTGGCCAGTGCCTCGATCGCGTGATGCTCGGCGATCCAATAACGGGAATAACCCAGCCGCTCGGCCAATTGGGCAAGTTCGATGGTGTTGCGCAGCGCGTCCGCCGGGGTGAAACCTTGCGGCACAGGCGATTGGTCGATGATCGACAATTTCAAGCTGCTAAGCCTCGCCCGCCTAACTTAGCCGCATCGAATCAAGGGCGAAATAGTAGCGTTTGAGCGCGCGATTCGGCGACAGAATTGAGCCGACGCAGGTCGATGCCGCAAACCGCCAACTTGGTCCGGCCGTTCGACGCTTTGCGTCACGCTGGTGGCCTTGCCGCAGGCGCATTCGAGGGCATTCGCGGTGGAATTCGACTGAATTGCCGCATTCTCGCCCATGGCACAGCCGATGCGTCTACGACCATCCAGAGGCAAAGACGATGAAAGCGAAATTACTGCGAATCTCAGGAGGAATTGGATTACTGCTCGGTATTTTGACGCTATCGGCGTGTTTTGAAGCTCCGGCGCCTTACGCCTATGGACCTGACTATTCCGGGCCGGTTTATGCCTATTCTTCGCCAGAATACAGGTACATAACGCCGCCGCCGCGAGTCTATGCCTACTCGCCGCCTCGTTATGACGTCGACCGCGATCGCGGCCATGTCGACCGCGACCATCGTGACGGCGATCATGACAATTCGGCCCACCATAGCGCACAGCGTCAGGAGCACAATGAGCACGAGCGCGGCGAGCGCTAGACGGCAGCGAGGTTTTGACCCCAATCCGCGATATGGGTACTGCTGATTAGGGTACTTGAGGACGAGCAGCGCCAGTGGCAAGCGACATCATACTGCGGCCCTGGCGCCGCTCTGACGTTCCGTCACTCGAACTCTACGCCAACAATCGCAAAATCTGGCTGAATCTGCGCGATCGTTTTCCCCATCCGTATACCCGCTCTGACGCCGAAAATTGGACGGCTTTCTGTGAGTTGCACTCCGATCCGACGACCAATTTCGCAATTACCCTGAATGATGAGGCGATTGGCGGGGTGGGCTGCGAGCGATTAGGCGACGTTCACTGCAAAACGGTTGAAATCGGTTATTGGCTGGGCGAACCATTCTGGGGCCGAGGTTTCGCCACTACCGCGCTCATGCGGATGACCGATTACGCATTCGAAACGCTCGCGGCTGAACGCATCCAGGCGATGGTCTTCAAATGGAACCCCGCCTCCGCGCGGGTGCTGGCAAAGGCCGGGTACCTGCTCGAGGGCCGGCTACAGCGCAGTATCTTCAAGGATGGGCGGCTGGGCGATTCATACCTATACGCGCGCACGCGTCCTTGAAGGCGTTCGGAACGCTCTCAGAACCTGAGATTTGCATGAAATTCGGTTCATTTTCGCGCCCAGGCTCGCCGTAGCGAGACGTCTCAATCTCCAACAATCGCCTACCCGCCAGAACACCAATAATCATTGAGTTTCACACGTTTACGCGAAACTTCACACGCTCACGCGCGGTCTTGACTCAGAGACCGTCCTCGCCGAGATTGACAACGGACGGCGATTAACAAATAACAGGACGCGGAAAAGTACGTGCGGGAGAGCTTAATGAAGCCTGCGCTAGTTCGTTTTGCGCCTTCGGGCTTGGTCTTAGTGATCGCGCTTATTGCGTTCGCGATTGGACATGCCTCGGGCGCCACATTGGTCGTAACTACTTCCGAAACCCCTTGCGTTACCGGTAGCTCGACCTTTTCGACTATCAGCGCGGCCGTCGCGGCGGCCAGCGACGGCGATACAATCGAAGTATGCGACGGCACCTATAGCGAGGCCTTTACGATCGGGCTCGCGAATCTGCTCATCGAATCCTTCCATCCGCAGGCCGCAACGATTCAGGCGCCGTCCGAACTGACCTCGGGACAGGCAATCGTCGAGGTTTCCCCTGCACCTGCCGATCCCCCGGCGGCCCATCCTGCAGTTGCCAGCAGCGGTGGTGGCGGTGTAACCGGCGTCACGATTCAACAATTCAATGTTTCGGGACCAGGGCCGGGAGAGTGCAACATGCGAGCCGCCATTCTGGTGCATGGAGGCGGCTCGGCGACCATCACCAAAAACGCGATCTCGGATACGGCGGACAATCCGCCGTCCGGATGCCAGCTCGGGTTTGGTATCGAAGTCGGGGAAACAGGCGATCCGGGTACCGCCACGATCACTTCTAACACCATCAGCAATTTCCAGAAGGCCGGAATTTACGTCGCTGGGCAGGGATCGAGCGCGACTATCAGCAAAAATGTGATAAAGGGCGCCGGCAAAATCGGCTTGGTCACGCAAAACGGCATCGAAATTACCGATACCAATCTGGTAAGCGCCATCAGCGGGAACAACCTCTCCGCCAATCTTCACGACAACAAGGGCTTCAAAAAATGCAAAAAGGGGACTACCGGCCCTGACTGCCAGACCACGGCGACCGGCATCCTCGAATATTTCGCGGGCAAAAAGGGCGACCAAACCAAACTGCTCCATGCCAATCATTTCAGCGGCAACGAAACCGACGTGGTAGTTATTCTGCCCCCGCCTGTGCCGCCTTTGGTGGGATCGTGCTCGCCGTCAAGTTCGCTGGCAGTGCTGATCAAAGGCAAAAACGTCACGTCATACGTTCCCAAGGGCAATTGGGAATCGTCGTCGACTGGGGTTTCGCTGGTGCAATTGGAAGGATCCGGAACCAGCCCTGTGGTCATCCCAACCGCCAGTGCGGTCAATTCATGCGGCTCGGATTCGAAAACCGGCCAGACCGTATGCGTCGCGAACAGTAGCAGCGTCTTCGTGCTGTCCGGCTCGAGCGTGAGCCAGACCCTCACCAGCGCCGCTTCGGGGACCATCGATTTTTCCGGGGGTACGTGCAGCAACTGTGGCGTGGCGATTGACTCGGTTGACGACAAAGCTCTGATCTCGATGGCTACTGGAGGTAGCGCGGGTTTCCAGTTCCTGGACCTCGGCACAAGTCCGAAATTCGAGCCGGCCTTTGTGTCGCCCGCGAACCAGGTGTCTGAAGATCCGCTGGTCGACCCGATTCATCATCTGATCCTTTCGCCCACCGAACGCAGTGACTACGAGGTTATCAATATCGCCGCGGCAAGCCCGGCGTTCTTCGAGAACACCACAACGACTGAGTCGACTTTCGACTCGGGCGCCGAGGATTGCTCGACGCGAATTGCGCTGGCCTCCGCCGAAGGCACCGGCGATGTCTACCTGGCGGACCTGAGCAAGGCGACGTTTACTCCTGGAACGCCGTCTGGAACCTGGAGCGCCCCGTCGCAACTGCAAAACGTACCGGAGTTCGAATCGTTTTCGGCGGGTACCAACGGCATTGCCGTGGCGCAGGGGACTCATACCGGCGTGGTGACCGGTGAGTTCGGCGGGAATCTGTTCGGAGCGATCCTGCTGCCGGCGACATCTGGCAGCGGCACTCCCGCGCTGGCCGACTGGGTGGCCTGTAACGTTCCAAGTCCGTCCGGCGGCGTTCCGTGGCAGGAAGGTGACGACCCCCATACCGTGACCGCCTATCAGAGTCCCAACTCGGGCCACGCGATCGCGGTTATGGCGAATGGATCAGGAGAGCCGCCAACCTTCCTGGCGGTTGTCGACTTGACCAAGATGCTCAATCAGTCGATCGTGCCGCGGAATTCAGGCACCCATAGCTGCCAGACCGGAACGAATCTGCAGACGCTCGGAGTGGTCAGCTTCGTGCCCGTGCCGTAAAGATCGACGTGAACCGCCGCTGGGACGTTTCCGTGCCGGCGGCGTTACAATTCAACTGGCCTCGACTTCCCCGTTCGGCGCGTCTCTCCGGCGCATCTGCGCGCCGAGCCCTTTATGTGATATTAGCGATACATCGATCTCGCGCAGTCGTACCTAATGGATCGGGGAGACATATGAACAAACCATCAGTTGCCCGGCTCGGCCACGTCGGACTCCATGTTCACGATTTGGACAAGCAGAAGGCCTTCTATCGCGATATTCTCGGGCTGACGATAACCGATGAGGATCGCGAGCGTGGCCTTGTCTTCATGAGTGCGCGGCCTGAGGAGGAGCATCACGAATTGCTGCTCTGCGGCGGGCGCAACGTCAGCGGCGAAGCCAAAGTTCTACAGCAGGTCTCCTTTCGTTGCGACAGCCTGGAAGACGTCATCGGCTTTTACCAGCGTTGCAAGGAACACGCGGTCAAGTTCGACATGGTCGTGTCGCACGGCAATGCGGTGGGAGTGTATTTCTTCGACCCCGAAGGCAACCGCGTCGAGACCTACTGGGCCACCGGCCTCAAAGCAAAGCAGCCTTATGGCGAAGTGGTCGACCTCGAGCAAGCGCCAAAAGCCCTTCTGAGCCATATAAAAGAACACGTGGCCAAGTACGGCGACAGCGGTTTTCTCGATCCGAAGCGCTTTCAGCGTCAGCCTGAGACGGCTGCCGATCCACGGAAATAAATCTGAATCGGCGGCAAAGTCGCTCTTCCCCCGGTAACTTTTCGGCCGTCGGGTAGAGACATTCCGGTACGCTGTAAATCGGTTGGCGTTCCTGCCGTGGGAGAGCCAACCGATTCTCTTCAAGCGGAGCCGGTCAGCTCAGACCGTAACATCGCGCCGCGTTATCGCCCATTATCCGGCGCTGCGACGCTTCCGGAAGTGCGGCGCAACTTTCGCGCAATTCCCTGACGGCGCCGGGAAATACGCAGTCGTAATGCGGGTAGTCGGAGGCCCACATCAGGTACTGATCGACTCCCAGCGCCGACGCCGCCTTGAGCGTAACATCGTCGGGCTCGCACGAGCAGAAACATTGACGCGTGAAGTACTCGCTCGGCTTCATCCTGGCTTTCGGCACCATGTGGCCGATCTTTTCATGGAATTCGTCCAGGCGCCCGAGCCAGTAGGGAATCCATCCACCGCCAGCCTCGAGGAACGCGACCTTCAGCCGGGGATATTGCTCGAGCACTCCATTGCAAATGATATCCATGCAGGCCATCTGCTGCTCGAGCGGATGCGAGATAATCATGCGCTGAAAAAAATCCTGGTAGCGATCGAATCCGGCAGTCGGCATGTCGCCGGTGACCGCGGCATGAAGCGCGATAGTGCAATCCAATTCCTGGGCCGCGGCCCAGAAAGGATCGTAGGCCGGGTCGCTTAAGCGGCGGTTGTTGTATGGATTCGAGCGCACCACCACCGCCTTTACGCCATGCTCCTTGACCACCCGCCGCATCTCGGCAATCGCCAGGTCAACGTCATTGAGCGGGACCGGAGCGACGCTGTAAAGACGGTCGGGAGCTACGCGGCAGAAGTCGGCCATCCAGTTGTTGTAAGCGCGGCACCCGGCAGCCGACAGTTCGGGGTCTTTGATACCGACGAAGCCAAGGCCAATCGAGGGGAACAGAATCGAGACGTCGATGCCTTCGGAATCCATATCCTTGAGACGCGCCCGCGGATCGTGGCTTCCCGGCCGCAGGTCGTCCCATGAAAGCGAGCGCATCAAATTCGGCGACGCCAGGCCGCCCGGAATGCACATCGCGGCAGGCGCATAAACGCTGTTGGCCGAGACGCGGTCTCCGAATGCGATCCGTTCGATTCCGTTAGGGTCCTTGGCGATACGCGGCATGCGGTCGCGATAGCGTGGTTCGATGTAATCCGTCCAAAAGGTGCGCGGCTCGACGATGTGTCCATCGGCATCGATGATTTTCGTCATGGTCCGAAGCTCCTGTGACGTATCGTGCTTGCGGCAAGCTCAGATCGATCTCTCGTCTATGCCTTCACATTGAAATTCGCAACGCGATTAGCCACGGCTAAAGGCGGCGATCAGTGGCGGCCCCCGTTCCGCGTCATTTTTTGAATCTCGCTATCGCTGTACCCGAGTTCCTTCAGAATCTCGCTGGTATGCGCGCCTAATTCGGGCGCAGGCACGGGCTTGCGTTTCTCATAGCCCGAGACGAATACCGGACTGTTAACGGTTTCGATCACCCCGACGCCCGGATAGTCAATTCCGACGAATGCTTCGGCGGCGCGCATCTGCGGGTCGCTGACCACCTCCTCGATTCTCGGCAGCGGCGCAAACTTGATGTCGTGTTGCTTGAAGAGGGTGCGCCATTCGGCGAAATCGCGGCCTTCGAATTGCGATTCCAGGATCGCGTGCAACTCCGCCGCGTGCTCCTCGCGCGCCTCGTTGGTAGCGAACAATTCGCTGGTGGCCATTTCCGGCTGCCCGAAGATTTTGCAAAGGCGCGGAAATTCGTTGTCCGGATCGATTTGCACGAGCAGGAACAACTTGCCGTCCCGGGTCAGATACGCGGCCGTCAGCGGGTTGAGCGGATGCTTGCCGGCGCCGCGCTGAGGAAACGTCGCGTTGCAGAATTTTGCCTGGATATCGCAGGCGTTGGCCCACGCCCCGCTCGCCAGCAACGAGGTGGTCACCCGCGAGCCCCGGCCGGTGCGCTCGCGATTGTAGAGACCGAGCATGATCGCGCCAAACATCGACATCGAGGTCGGATGGTCGCCCATGCCGGGACGCGGAGAGCCGGGGGTGCCGTCGGCGCCCGTCACACTCATCATCAGGCCGGATCGCGCCCAATAAGCCAGCGCGTCGAAGGCAGGATCGTCGGCATCTTCGCCGGCATCGCCGTAGCCGGTCAGATGAGCGTACACCAGGCGCTCATTTTCGGCCGACAGCTTCTCCCAGGTCAGACCGAATTTCTCCAGCAGGGTGCGCTGATAGTTCGTCAGGAAGATATCGGCGGTGCGTACCAGACGCAGGAGCGCGTCGCGGCCCTCCGGACGTCCGAGATCGAGCGCGATGCTCTTCTTGTTGCGATTGGTCAGCACCCAACACCAATCGAGCTCGGATTTGGCTGTGCCGGGCAGTTTCGAAAACAGCCGCCACAGATCGCCGCCCTCGGGTCGCTCGATTTTGATCACTTCCGCGCCGAAATCAGACAGCACCGTTGCCGCCGCCGGGCCGGCGACGTAGGTACCGCAATCGATGACGCGAATACCGGAAAGCAAACCATTTTCCTTCATCTGGTAACTCCCGGGCGCGAGGACTGAGCGAAAGCGACTAATACAGCTGCTGCCCGTGG
>DATEGX010000082.1:0-8175 GCA_035279875.1 Binataceae bacterium (SeqCode)
GATCTCGGTTAGCCCGGTAAAGGCTTCCGGATTTCGAAAGAAGCTGGTCACTCGGATGAGAAAATCATGGACCAGCGCAGCCACCTCGTTGCGATCGTCCCGCAGCAGATCGGCATACTGCGAGAGCTGCTCGACCTGCCGCAACGCCATGCGGCGCGCGATACGACGCTGAATGGTGCTGCGCTTGTATCCGCTAAAGTCCACTTGGGCGTGAATTCGCAGTAGTTGAAAAATCCGCTTGAGGCTTGGCTCCGGCGAGGAAGACTGGTCGGCGTCCTGATCAGCGTCCCGGCCCAGGTAGGGGTGTTGTCCTATCTCGGCAATTTTCCCTGCTATTCCCTGGGGAGGCAGAATGAAGTCGACGCATCCGGTCTCGATGGCTTTTTTCGGCATTCCGTCGAAGCGCGCGGAAGCGGGCTCCTGCGCGAAGATGATCCCTCCAGCTCCTTTAATTTCCTGGATGCCGAGCGCGCCGTCCGAGCCGGTGCCGGACAGTACGACCGCGATGCAGTTGCGGCCACGGTCCCGGGCCAGCGAGTTGAGCATCGAGTCGATCGGCATGCGCCGTTGGCCGGCACTATCGTGACGTTGCAGGCGCAGAACGCCGTCTACGCCCAGGACCGTACAGACGGCGGGCACGACGTAGAGATGGTTCACCTCGAGCGCCATGCCATCCTCTGCTTCGACTATCGGGATGCGGCTCGTCTTCGCAAGCAGGTCGCCCAGAAGACTGAAATGATCCGGATCGCGATGTTGAACCAGAATGAACGCCATGCCGGGCGTCGCCGAGAGTTCGGTAAGAAATTCCGAAAGGGCTTCGATACCGCCAGCCGACGAGCCGATGCCCACTACATTGAAGGGCGCCTTCGGATCCGCGGTTTCGTCACATTCTTCAGGCATTTGATCGATCGCTCGGCCAGAGCGGCTCCAAAGTCAACGGTGGATGAGAGGCGGAGCCACCGTCCGAACTTCAAGCTATTCTTAGCACCGCGCGTGAGGCAGCAGGAAGCGCGCCAAGTTCTGGCTGCGGCTTGGGCGATAATCTGGGATTCTCCGACCTCGCGGAGCCGATCAGGCTAAGTGCGTCACAACGGGATGGGGGGCCGGATCGTAACCTCGTGCCGCACCATTTTGTCGAAGTATTTTGAAGGCGCGTAACGCAACCACATTGAAATCGGGAAGCGGGCCGACAGTGTCTTGATGCTCGCCGCTTGCGCCCGCGAAACGGCTGGGAGTAAACGAAGACAGTATCCTTAGCCTGCTCTGAGTTTTCATCAAGGGAGAAGTGCTAATGAAGGCGATGCGCGCACATCAACTTGGCGGACCGGATCAGCTCCGGTTCGAGGACGCGCCCGAGCCACAGCCGCAGGCCGGACAAGTCCTGATTCAGGTCCGTGCGGCCGGCATCAACCCGGCCGACCTGGTTCGGCTCTCCGGGCGCCTGGGGACGCCGCCGCTTCCGTATATTCCAGGAACCGATGTGTCCGGCGAGGTCGAGAAGCTGGGCGCAGGGGTGAGCGGCCTCAAGCCGGGCGATCGGGTTTTTGGCCGTGCGGTTGCGGGCGGTTACGCCGAGAAGACTTGTGTGCCCGCGGCCGAGGCAATCCCGCTGCCAGCCAATCTATCCTTTGACGAAGGCGCCGCAATTCCGATCCCCTTCTACACGGCGCACTACGCGCTCCATCATCGGGCAGCTGTTAAACCTGGCGAGTCCGTGCTAGTCGCGGCCGGTGGTGGCGGCGTCGGGGTAGCTGCGATTCAGCTCGCCAAGTTGGCCGGTGCGCGCGTGATCACCACGGTCGGCTCCAAGGAGAAAGCCGAGCGGGTGCTCGCGCTCGGCGCCGACGTGGCGGTCAACTACCACGAGCAGGACTTCGTCGCCGAGGTGCTGAAGTTCACGGCGCAGAAAGGTATCGACGTAATCATCGAGAATGTTGCCGCCGACAACATGGCCAAGGATTTCATCGCGCTCGCCCCGCATGGCCGGATCATCGTGATTGGCACCGGCACCGGCAAGACCGCCGACGCGACTTTTCCGGTCTTTGCGGCGCTGATGAAGGACGCCAACCTGCTTGGGATGAGCCTGATGAACGCGGGCGATACGATCGCAGCGATGGCGGCGTCGCTCACGCGCCTGTTCAGCGAAGGCAAGCTCAAGGCGGTGGTGAGTAAATCGTATCCGTTGTCAGCGGCGGCGGCCGCGATGGCGGATTTGGTGGCTGGCCGGGTCTTCGGCAAACTGGTGCTAGCGCCTTAGTGCGCGCGCACGATTCGCTTGAGCAGAGCATAGAGTCGTGAGTTCGGCCCCTCAAACGGTAGCCGGTCCATTTTTCGACGAGCTTCAGCCTGGCCAAGTGGTCGATGGCGCGCCGTCGCTGACCCTTACCGAAGGGCTTGCAGCAGCGCATGCTGCGATCGTGGGCGACCGCCTTCGGCTTGCGCTTGATCGCGAGTTAAGCCGCCGCGTGCTCGACGGCCCGCTCGCTCATCCGGCGCTGGTATGGGACGTCGCAATCGGCCAGTCGACGCTACTGACGGGGCGGGTTATCGCCAATTTATTTTACCGCGGCCTGATGTTTCACCGCTTTCCGCTAATCGGCGATACCTTGCGCACTGTTACCGAAGTGGTTGCGCTGCGACAGAATCGCGGGCGCCCCGGCCGCGCCGCGACCGGCCTGGCCGCATTGCGGGTTCGCACCGTCGATCAAAAGGACCGGCCGGTACTCGATTTCTGGCGCTGCGCGATGCTGCCGCTTAGCGATCCTGAGGGACAAACCGCGCATGCCGCTGATCTCGAGCAGATTCCCTCGGAGCTGGAGCCGTCGGCTCTTCGGACGGGAATCGCCGGATGGCGGCTGGATGAGTTCAGGGCGCTGCCGGGCGCGCATTTCACGGAGTTGATTGCGGGCACGGTCTGGAAGGTGGTCGGCGGCGATGTGGTGACTTCCGCTCCGGAACTTGCGCGGCTGACGCTCAACGTCGCGATGGCCCATCATGATGCCGCCAGCAGTACCGCAGGGCGCCTCGTCTACGGCGGCCATACGATCGGTCTGGCGGCAGCACAAGTGGCGCGCGCGCTACCGAACCTGGTGACGATAGTTGGATGGCATGGTTGCGATCATCTCGGGCCAGTCCGCGAGGGTGACACCCTGCGGAGTGTAATTGAGCTCGAGCGCGTCGAGGCGATTCCCACCGGCGGCGGCCTGGTCCATCTGCGTTCGCGCGTCAGTGCGGATCGCGAGGGGAGTTCCCAGGACGTGCTCGATTGGCGCTTTATCGGGGTCATGGCATGAGCGGAATTCTATCTGGCTTGCGCGTGGTCGAAGGCTCGGCGTTCGTTGCGGCGCCGCTCGGCGGCATGACGCTCGCCCAGCTTGGTGCGGACGTGATTCGCTTTGATCAAATCGGTGGCGGCCTCGATTATCATCGCTGGCCTCTTGCCGACGGTGGTCAGAGCCTCTTTTGGGCTGGTCTGAACAAGGGCAAGCGCTCGATTCAGTTGGACCTGGGTTCACCGGCAGGGCGTGCACTCGCGACCGCGCTCATCAGTGCGTCAGGCGAGCAAAGCGGCATATTCCTGACCAACTTCCCGGCCCGCGGATGGCTCGCCTACGAGACTTTGGCGAAGCACCGGCCCGACCTGGTCATGGTGGCCCTTACCGGCAATCCCGACGGCACCAGCGAAGTCGACTACACTGTCAATCCGGCGACCGGCTTCCCCTGGGCGACTGGGCCGCGCAACCTGGCGGAGCCACTCAACAGCGTGCTACCCGCGTGGGATATCGCCCTGGGAACGCTCGCAACCGTCGGCTTGCTGTCAGCCGAGCGCTACCGGCGGCTCACGGGCAAGGGTCAGCTCGTCAGCCTGTCGCTCTCGGACGTGGCGTTCGCGATGGTTGGCAACCTGGGGCGGATAGCCGAGGCACAACTCGGCGGCCGCGACCAGCATAAGGATGGCAATTACCTTTATGGCGCCTTCGGCCACGACTTCGAGACGCGCGACGGCAGGCGTGTGATGGTGGTCGCACTGACGCCGAGGCAATGGAGTGCGCTGGTCGAGGCTACCGGGATTGAGCGCGCATGCCGTGACGTCGAGCATGCCACGGGTTACGATTTGAGCAGCGAGAGCGGACGTTTCCAGAGCCGCGACCTGATCGCTGCGATTCTCCGGCCATGGTTCGCCTCGCGCGATCTCGCGACTGTTCGCCAGACTTTCGCGGGAACCAATGTCTCGTGGGGCCCGTATCAGACTTTCCGTCAGTTGACCGCGGAGGACCCCCGATGTTCGGTCGCGAATCCGATGTTCACTCAGGTGGAACATCCGGGTATCGGCACCTATCTCATGCCTGGGTCACCGTTGGATTTTTCCGCGGTCGCTCGGCTGCCGGTTCGGCGCGCACCGCTGCTGGGGGAAAATACTGACGAAATTCTGGCCGAGGTGCTGGGTATCAGCGCAAAGGAAATCGCACGCCTGCACGACGACCGCGTGGTCGCGGGGCCGTCCGGCAACCCCGACTAATCGAGTTCGCTCCCGAGACAGGAGATATCGCACTGGGAGCCGTGTTATGAAAAACGGGTTAGGAGCCTAAAAGACCTTCGATGACTAAACAGCTCAGCTTGGTTGCACTCGCCGTGATCACATTGACGGTATGCGCGGCAGCATTCGCAGCGAAATCCTCGGGCGGTGACAAGGCTGCAATCGCGGTTCTTGAGCAACGGATCGCCAACGCGGTCGAAGCCAAAAACGCGCAGGCCATATTGGAAAATTATATCCCCGGTGACGAATTACTCGTCTTCGACGCTATCCCGCCGCGCCAGTACCAGGGCTGGGACGCTTATCTCAAGGATTGGCAGGGCGTACTTGACCAATGCGCCGGCAAGCCCAGCATGAAGATCGGAGATCTCGGAATCGAGGTCGAAGGAAACCTGGCCTATTCTCACAGCATTCAGCATTTCGCCTGTGCAGGCACGAACGGACGTCCGCTCCGGCTCACGATGCGCACCACGGACATTTATCGTAAGAACCAGGGCAAATGGTTGATCGTGCACGAACACAATTCGGTGCCGGTTGACCTCGCAACGGCGAAGGCCGACCTGGGTTCCAAGCCTTAGCGGTCCGTTTAGCGTTTCAGCAAGATCGCATGATTGGGGCTTGAATCAGAATAGCTCCCGCGACTGCGCTGGAGCCCGTCGTGAAAGGCTCCTCACCCGCGGCGGGAACGGCGGACCGGTTTCGCGGCATATAGTTCCCTCTTCGATCGCAAACGGTGCAAGATCAGGCCGTTGCTACGGTCGTGAGGGATGCTGCTAAGCTCGCGCTACGAGAAACTTGGCTAGGAGGATCGAGCGTGAGCGACGATATAGTACGGTACGAGGTACGAGACGAGATTGCTTATATCGTAATGAATCGGCCCGACAAGCTGAACGCAGTCAGCGTTCCGCTTAGCGACGCGCTCAACCAGACCTGGACGCGCTTCGAGGCCGATCCGGAAGCAAAGGTCGCGATTCTCAGCTCGACGGGCCGCGCTTTCTGCGCCGGCGCCGACTTGAGCGGCGGCGCTCCCGCCGACGATGTTGGTATTCCCTGGGCAATCAGGTTGCATCGAGCCTACCCGCAAAACGGAGTTACGGTGTTCAAGCCGATCGTCGGCGCGGTCCATGGCTACGCCCTGGGAGCCGGCTGGGCATTAGCGGTCAGAGGATGCGACATCACGATTGCAGGAGAGAGCGCGATGTTCGGTTTCCCGGAGCCGCGCGTTGGTATCTCAATTCCGCCAGTCGACTATCTGCCGTACGTTCCGTTCAAGGCCAGCCTGGAATTCATGCTGTTGGCGTGGAACGGCGGCGAGATGCTGGACGCCAGGCGTGCCTACGAATTGGGCATGGTCAATCGGGTGGTGCCGGACGCGGACCTGATGAGCGAGGCGATTCGCTGGGCGGAGAAACTCAAGAAAATTCCCCCGATGTATATCAAGGCGGTTAAGTACGGCCACTATAAGGCGGTCGAATCAAAGACGACGCGGGACGAACGGGAATATCTCAACTTCATCTGGCCCCAGGAAGTCAGCGACGACAGCCGCGAGGGCCGGCGCGCGTTCAAGGAAAAGCGCGAACCGCGCTTTAAGGGCCGCTGAACGTCCCAGTCGAAAGGCACACGCGCGTCGGGGTTGCGCGGAGACTAGCGGATAAACCAAAAATCGAAGGCCGCAGACGAGTCGTGCTCATCTGCGGCCTCCATGTAATCCAACAGGCGTCTAATTCAGGCATGGCCGTTGCGCAGCAATTTGCCCGGAGTTGCCCCGGTGCACTCGCCGTCGTGGAACGTCTCCTCGCCGTTGACGATAATCGAATGATAGCCCTTGGCGCGTTGCACTCGCCGCCATTCGTTGCCCGGGAAGTCGTGGGCAATCTCACCGGCCCAGTCTGGCTCGATGTCGAGTGACTTGAGGTCGTAAACCACGACGTCAGCCGCGTAGCCTTCGCGCAGCATCCCGCGATCACGGAAGCCAGCCGCGTGCGCCGGCAGCGCCGACATGCGGTAGTGAGCCTCCTCCAGCGTTAGCTTCTGCTCGTCGCGGACCAACCAGCGCAGGAAGTCGGTGGTGAAGGCCCCGCCGGTGAAGAACTTGGTATGGGCGCCGCCATCCGACACGCCTGGGAAAGTGAAAGGCGACGTGGTGAAGATTTCAGACATGAACTCGGCGTTGAAGCCGCGGTTCGGCCCGAGGAATTCCGCTTTGAGCCGCGTCGCGACCGAGAGGTCGAGCATCACTTCCACCGGATGCTTGCTCTCATCCATGCCGATCTGACCGAGCGACTTGCCGACGTACTTCTCGAGTTCCTCGTGGTTGTCGACCCACTGCACGATCAGATACTTCGGATGGCCGCCGATCCCGGCGAGAATCGCCCTGAAGGTCGGGTCCGCTTCGTCAACCGCCTTCACCGCCGCGGCGCGCATCTCTGGGTTCCGCAGCTTTGCGAGTTTCTCTTCTTCGGTGCCGGTAGTGATCGCGCGCCACTCAGGGCTGTAGTCGTAGAGATTCCAGTTCTCCAGCGAGAAGGCGAAGCCACTGCGCACGGTAGCCGCCTGACCATAGATCGGCAGGCCCTTGTCGCGATTGCGCGCGATCCAGCGCAGCGTGCGGCGATGAATCTCGGGATTATTACGGGCCGGCGCCACGGCCTGGAACAGGATCGGCCGCTGGGCCTCGGCTGCCAGCTTTTCGACGAAGTTCAGGTCGTCGCGCGCGTGGCCAGTCGCCTGGGTGATTTCCATGAAACCTTCGTCACGCTTACGTAATACGCGGCCGAGGTTCAGGATGTCCTCGTCGCACATCGTGTCGGTGACCATCGGTGAGCCGTCGAAATCAGCCTGGGTCGAGTTAGGCCCAAGACGCTGGATCGAGAATCCGCAGAGTCCCGCGTCCATGCCCTCGTCGAGCAGGCGGGCCATTTCCGCACGTTCCTTGTCGGTTGCCGGACGGGTCTTGGCGGCCTCGAGGCCCATTACGTAAGTCATCAACGAAGCGGTCGGCATGTACTGGATGACGTTGACGCCCTTGGGCGAACGGTCAAGCGAGTCCATGTACTGTGGAATCGTCTCCCAATCCCACTTCATTCCCGCTTTCATGGACTCGTACGGAATCGCTTCGGTGCGCGTCATGGTGAGCATCGAACGTTCGCGGAAATCAGGCTTGCAGGGCGCGAAGCCGAAGCCGCAATTGCCCAGCACCAGCGAGGTCACGCCATGCCATCCGGAGATCGTGCAATAGGGATCCCAGCGGATTTGCGCGTCGTAATGGGTGTGCAGGTCGACGAAGCCGGGCGCCACGATCAGCCCGTCAGCGTCGATCACCTTCTTGGCGAAGCCGGGGGCACGTCCACCGAGTTGGACGATCTTGCCGTCCTTTATCCAAACGTCGCCCTGATAGCGCGGAACGCGCGTACCATCGACGATCGTTCCGCCTTTGATTTGCAGGTCTAGATCAGCCATGCGGTTCCCTCCTGGTGGTAAGGACTCTAATTAAAAATTCTACTTCTAACGAGAAGCCGATTTATCTCTTCGTATAGCATTTGGCGAGGTCAACCGCCAAGCACGCATTGCGGCCGGCGCCACCGACTCCGACGAACCCTGGCTCTGTTTCAATTTGCGCTTCTGGAGCCATAATGATGGGG
>DATEGX010000083.1:0-23475 GCA_035279875.1 Binataceae bacterium (SeqCode)
CGATTGATGAATCGCGCTGACCCGCCGCTCTGCTTCGACCATCACCCAATCCTCCTTAGAAGAGCGCTCCACCGAGTGGGAATAAGGTCGTCATCAGCTGTGTTGCGCCCAGCGCGCAGGAGCCGCCGAATGCGAGTGACGACATTTTCCGCACGCCGGTTCCGTGTTCGCTGACCGACCACATGATCCCGGTGCCGATGATCGCTGCGGTGGTGATCGCGTGAGCGACCGGACCCTGAAGGTCGTTCTGCAGAGTCGTGAGCGGCGCGTCCCACGGCAGAGCGCCGCCTGCGGCGACAGCCGCGAACGCCTTGACTGGCCATGCGAATGTGACGACCCCGTATGCATAAGCAATCGACGACGCCCATTTCCTCCACGCACTCTTACTTTCTTGCAGCCGCTTCATTTCACGTACCTCCTTGGTGATCGACTAAACCTCAAGCCGTGATGGCTTCGAGGCCTTCATCCAGCTTCACAGGCGCAAGCGCGAATCCGTCGCGCGCGTTGTATCCGGCGACGCGAACAACTTCCGTGACTCGTCGTCCCGCCGAACTGCGGACGATGAATACGAGCAAGTTGATGGTTTCGGCTATGAGTTCTGGTTGTGGTGGCACGCCCGCCTCTTGCACGAGACTGGAGAGCCTCGTCAGCGCAGCTCGCGCACTATTGGCGTGAATCGTAGTGACCCCGCCCGGATGGCCGGTATTCCATGCCTTCAGCAAAGCGAGCGCTTCGGCGCCGCGGACCTCCCCGATGATGATGCGGTCGGGACGTAGCCGCATCGTCGTGCGGACCAGACGCGTCATGTCGGCGCTCTCAGCGGTGTGAAGTTGGACCAGATTGTGAGCGCGACAGTGGATTTCGAAAGTGTCCTCGATGATCACATAGCGTTCGTTCGGGTCGGAGCGCTCGACCATTTCATTGATCACTGCTCCCGCGAGAGTCGTCTTGCCCGAGCCGGTGCCGCCGGCAACAACGATATTCAGACGCAGGTCAATTGCCTCGCGCAAAACTGGGGCGTGTGTCTTGTCGAGAATGCCATCGCGAATGTAGTCGTCGAGCTTGTAAAGCACTTGCGCAGGCTTGCGCATCACGCAGCAGGGCTTCCTTGCGATTGGTGGAAGCAGGCCTTCGAAGCGAATGCCCTGGATCGGCAGTTCGCCCTCAACGATCGGACTGCTCGTGTTGGCTACCGCTCCGAGTGACGCCGCAACTGTTCCGATGAGGCTCTCCACCTGCGAAGCGGCGAGTCGCAGGCCGGCTTCGTGCATTCCCTTGCCGTAGGATTCGAACCATACTCGCCCGTCCTCATTGACGATGATCTCGGTAACCTGAGGGTCACCAATCGCCGCCAGAATTCTTGTCCCGAGTTGTCGTTTGAGAAGTTCTTCCAGGCGTCGCTCCTGAACCTGTTGTGCTGCAATCATCCTGATTCTCCATTCCGCACGGCGTCGCTTTTCCGCGCTGGCGCCGTCTCTTCCATCCGTTTCAGCGTTTCCTCCACTTCGGCCCGCAAGCCGCGATGGCGTCGCTGGCCTGAAGCGAGGGCCTGCTTGCGTTGCGCTTCCGGTATTTCTGGCAAATGGCTCAGCATGCTCAGCGCAAACTGGTCGACCATGGCGAGCAGAGTGGTGAGCTGGTGAGCGAGCGGTTTCAGAGTCTCCGCCGTGGAAGCGCGACTAGCCTGGATGATTCGTTTCTCAGCCGCGGCCAGTGTCGCATCCGAGAAAGTCAGTCCGGAGCCTCCTTCGGATTGAAAGAGACGCTCCTTCACATATCGCGACAAGGTGATACCGCGCTCGTCGGCTTCGTCGCGAAGGCGATGGAATTCCTCTTCACTCAGGTAAGCGGTGAGTTGTCGCCTCACAGTAATCTCTCCTTAGCGCCTTCCTCTTTCGGCGATTCGACCGCGTACTTCCCGTTGTCCACGGCGAAATTCAGAAACGAGAGCTGCTCGGCGGGCGCTGGCCTGAGGCGGCGAACTGTCCCGGTAGCGACCTGGTCAGGCGTCATCTGCGGAGGTATGCCTTTCTCCGTGCCGTCGTTCGCTTGCTCGATAAGGTCGACAACAACGGGAGCGTATTCGATGCGATCGCTCTTCGGTGGCGGAGCAAGCTGCGCGAGCCGTTTGAAAGATGGATCGGAGTAGTAGCGAAGCTTCGTCGCTCGAATCACTGGCCGGCCACTGGTGAAGATCAACGCCTCGTTGGAACCCAGCCGCATCGCTTCATCGGGTGTGATCAAGGGCCGCGCGCCACTTCCGGCTCCGAGACGCTCGCTCCCGAGCTCGATACGGTCCGATGCGCATGGCGCACCGTTGTTTCCCCGGTCATCTGCGAGAGCAGCCGCGCCGTTTCGATCCGATTCGGAGCGAATGCGACACGCGTATGGCAG
Source organism: Binataceae bacterium (SeqCode) (assembly GCA_035279875.1). Lineage (GTDB taxonomy): Bacteria > Desulfobacterota > Binatia > Binatales > Binataceae > JAMXLL01. The sequence continues at coordinate 2,395 of DATEGX010000083.1, forward strand.
TTGGAGGTTATCGCCTCGTCGTGCCCGTATGCGGCGTGGATCTGACTCAGGTCCTGTGCGATCAGGCAGGCTTTGATTCCGTAGCCGGCGACTAATGACAGGGACTCCGCGAACACGTCGAGCCGCCCGAGACTTGGGAACTCGTCGATCATGAGCAGCAAACGATGACGGTAGCCGGTCACCGCTCGGCCGTTTCGAAATTCCAGATGTTCGGTAAGGCGATGAAGGATCTGACCGAGCATCAGTCGAATGACCGGTTTGAGGCTGTTCTTGTGTGCGAGTGGGACCGCGATATAGAGCGACACGGGCCGTTCGTGATTCATCAGATCCGTGATCCGAAAGTCGGAGACCGCGGTGTTCGCTGCGATCACCGGATCGCGATAAAGCTCGAGGAATCCCTTCACCTCGGAGATCACGCCTGAGCGTTCGTTTGGGCTCTTGTCGAGCATGCTGCGCATCGCACGAGCGATGATCGGATGCGTCCTTGTCGCAATGCCGCGCGAATCGGTCCAGCCCAGCGAGCAGGATGGATCGTGCTCGGACCGCATGATCTGCTGCATGGTGTCGTCGATCGGCTGGCCCGGATCACACAGGCGCGCTTCCAGTCCGCTGAGAGTCTTGTCCCGTCCGGCATAAAGCTGATCCAGGATCATTCCCGTGAGGAACGCCGAGCCTTCGCGTGACCAGTGATCGGGCAGCCCTTTGCCGTCCGGATCGATGATCATTTGCACGATGTTGCGGACATCCCGGATTTCGTTGGGTGTGCCGAGCCTGATCTCCGCGAGCGGATTGTAACGAGCGCCGTCGCTGTCGGCTGAGGCGGGTGCGAACTTGAGACAAAGCTGACCCATCCGTTTCCGCGCTCCGGCCGTGAGCGCCCAGTTCTCTCCTTTCAGATCGTGAATCAGGACCGAGTATGGCCAGCTGAGCAGTGTGGGAATCACGATGCCGACGCCCTTGCCGCTCCGCGTTGGTGCGAACACCAGGACATGCGCGGGACCACAATCACGTATGAATGAGGCTCGTCCCCACTCCCGCCAAACGCCGAGATAGATTCCGGCGCGGCGGGCCGCTGGTTTCAGTATCCGCAACCACACGCCGATTCCTCGCAGCAGTTCGCGCACCGATCTGCGCGCATCGATCAATCGAGCGGCTCTCAGATCACGCGCCGTCGCCCAGCGCGCGGAACCGTGAAGGTCAGAGACGTTCGCGAACCAACCGTGCCGCGCCATCGCGATAGCCACGCAACAAACCGCCGTCACGACCGCCATTGGGTAGAGCGCCTCGCGGGCGCACTCTTTCCAAAGCGGCTCCAGCTGCGGAGCCCAGTACCATCGGGTCCACCAGATAATCCACGACCACGGCGCGTATACAGCTCCGCCGCTCAGGTGGAAAAGCGGTTGCCCCAGCCACGACGCACGGCGTAGCAGGCTCGCCGCGTGCTGTGTTGTCACCGAGTTGATCGCGATGAACGCTCCGACCAGTGAAAGCACGGCGCGCCGTTTCACACGGGCGAGCCTCGCATCCGCTGAGAATCCGGGAATTCGATAGGGACGCTGTTCAGCCATTGCGCTCCCTCTCCTGTTCACGGACCCGATCCATGCCGGAATCGATGGTGCGCTGGCGCTGCGAACGACTCTTGATCACGTCTTTGGAGACTTGGCGCTCACGCAGCTCGCGTTCATGGTTCTGCGAAAGCTCCCAGCTTCGCTCATCGACACGCTTGGCAAGTCCTAACCTTGAAAGAAACTGCAGGCGATCGATCTCTTGTTCAGCTCGAATTCGGGCTCCCTCGCTGCGCGGTTGGGACTGGTCATACGTAACGAGACCAGTCGCGTCAGCCTTTCTCTGCAACGCGCGGTCGATCTCGGTCCATTGCTCCCGCCTGACAGCGCGCTCACGCGACCGCAACATCTCCGGCTCCAGCCGCGGACCTAACTCCCGCGTCGCGATCTCCTGGCTCCGGGTACGCAACCCTGAGCGCAAATACTCGCGGTTAATCTCCAAGGCACGGCCGTTTTCAAGCACTCCACGAACGAGCAGATGAACATGCACATCGTTGGTGTTGTGGTGATCGATCGCGACCCATTCCAGCTTTGTGTCGAGGTCGCGTTCCATCTGGCCGACCAGCTCGCGAACGTGGTCGTGAAGATTGAGGCGATCGGCATCCTCGGGCGAAACGATGAACCGCCACATGAGTTCGTCACTTTTCTCCCAGCTTCGGACCGCGGCGAGCATCTCGATGTCCTCGCGCTCTCCATCGAATCCGAGACCCTTTTGAAATTCCTGCTGGGCGCCTGGCCGCGAGAGGTAACGAGCATGAGCTGCCCACGCACCGCTCCGGCGGTTGCGTGAGAAAGAGGCCTTGACCACGCTGCGCCGCGCATAAGCCGGTAGCTGCGCGATCCGCACTCGCGCCGCGCGCGCGCCGCTTAGACTTCCGCTCGGCTGCTGTCGCCGTAGCCCCTGCCGCATGCCTATCCGCCGCAACGCGCGCGCCCACCACGGTACGAGCTTGCGCGGACGCTCCGCGTGTTCGTGCCGAAGCTTGATATCGACCTCTTTCTGGCGGAGGAACCTAGGCCGTTTCATCGCACACCTCGGTCAACGCCTCGCTAAGGGCGAGTACCAGTTTGGTCGGGCTCTCCGGCGCCCGCCCGCCGAGCGCTTCGATGATCTCGCGCAATTGCGCGCTGCTGAGGGTGATCGCGTGCAGATCCTGCGCACGCCGCCATGACTTCCACGCGCGCTTGCCGGTCGCCCGTTCGTCGAGCTTCTTCCGCCCGATCGTCGCAACGTGTGCCCGCTGCTCGGGCGTAAGGTCTCCAGCCTCCTGTGCGACGCTCAGCAGGGCGCCCAGCAGAAAGTCGGGCGGCTCCAAATCGAGGCCTGCCAGCGCAATCAATCCGCCGAGGTTGGCGAGATGATGCACGCGCAGTCCCTGCTCGGGGCTGTGGTTGTTGCCATTTCCATTTCCGTTGCTGTTCATGGAACTCACCACGTCACGACCGGCCTGATTTCGCCGTGAACGTCTGCAAGCGGAATCGGACCGAAGTAGCGCGAGTCCCAACTCCGGCGATCGTTAAAACCGAACAGCCACACCTGGCCGGCTGCGACTCGATGGCTGCCCCAAGCGACATGCGGAAGCGGGCGGTGTGCGCTGTCATGCGTGGCAACTCTGCTGCGCGCGAATCGTGTCCCGTTCACTGCAACCCATCCGGGTTCGATCTCGACGCTATCGCCGGGGAGAGCACCCACGATCTTGCCCACCGGCTCTGCGTTGCCGGCGCACGCGCCAGTGCGCAGATAACCGCGCGCGAGACCCTCCTGGGCGATCGGGATCGGCAGGCATGCGGCAACCAATTCGCCACGCTCAATCCCGTGAGCGACGACACGATAGACGCCTGCCGGCGCCGCGCTGTCCGTGTTCGAGATCAGTACGCCGAGTGCGTTGCCGACTGCGATCAAGAGCGCTGTGGCGATCGCAACTACGGTCATCGCTCCAATGGGTCCACGAGCGCCTTCCAATTGTCGAAAATGAATGCGCTGGGCAAGCGATCCGGCGGGCTTTTCTGCCGTGCTGTACAGTGTGCTGATCATGACTGCCTCCGAGGGGGAAAGGCCGCAAGTTCGTTGGTCAATCCGCCAAAAATGCCGCACCGTACCGCAGGTCCTTTATCTTGCTCTACGAACGACTGGCCTTTCCCCCTCTGCAACACAGCCTCCGAATCCACTCCCTCCGCGCGCCGCAAAGCGGCTGAGAAATTACTGAAAAGCCTCACTGCAGTTTCTCCGTCGAAGGCTCGCTTGCGCGTCCATTCAGCTTCCGGCCCGGACGAGGGGCACCTTCGAGCTCGGATTTGATCTGCTTGCAGAGCCGCCACATTGCCGCCGTGATCGTCTCGCCAAGATCAAAGCCCGCGTCTTCGGCCCGACTGCGCAGTTGTTCGATCTCACGCTTGAGTGCCGCGGGCAGCTTGAACGTGATCGCTTCGCTTTCCTGTTTGCGTTTGAGAACTCCCATCGCGTTTCTCCTTCAAAGATTGGATTGCGGGCTCACTTCCCATAGGGTCCGGGGAATACGAGGTCCTGGGTCACCATCACGTCGAACTGGTAACCAGGCCGGATTTCGATTGTCGGTGGACGATTCAATCCCTGCCCCATCATCTGCTGACCGAGCGCCCCGAACTGTCCCGAGGCGGCTGAACCGGCGGTTTGACTGGCCATCGCCCATTCATTCGGTTGGTAGTAACCGTAGGGCCCGTAGGAGGCGCCGCCGCCAAAAGTGGCCATCTGTCCGATGGCCTGGCCTGCGCTGATCAGGCTCATAACTGCAGCGGTTCCGAACGTGGCGAGATAGTGCCGGTCAATCTGATCAGAGAAGCCGGCGTAGCCACTCTGATCTGCACCCGGCATCATCGGCAGATTCATGCTCGACGTGTTCGGGAAGATGAGCCGCTGCCACGCGATTTCAACGCGCTGCTGACCGTATGTAGATGCGTTCTGGTAGGCGCCGATAAGGCGGCTGCCTTGCGGGATAAGAATCGATCTGCCGGTCGCGCTGTCGAGGACGTTCTGGCTGACCTGCGCGAGAATCGGTCCGGGCAGATCTGAGTTAATGCCACTGATCAGAACGGCAGGGAGGATGCTGCCCGCCATCACGGTGTACGGCGAAGCAACGGGGTGAACACTTATCGTCGGGTTGGTCGAATCACCGGAAGTATACGAGTCACCCTGCCGTCTGTTTGCGCTAGCGATTTCGAGGGTTCCGCCACTATGAAATGCCTGCACCATCTCCGGCGATTCGAGCGCCTTCATATACTTCTCTTCGGCCCATTGCGCGTACCGGCTCGGAGGCTTCGGCACACTCGGTTGAACTGGTGGCTGAGAGATCGGCATAACCGGTTCAGGCAGCATCACGGTTGGTGCCGCATGCGGCTCTGCGCCATGAGCGGCGAGGTCTTCGATCTCGCCCCGGTCTCGAGCTGCTGAACCTGGGTCGTCTGCCGATTTCTGGGAGGCCGAACTTTGACTGCTTCCGGAGGATTGCACACCTAGGGCGAGTGCCACGCCACCGAGCATTGCAATCGCCACGAAAACCACGCCGAGAAGGCGATTGAAACGACCACCGCCAAGGTGCTCGTTTTCCTGCTCTTCCTCCTCGTGAATCGGATCAACTGTTGCCATGGCTGTTACCTCGTTCCGCCTGCGTACGAGATAGTCACGCGGTCCTGATCACAGCCCACACCTGCGACCAGGATCGCGTCGCTGAAGAGTCGATCGACGACGTAGTAATTTCCCTTGACCCGGTAGTTGACCATCTGGGTTCCGCTGCCGGCATTGATGAGCAGCGCGGGAGCCTCGCTCGATTTCATGCCGGCGGGCATCTGGACGTAGACATGAGAGCCGTCATCGAAGGCGCGAATCGGCTTCCACGGAACGTTTGGGCCTGCGACCGTGTAAGCGAAGTTGAGCTGTGCCGGATCTACCGCTGCGACCTTCACGATGTCGTCGGAATCACCCGGCGGATTGACCGCTTCCTGCTTGGCCTTCGCGGCGGCAGTGTCGGCGTCTTTCATCGCTGCGGACAGCTCGTCGGGGTAGTAAAACTCGACTTCCTGCATCGCGTGTCCACGCGACCGGAGCACCAGATGGTAAATGTGCTTGGTCGTGTAGATCGTCAGGTTGGTTTCGATACCCGGAACCTGCGGCTTCACCGCGAGGTGGGGAACAGCGTTGCGCGGGTCGCCGGAGGCGGCCGGCGTCGCCATCCAGCGCTCGGTATCTCCAAGCGCAACGTCGGTGATCGTCTCGCCTGGCTGCAGCTGGATGTCGGTGGTACGTAGCGGCGCGCAATCGACCGCCGGCTCCGGCTTTTGGTTGTACGGATAGATCGTGTACTCGGCCGTTCGGTAGACCAGCCATTTGCCGTCTTGCTGATGCTCTTTTATTGCAGCCTGCACCTCGGCCGGCTGCTGTGCGAGCAATTGCACTCCGGTCGGCGGTGGTGGCGTCGCGGCCTGCTCAGCCGGAGCCTCGGTTACGATTTTGAGCGGTGGTGGTGCGGGCGATTGTTGCTGACTCGCGCATGCACTCAACAAGAGTGCGAGCGTCACACTGCCAGCGGCTATAGACTTCATCGCGTTTCCTCCCTTCTGGCCCGGCTATCCCTGCTGCTCGGTCCAGCTGATCTGCGTGACGTAAAATCCGAGCGGATTGCTGATGATCGCGGCGTCGGAATTGGGCGGGACGATCTGCGTCTGGAGTACCGCCTCCCAGTGCGTGGCCGCTCCGATAACGACTCCGTTTAGATCGCGTTGCTGTTCCGACCAGCGCACCTGGTAGCTGCTGGGCGAGAGCTGAAGGATCGAATCGATCTGGATTGAAACGGTTTGCTTCTCCGCGAGCTTGAAGGGGTTATGAGTGAAGCCGTCGGAGTGGTAATAAGCGTCGAGGAATCTGTCCGCCGCTCCGCGCGCGTGTGCTAGCAACGAATTGAGCATTTGATGCTCGACCTGCGCGTCGCTGGAGACTGATCGCGCGTTGCGGACAAACGCAGCGATTTCGTAGCGCTGCATTCGCGCGGACACATCGGGAACGGATGCGGGACTGAGAGGCTGCGGGACCGTCAGAGCGTATCCGAGCTTGTCGACTTCGACGACGTACGGAATGTAACGACTTCGATTGCTGATCCAGACGAAGCCGCTTGCGAGAATCAGCGCGAGAAGAAGCAGCCCGCCGGCCGCTATCTGCCAGTTGCGTTTGCCTAGAACGAGATCGGCGTATCGCTCATCCCATTCACGACGCGCTTCAACGTAAGGATTCGCAGCCATTGCGCACCTCGCCTTTCGCGCGCGACGATTGTGGCGTCGAGCGTGGTAGCCACAGTTCAGCCAAGGTGGTCGAACCGGAATTTAGGAGAACACTGGAATACACGTCCCGGAGTCCATGAGAGGCGGAAGCGGGGTTGAGATCGAGGTAGAAGACGCGAGATCTCGAGCAGCGTTCGACTGAAAGTCTGGTCCCCGACTTTGGCTCGACTATGGCAGACCTATCGGACGCTATCGGTCTGAAGGGGTTTGATGACCGGTGATCAGTTGTCGAAAAGTGCCTGAAAGTGCTCGATTGTGTCTGATCTGGCTGCATTGCCCCGCGTCATCGCGGGGTTCCTAATCCTGGGGCCGTGGGTTCGAATCCCGCAGGGGGCGCCAGTTTGCTAGATCGATTGAGTTTGATGCGCCAAGACCTTAGTTGAGCGCTCCGGCGGAAATGACAACGAACGTGCTGCTCGCGCTGATCAGGCCGGAGAATGGGCGCGGGCGTTTTCCAGCGCGGCGCGCAGCAGGGTGGCCTCGCGGGCCAGTTCGTGAGCGCTGCGGCGGGTCTGGTCGTGCGCGCCGCTGCGGGCGGCTGCCAAGATCTGCAATGTCTCCTTGAAATGGGACGATACGGACCGCTTTCGGCTCTCGTCCTCAACTCGGCGGACCGTTCGGCTGAGATGACACGCGCCGAGCGAGAGTGGGCTGGCATGAAAAAGGCCGGCCTCAGATGGGGCCGGCCTCGGATGCCTCCTCCGCCGCTTATGCTATTTGCTGGTGCCGGTGGCTCCATTTCCGGCGCTGGAACCGCCCTCTGAATTGCGATGCATTACATGGGCCTTATGATGCCATCGATGGTCAAGGCTAGCTTCGGCACTCGGTGACAGCGGCAAGAAATCTCCCGGATTTCCTGCCAACGCATCCTGTAAGCCCGGATGCTGCTGGAAAAGCTCGCGCAACTCCGGATGCCGCGCTTGAAAAGCCGAACTTTGGATCAGACTGGGATCGTGGCCCATCTCCCGGACGATCCCCGGATGCGACTGACGGAACTGGTCAAAGGCGTGATACTGATCCATCGGCAAGTCGGTTGAAGGAGCGCCTTCGGAGCTGATCTCGACTGCCCCTGCCTCGGCGGCTTGAACAGGCACAAGACCGACCCACAGGAATGTGCCGGCGAATACAACGGCAACAACTAAGCCGACCAACTGTTTCATAGCGATACCTCCTGAACTAGCGCTTTCGCGAATTTTAGTGCGCGGATTGCGCACTTCGCGACGTTTGGGACCGTAATTGACGCGGCCAGGTGGATGCGGGTTAGGTCAAATCGGACCGTTTAGCCCGCAATTCAGCATAACCATCATCGACGACGTTTGCCCGTTATGCATGCGATCGCATGTTGCCATTTTTGAAGGCCGGAAATGCCGTGTAGCGCGGTCCGTTTCGCAAAGTCGCGCCAAAAGCGTGTTTAAAGCTTGCTAATCAGGCAACCCAAACGAGCGCATGATCAGCCCGCAAACAGTGCTGGAGCAGCGGCCGAGTTTGTGGTAAACGGCAAAATTGGGGCGATTTACGTCATATTCTAAGAAATCGATTGGCGAAATGCCGATGCCGCACTGGCGTTTAGAATCTTTCATTCGCGCTGGCCTGGTGATTTTAGCATTAGGCGTATTGGCCGGGTGTTCGCACAAACAGCCCAATGCGCCGGTCCAGCACCTTTTTGCGACCGTGCCCGAAACGGGCGTGATCGTGCTCTACCCAACCACCGCGACGGGGTTGGACCGGCCGCTGGCAACGATAAAGGAGAGGCCGCCAGACAAACCGATTGACGTCTCGGTCGATTTGTTGGGGGACGTCTTTGTTGCAAACGAAAACGGCAACGTGCAGGTCTACGGCGGTCGTGACTTTCATTACATCCCGATACGCTCGGTCGAAGGGCCGCACACGCGCATCGTGCATCCGACCTCAGTGGTAACTGACATTGCCGGCAGCTTTTACGTCGCCGAAGGCGCCAATGCGAAGGATCCGGCGCGCGTCGAATGGTTCGCGGCGGGCCTCAACGGTAATGTGCCTCCTGACCGAGTGGTCAGTGGACCGCAGACCGGTATCAGCACACCGCGAGGCATCACGATGGACGGATCCGGGCGTCTTTTCGTGGCTGACCAAGCCTCGAACAAGGTGCTGGTGTTCGCCGCGGACGCTAACGATAATGCGCCGCCACTCGCGGTGCTTACCGGCTTGAAATCGCCGGAGCGGGTATTCGTCGATCAAGTGCTGAACGTTTACGTCACCAACAAGGACGATAACAGCATCGCCGTTTTCATGACGACGGGTCCGCAGAGTTGGGCGCGCAGCGGAACCATCACCAGTGCTGCCCTGCGCGATCCCCAGGGTGTAGCGGCAGACGCGGAGGGACGCATAGCGGTGGCCGGGGTCGGCGGCATTTTGTTCTTCGCCCCCAACTCCAATGGCCTGGTGGAGCCGATCGTAAACCTCCGCGGCGCGTCACCGATGAACCCGGAGGGGATTTTTATTCGTTAACGCTGGTTGAACATCGCGAACCTTCGATGGGCGCAAGGCCGGGTGTCGGCTGGATGGCCGTGGCTCAGCGGTCAACTGGCGGCCTGTGGATCGCGCGGTTCGGCGATGAAAACCGCCTGGCGCATCAGCCATTGGATGTCCGATTGGCGCGAATCACTGCGCGCAATCTGCTCTAACTCCCGCCCAAGTTTTGTGATCAAGTCGACCGGATAGTTGGCGCGGATGAATTGGCTGTCGCGCCATGCCCGCAGGTTGAGCGCGAACATCGCCGCTGCGTCGACGTTGGTCACGGGAACTTGCCGGAGGTCGCTGCGAACCAATTTAAGCAGTTCAGGCCGCATTTCCCGGACTATCGCACCGGCGTAAAGCCGGTGCGATTCGCTCTCGAGCATCGCTGCGACGATCCTCATATATTCATTAAAAACCAGAACACGGGCGTCGATTGCTTCGACTTCTTCGAGCATCAAAAGGCCGGCCGGGCGGAGCTGGGATGCCCATCGCGCGATCGCCTCGTGCGGGTCCCGGATGTGAGTCAGCAGGAAGCGGCAGAAGAGCACATCAGCGGCGCCACACCCGAACGGCACGTTCAAAACGTCGTGCAATTCAAAGGAAACTCGCGAGCTCGCACGCGCACACGCGAGATCGATAAAATGCCTCGAAGCGTCGAAGCCAATTACCTTCTCGCATCCGAGTTCTTCAGCCAGCAGATGAGTGGTGAAGCCAGGGCCGCAGCCGAGGTCGATTGCCAGCGCCGGCTTGACCTCACCAGCAGCCGCGCGAACGAATGCCCGCGTCGAGGAATCGAACACACGGGCCAGCAATTGGAGCCGGTGCGCCGCGAGGTCACTGTCGCCGAAGAGGTATTTTGCTGCCACGATTGCGCCGCGTCTCCTTTCAATCGCGGGCGAGAATGGTAAGTAATAGCGGAGCCGGGGAGTATAGCAGGAGGTAGCCGAAGTTGCGCCGCGCCAAACCAATCCGTTCAGCCCTGTTCGTTCCGGGCAACCGGGAAGATCGCATGCAGAAGGCGCCCCGCTTTGGCGCCGACGCGCTAATCCTCGACCTCGAAGACGCCGTCGCGTTGCCCGACAAGCCCAAGGCCCGCCCGGTCGTTCGTAAGATGCTCGAGGAATTGGGCAAGGCCGGGCAAACGCTGTTCGTGCGCGTCAACGACTTCGAAACCGGTCTGACCTGGGCGGATCTCGACTCGATCGTTTGCCCGGAGCTGTACTGCGTCATGCTGCCCAAAGTGACCGGACCCGACGACGTCAAAAAAGCCGACATCATCCTTGAATTTCTCGAACGCAAGCATGGGATGGAAGTAGGCTCGGTGCTGATCGATCCGGTGCTCGAAACCGCGCAGGGAATGCGACAGGCGTACGAAGTGGCGATCGCCTCGCCTCGCGTCGCGTACCTGGGCGGTTTGACTGGAAAGGACGGCGACATCGCGCGAGCAATCGGCTTTCGCTGGACCAATGAAGGTCACGAGGCTTTCTATTACATCTCAAAGGTGCTGCTCGACGCGCGCGCCGCGAACGTACCTTATCCAATCGGTGGGCGCGGATGGTGGGACATACAAGACCTCGCAGGCCTGCGAATCGAGGCCGAGCGAACCAAGAATTTCGGGTACAGCGGGATGTTGCTTATCCATCCGTCGCACGTTCCGATTGTCAATGAAGTGTTTACACCCACCAAAGAAGAGATTGCTCATTGGAAGGGACTTATTGCGGCGGTCGAACAGTGTGAACGGGAGGGACGCTCGGTGGTCACCTTCAATGGCATGATGGTTGACACGGCGCACGTCAAAGTCGCACAAGAACTGCTCAAATGGGCGTCCGAACTGGGAGTGAGCTAAGAGTGCTGGCTGTGCCGGTTTGCGACTGACAGAGGATTTCAGGTGACCGGAGCAGGAAGAATTTAGGACCGCAAGACGTTCCGACTTCACTCCGTCGGAATCAATCTGATAAAATTTAGTGAAGGTGCGGCGCAGATCTTGGCGCAGCACTTGTACCAAGCCAGGGTCGACGTTCGGAATCGTAGCGCCGCGGATTGAGCGGCAGCGAAATTCTCAAAAGCCAAACTATGGACGACAGGCTATCGCCGGCGCCTCTTAGCGTTATCGAGCCTTACGCACCTGCCGTGCATCCTGCCAGGCTCGCGCGCCACGTGATCGAGTCGATTACGCCTTGCGTCGACTGCGGACAGTACCCGGCGAAGCGCATTGCCGGCGAGAATTGCGTAATCGAAGCAGATATCTTTCGCGACGGTCACGAAGTTATTCGCGCGGCGATAAAATGGCGCCGTAAGGAAGATACTCTCTTTGGCGAAGCGCCGATGACGCTGATCGACAATGATCGTTGGCGGGGCGAGTTCCCGCTGGCCGAAAATACCCGCTACGTTTTTACCATCGAGGCCTGGACCGATCGTTATGCATCGTGGCTCAGCGACTTCGCCAAGAAGGCGGCAGCCGGACGAGAAGTCGCCTCAGATTTGCAAGAGGGGATAACCCTGCTCGAAGCTATCTGCGCCCGGACCAACGGTGCGGCAGGCGCCTCGCTGGAAGCGGTATTGCAACGCGCGCGCCGATGCCTGGCTGAGGTGCCAGCCGACGCCGCCGAGTTCCTGTTTACCCCCGCAATCGAAGAAATAACCACGCGCTTTGGCGAGCGCTCGGAAGCCAATGCCTATCCCTCCCTGCTCGAGGTGATCGCCGACCGTCCGGCCGCACGCTATGGTGCATGGTACGAGATGTTTCCGCGCTCGTTCGGCCGTGCGGGTAAGTATGGGACTTTGCGGGAGGCTGAGCGTCATCTGAGCTACATTCGCGATTTGGGTTTCGACGTCGTCTACCTCGCACCGATCTATCCGATCGGCATGACTAATCGAAAAGCGCCCAACAACCGGCTTGGCGGGAGCGCGTCTTCACCCGGAAGCCCCTGGGCGATTGGCAGCCCCGCGGGAGGCCACACCGCGGTTGAACCGGCGCTGGGAACGTTGGCCGATTTTGACCACTTTGCCGCGACCGCCCAACGCTTCGGTCTCGAAGTCGCGATCGATTTTGCGATCCAGGCTTCCCCCGACCATCCATGGGTCGGCGAACATCCCGAATGGTTTCGGCATCGCCCGGACGGAACGATCAAATATGCCGAGAACCCGCCGAAGGAATACCAGGATATCTACCCGATCAATTTCGACACAGAGAGTCAGCATGAATTGATCGAGGAACTGCGCGACTGCGTGATGTTCTGGGTCGGCCACGGGGTCAAGATTTTCCGGGTCGACAATCCGCATACCAAGCCGGTGCGGTTCTGGGAATGGCTAATCGGTGATGTTCAAGCATGTCATCCCGATGTTATTTTCCTGGCCGAGGCGTTCACGCGTCCCAAGATGATGAAGGCATTGGCCAAAGCGGGTTTCTCACAGTCGTATACCTATTTTACATGGCGCAATAGCAAGACCGAAATCACTGAGTATTTAAGCGAACTCGCAGACTCCGCAACAGCAAACTACTTCCGTCCCAATTTCTTCGTCAATACCCCGGATATTCTTACCGATATACTACAGACCGGCGGACGTCCGGCCTTCAAGTCGCGGCTGGTGCTGGCAGCCACACTCTCACCGGCTTACGGCATCTACAGCGGCTATGAACTGTGCGAGAACCAGGCGGTACCTGGCACTGAAGAATATCTGGACTCGGAAAAATACCAGCTAAAGAGCCGCGATTGGGACCGACCCGGTAACATCAAGGAATTCGTCGCTCTGCTGAACCGGATCCGCAGGGCTAATCCGGCCCTGCATGAACTGGATAATCTGCAATTTCTGCCATCCGACAATACGCAAATCGTCTTTTACGCAAAGACGACGCGGGACAAGAGAAATATACTATTGATTGCCGTAAATCTGGATCCGTTCCAATGGCATGAGTGTACGGTGACGGTGCCGCCCGAGCTGGTCGGAGTCGCCGCCGGCAGCAGCTACCGTGTGACCGATCTGGTAACCGGCGCCGTCTATAGCTGGGGCGAGCACAACTACGTCAGGCTCGATCCGAATGTGGAGCCGGCACATATTCTGAGGGTCGAGCGCGACGCATGAAACGCCGCCGCAACGATATCGCCGAGCATCCGCTTTGGTACAAGGACGCGGTCTTCTACGAAGTGCGGGTACGTTCGTACTACGACGCTTCGGGCGACGGTATTGGAGACTTCGCGGGGCTGACCAAAAAACTCGATTACCTGAAGGATCTCGGGGTAACCACGCTGTGGTTGCTGCCCTTTTACCCCTCCGCGCTGCGTGACGACGGCTACGACATCTCGGACTACATGGACGTACATCCCGACTGCGGCACGCTGCATGAGTTCAAGAGCCTGCTGCGCGAGGCGCATCGGCGCGGGTTGCGGGTGGTGACCGAATTGGTAATCAATCACACCTCCGACCAGCATCCGTGGTTCCAGCGCGCACGGCGCGCGCCGAAGGGCGACCCGGCGCGCGACTTTTACGTGTGGAGCGATGCGGCAGAACGCTACCCCGAGGCGCGCATAATTTTTTCGGACTTCGAGACCTCCAACTGGACCTGGGACACGGTCGCCAAGGCCTACTTCTGGCATCGTTTCTACTCGCATCAGCCGGACCTAAATTTCGACAACCCCGAAGTGCGCAAAGCGGTGATGCGGGTGCTCGACTTCTGGTTCGAAATGGGCGTCGACGGGCTGCGCTTGGACGCCGTGCCTTATCTTTACGAGCGCGACGGAACCAATTGCGAGAACCTGCAGGAGACCCACGCTTTTCTGCGCGAGTTGCGCGCACACGTCGACAGCAAGTTCAGCGACCGCATGCTCTTGGCCGAGGCCAACCAATGGCCCGAGGACGCGGTGGCGTACCTCGACCAAGGCAAGGAATGCCACATGGCGTTCCATTTTCCATTGATGCCGCGGATTTTCATGGCGGTCCGGATGGAAGATCGGTTTCCGGTCACCGACATCTGGGCGCAGACTCCGGCGATCGACGAAACCTGCCAGTGGGCGTTGTTCCTGCGCAATCACGACGAGTTAACGCTGGAGATGGTCACTGACGAAGAGCGCGACTACATGTATCGCGCCTACGCGCAGGAATCGCGCATGCGGATCAATCTCGGCATCCGCCGCCGCCTTGCGCCTTTGCTGGGCAACAATCGCCGAGCAATCGAATTGGTCAACGGGCTGCTGTTTTCGTTGCCGGGCACGCCGGTGCTCTACTACGGCGACGAGATCGGGATGGGCGACAATGTTTATCTCGGTGATCGCGACGGAGTGCGCACGCCGATGCAATGGAGCGGCGACCGCAACGCCGGTTTCTCGACCGCCGATTCGCAGCGCCTCATCCTGCCGGTGATCATCGATCACGAGTACCACTACCAGACCCTCAACGTCGAATCTCAGGAGCGCAACCGTCATTCGCTGCTTTGGTGGATCAGGCGGCTGATCACGCTGCGCAAGCAGTTCAAGGCCTTTGGGCGCGGCACGATGGAGTTCCTGTCACCCAACAATCCGCGGGTGCTGGCCTTTATCCGCAGCTACGGCGACGAGCAGATCCTGGTGGTCGCCAACCTGTCGCGGTTCGTGCAATACGTCGAGCTTGATCTGTCGCGCTTCAAGGGGATGGTCCCGGTCGAGCTTTTCGGGCGCACGCATTTCCCGATGATTGGCGATCTTTCCTATCTGCTTACGCTCGGACCACACATGTTCGACTGGTTCTCGATTGAACCGGCGGCGGGCACTTCCCATTTGGACGTGCGCCCACATCATGTGCCGCAGGTCGAACTGGGTGAAAGCTGGGACCGTTTTATTCGCGGCGAAGAGCGCGAACGGCTCGAGGCTGTACTACCCGAATATCTGCCCAATTGCCGGTGGTTTCGCAGCAAGGCCCGCAACGTTAAAGCCGCGCGCATCGGCGACGTGATGCCGATGGCGGAACAGGGCGGCTCGTATCTAAGCTTGGTCGACGTCGAATATACCGACGGCGAGCCCGAGACCTACATCGTGCCGCTGGCGATCACGGAGAACCACGAGTCTAATCATCATCGAATCCCCGGCAACGCGGCGATTGCTCACATGGCGCCGCGTCCACACACCAATGGACACGGAATGGTGGTTTACGATGCCACCGGCGACCCGGAATTCGAGGCGAGCATCCTGGACGTGATCGAGCGCAAGAAGCGCCTGCGCGGCAGCCGTGGCGAAGCCTCGGGCGCGGTATCCGACGCGCACCGATCGATCCGGGCCGCGGGCGAATCGGGCAGAGAGCCGCACCTGCTCAAGGTTGAACAGACCAATTCCTCGATTGCGTACGGCCATCAGTTGATTTTGAAGCTTTTCCGGCGGATGGAATCGGGCGTCAGCCCCGACCTGGAAATCGGCCGCTTCCTGACTGAGCGCAGCAGCTTCGCCCATGTGCCGCAACTCGCCGGGTGGCTCGAATACAAAGTCGGGCGCGCCGAACCGCTTACAATGGGCGTGATGCACGGGTTCGTGCACAATCATGGCGACGCCTGGGAATTTACCCGGCGCGAGTTGAACCGTTACTTCGAGCGCGCCGCCACCCGCACGCAACTGGTCGCGCCGCCAGGCAAGCCGGTAACGGAATTACTCGCCGCGGAATCGCCCGATCGCGCCGCCGCCGATATGATCGGGGCTTATCTGGAAGCCGCGCGATTGCTCGGACGGCGCACCGCCGAGCTTCATCTGGCGCTGGCCTCCGACGGCGAGGATCCGGCTTTTTCCCCGGAACCATTTCTGCCGTTTCAGGCGCGATCGGTCTACCAGTCGATGCGCAATCTGACGGGACGAACGTTCCGGCTGTTGCGCACCCGCCAGTCGGCGATTCCGGAAGAGGCCAAAAAGAGCGCTGCGCGCCTGATCGCTCATCCTGAACGCATCGGCACCTGCTTCGACGGGATGCTCAAGCGACGGATGACCGTCGAGCGCATCCGCACGCATGGCGATCTTCACCTCGGCCAGGTGCTCTACACCGGCAAGGATTTCGTCATAATCGACTTCGAGGGCGAGCCCGCGCGGCCGCTGACCGAGCGCCGGCGCAAGCGGCCGGGCCTGCGTGACGTCGCCGGTATGTTGCGCTCGTTTCACTACGCTGCGTTTGGCACCCTGCTCGAAGAGATACGCGGCGGCGCGCTCGGTGGCCGTGACTTCGCCTCGATGGAACCGTGGGCGAGGCTCTGGCAGGAATGGATTTCGTGGGCCTTCCTCAAACAATATCTGGAGACCGCGGCAGGCTCGGCAATCGTGCCGAAAGACACTGCCGAACTGAGAATCCTGCTCGACGCGTTCGTGCTCGACAAAGCCATCTACGAGCTTGGCTATGAGCTTAACAATCGTCCCGACTGGGTGACGATACCCTTGCATGGCATCGAGCAGATCGTCGGCCGATTGGACGACTGAAGCGGAGGCTGTGGGCAAACTCTTTCTCTCTATACAGACGCGGGCGGCCACGCGATGAACGAGCTTCGCGTATGGGCACCCAAAGCCTCGAAAGTCGAAGTCAAAATCGGCGATCACGCTGCGCCCATGAGTCCGCGGGCGGGCGGCTGGTGGTCGATCGAATCGGAGCACTTGTCGCCGGGCGTGGACTACGCGTTCATGCTCGACGGCGGCGAGCCATTGCCCGATCCCCGTTCAGCATCGCAACCGCATGGCGTCCACGGTCCTTCGCGGGTGGTCGATCACTCGTTGTTTCAATGGAATGACCAGCGGTGGAATCCGCAGCCGCTGTCCTCTGCGATTATCTACGAACTACACGTCGGCACCTTCACCCAGGCCGGCACCTTCGATGCAGCGATTGAACGGCTGTCCTATCTGACCGATCTCGGCGTCACTCACGTTGAACTGATGCCGGTGGCGGAGTTCTCGGGAGATCGGGGCTGGGGCTACGACGGTGTCGATCTGTATGCGCCGCATCACGATTATGGCGGCCCCGATGGCCTCAAGCGGCTGGTCGATGCGTGCCATGTGCGCGGGCTCGCGGTCGTCATTGACGTGGTCTACAACCATTTCGGCCCATCTGGAAACTACCTCGGGCGGTTCGGCCCCTACCTGACGAATCACTACCGGACGCCCTGGGGCGACGCGGTCAATTTCGATCGGCGTGGCAGCGACGAGGTACGGCGTTTCTTGTGCGACAACGCGCTGATGTGGTTCAGCGACTATCATATCGACGCGCTCAGAATCGATGCGGTCCACGCGATCTTCGATATATCGGCGACGCATTTTCTCGAGCAGCTCGCCTCGGAGGTCGCGGCGCGCTCCGCGCGACTCGGGCGCTATCTGACGCTGATCGCGGAAAGCGACCTTAACGATCCGCGCATCGTGCGCCCGGTCGAAGCCGGCGGATACGGGATAGACGCGCAATGGAGCGACGATTTTCATCATGCGCTGCACGCCTACCTGAGCGGTGAACGCGAGGGCTACTACGGCGATTTCGGAACGCTGACGCATCTTGCCCGGGCGCTCGGCAACGGCTACGTCTACGACGGCTGCTACTCAGAGTATCGGCAGCGCCGCCATGGCCGGCCGGCGGTCGGAATCTCAGGTCATCGCCTGGTCAGTTATGCCCAGGATCACGACCAGGTGGGAAATCGGGCCAAAGGCGATCGCAGCTCGATGCTCATGAATGGTGCCCGATTGCGGATAGCTGCCGCCCTGGTGCTGACCTCGCCATTCGTCCCGATGCTCTTCCAGGGCGAGGAATGGGGTGCCTCGACGCCCTTTCTGTACTTCAGCAGCCATCCCGAGGCCGACCTCGGCCGTGCGGTGAGCGAGGGACGCAAACGCGAGTTCGCCGCTTTCGGATGGAATCCCGACGAGATTCCCGATCCGCAATCGGCGGAGAGCTTCGAGCGCTCCAAGCTCGACTGGACGGAAGTCACCCGCGAGCCGCATGCCGGGCTCCTGCAATGGCATCGCGAGCTGATCCGCCTGCGCCGAAATTCGCCCGACCTGACAGACGGACGGCTGGACCGCGTGCGCGTGGAGTTCGACGAAGCCGCTCAATGGATGATAATCGCGCGCGGCGCGATCAAGACCTTGGTGAATTTTGCGCCTGAGCGGCAACGGCTGGCCCTGACCAACGCGATACGGCGAAGCCTGTTACTCGCCTCAAATCCGCGGGTGCGGCTGGGCGCGGATTTCGCCGACCTGCCCGCCGAAAGCGTCGTAATCGTGCGCGAACATTAATTTGTCCGTGTTTTCGCCTAAGGGCGGTACGCTAATTGTCTAAGAAGTGACACAGCGAGTCACGGACGATTCCGACCGACTTTCCTTGCGAGCGCTTCTCCGGGAATTCCGATTTTTTAATCAGTTTGCCCCGTACCCGACGCGAATCAATTCACGAAAACCGGCGGATGCCTTGAAGGACGGGCCGCTTTCATGTTTAGCAACTGGATATGTTCCGAGTTGGCGTGAGCTTCTGGCTCGCTCGGGATTGGTTATCTGCGTCTGGGTCTGAGAGGGGTCTGGCAATGAACCTCAGGAAAGTTTCGATCGTGGCGGCGCTGGCGATGGCCTGGCTTTGCGCGTCGGGCGCGGCGGGCGCGGCCGGCCCCGACGGGGCTGCGCCGGGCACAATTGCTCCCGGCACCACGGTAACGATGCAAAATTGGCGGCAGTACAAGGACTTCATGCCGGACGGCATGGCGGCGCTATTCGAAGGAACCTATTTCTGGAAAATGCCCGCCGATGTCGAATTAGAGATCGGTCCGACGGTTATTCATCCGCTGCCGAAAGGCTACGTCGAAGCGAGCGAGAAATACGGCCCGCAGGTCAAGTTGGTCGAACTTCCCGACGGCGGCCTGACGATTCAGAATTACGTCGCCGGCATCCCCTTTCCAACGCCCTCGGGACCACATAAGGGATGGGAGATTCTGGCCAACCTGTGGTACCGCTACACACCCAACATCGCGGCTTCCACTCCCGAAAACCCCATCGTCGACTGCACGCAGGATAGTTATGGCAATATCGCGTGCGAGCAGGAGCTTTTCGTCTCTCGCTGGCTCAGCCATATCACCGACCCCGGTGTCGCAATGGTCAATCCCGAGGCTGGCGACCGGGACGAGACCCGCTTTGGGATGGTAATCCAGCCGGAGCAGCGCAAATACAGCTCTTTCCTCGACGTCTACTACAGCGACTTGACGCGGCTGCCGTCGGTCTATTCCTTCTCACCCTCTGAGCGCCGCGTCATGCAGGTGTCCTCGGCCTCACGCTGTCAGCCGTCCAACGGAAGCGACATGACGGCGGACGACTTCCGCTATGGCATCGCCGGCAGTATTCCGGAATTTTCCGCGGACCTGCTCGGCGAGCGGAAAATCCTGGCGCTGCTCCAATACCGCGCACCAAGCGACGGTCTGTTTCCAGCCGATTACGATATGCCGCTCGGATGGTCCAAGCCTGATTGGGGGAAATGGGAAGTGCGCGACGTTTACGTGATCGACGTGCGCAAGATTCCCTCGAAGGCGGCCGGCTACTGCTACGGCAAACGCATCATGTATGTGGACCAGCAGTTTTACGGCCCGCTGTGGGAGGACCTCTACGATCGCAATATGAAATTGTGGAAGATTGCGCACCTGTCGCCGCAGGTCCGCGATATTCCGGGTATCGGCCTCACCAGCAATTCGGGCTCGATTTTCGAGCAGTTCTGGGACGTCCAGAGCAATCATGCGACCTACGACGCCAGTTTCGACGGGCACGGCCATGGCCCGTTGGTGGCCTCGCAGGTGCCGGCTGGCTACCTCGATCTGCGCCGCTACGGATCGCCCGGCGGGATGAGCGAAATTATGCGCTGAGCTGACGCCGGCAACGGCCTTCGATAACGGCCGCGGTTGCGCTGAAAGCCCGCGCGGCAGTAAGGTTCTGCGCACCATCTCATTAGAAACGAAGCAAAGGAGGAAACTTCATGGGCGCTGAAGAAAACAAGAAAATCGTCGCGAAACTCTTCGAGGATATGAGCTCCGGTAACGGCGCCGGTGTGCTCGGCGCGCTGGCCGATTCGGCTACCTGGTGGGTAGCCGGCAATTTTCCCTTGTCGGGCACCAAGACCAAGGCTCAATTTGCCGAATTGCTGGGCGGACTCGGCGCCAACGTGGACGGTGGTCTGCGGCTGACCGCCACCGGCATCACCGCCGAGGGCGATCGCGTCGCGATCGAAGCCGAATCATACGCCAAAATGAAGAACGGCAAGACCTATCAGAACAAGTATCACTTCCTGATGATCGTGCGTGACGGCAAGATCCATCAGGTCAAGGAATATCTCGATACGATGCACGCCAACGAGGTGCTCTGCAGCTAAACCGCGCGGGCACAGGCGCGATGATAAATGGCCGCTCGGATGGTGCGGCCAGCTCACGACCGGCAGGGAAGAACCCACTTATGATCAAACCGAGCAGCTTTGGCCATGTCGCTGTCAGGATTACCGACGTCGACAAATCGCGCGACTTTTACGAAAAAGTGATCGGTCTCAAGAAGATTCCGCGGCCCCAGATCAATATTCCAGGCGAGTGGTACGGCGTTGGCGATAACCAGCTTCATCTGATTGGCGGCGAGCACCGCTTCGACGGGATCGACCCCACCGGGCCGCACATCGCGATCCAGGTTGAAGACCTCGAGGAAACCAAGCGCACCCTCACCGAACTCGGGATAGCATTTCTCGACGCGTCGACGCTGCGCGGGATGGCGAATATGACGCC
>DATEGX010000084.1:0-7291 GCA_035279875.1 Binataceae bacterium (SeqCode)
TGTCGAAATCGAAGACAGTATCCGAAAAGAATTGGAGACGCTCGGTAACCAACCTCGAAGTGCCGAAAGAGAACAACGATTGACCTTACTGGGGCACGTTGCGATGCAATTCCGGTATTTCAAAGACGCATGGCGAAACCACGTTGACCATGGGCGGGAAAGATATGATGAGCATTCTGCGCAAACAATTCTAACGCATACGATTGATTTTATGGCGTATCTTGCGGGCGCACAATTATCACCACATACGCTCTAACGCGGAGGGCGCAACACCTATGATAGCTTATCAGACACAGGAGCTTGGAATCCTACAAGCGGCTTGGCCGCTTGGTCTCGAAGGAATTCAGCAGAGAACATGCGATAGTTTCCTACAATCATTTGATTTACCGTCTGATCCACCAGCGCCTTTTCGGCAGCCCCCAAAGCGAAATAGCCCTTCCCGAACATCTCGCGCGCGACGGTCAATCCGTTCAACAATTGCAATTCGGCGGCAACCGCGCGTAACAGATTAGTCTCGAACTTCTCTTCTACCATGTTGAATCTCCATCATTTGTCGCGATACGCTGAAGGTTATGAAGTCGAAGACGAATCCCGAATTCGACGAATTCACGCGCACCGTCGACAAGCTCCTGTCGGTTCCACGCGAAGAATTGCAACGGCGCGAGAAAGAATACCGCGAGCAAGTCGCCCGCAATCCACGCAAACGCGGTCCAAAGAAAAAACTCAAGTCTTCCGCTTCCCGCGACCTTGGCGACGGCGCTTAGGCTCGCGTCGTAATCTCTTCCTTGCCGGTCAAGTGCTTATAGGCCAAGCGCTTGCCGGTAATCTCGTTGATCACCGCACGGAACCGATCCGCATCGTTCATGCCTTTCCGATTGTTGTACCGGAACACTTGCTCGTCGATGTAACGGAATAAGTGATTATGGCTCCACGCTGACGTAAGTGCCGTGGAGTCCGCGCTTGAGCAAACTCCAGAAATTCTCAATCGTGTTTGTGTGTACGTTGCCGTTGACGTACTCAATCGCGCGGTTGATTACTTCGTGGTTGTAGTCCTCGGTGAGTCCATCGTAGGACTTCAGTTCGTCGGTGAAGAGTGCGCTACCAGCTTCAATGTTCTCGCGAATCGCCTCTTGCAGTTCCTGCTTGCGGCGTCCGGTTACATGAAAGGCGCGCACCTTACCGTCACGCTCGACCATGCCCATAACCATCGCCTTGTCCATTCCGCCAGTGCCGTGAAAGCGCTTGGCTTTGGCGCTACGGTGCATGTTGCGAGGTTTCCCGCCGATGAAGGTTTCGTCCGCTTCTACTTCTCCGCCAAGATTGCCACCAGTCTCGCCCTGCATCGCAAGCCTAACGCGATGAAGCATGAACCACGCGGTCTTTTGGGTGACGCCGATTGCGCGGTGAATTTCCCAAGAGCTAACGCCATTCTTGCAATTGGCGATCATCCACACGGTAGGCAGCCACTTGTCGAGTCCGAGAGGCGAGTCTTCAAAGATAGTTCCTACCTTGACGCTGAACTGGCAACGCGGATGACGGTTAGTGCATTGCCACACACGTCGCGACGGAATAAATCGGACGTCCTGCGACCCGCAAGTAGGGCAGATCACACCATCCGGCCAGCGCCGCTCGACAAGGTAATTCAGGCAGTTATCAGGATTGGAAAAGTAGACGACCGCTTCAGTCAGGGTGCGTGGTTCGCTGGCCATGCTTCGAATGTAACAAGTCGTGCGTGATGAGTCAAGTATATTTTCTTTCCCAATTAGAGGTTCGAGCGCGCCGGCCTATCCGGTTGCGCGGCTTCCGCATCTTTGACTTAGTGGTAATCCGTGCCGGGGCCGACGAGTGATCGTACCAGTGGTTAAAGTTCAACGCCTGCGTGACGCGGCCTTGCCGCGTTACCATAGCGAACATGCCGCAGGTCTCGATCTGATGGCCGGTCTCGACGAACCGATAGTGCTGAAGCCGCTCTCGCGCGCCGCTGTGCCAACCGGGATCGCGCTTGAAATTCCGTCCGGATTCGAGGCGCAGGTAAGGCCGCGCAGCGGCCGCGCGCTCGATGAAGGTCTCACGCTGGTGAATTCGCCCGGTACGATCGACGCCGACTATCGCGGCGAAGTCAAAGTGATCCTGATCAACCTGGGCGACGCGCCGATTACCCTGAAACCGGGGGATCGGATCGCGCAACTGGTAATCGCGCCGGTCGCCCATGCGCAAATTGTCGAGGTCGAAGGTCTCGAAAGCAGCGTGCGCGGGGCCGGCGGTTTCGGCCATACTGGTAGATAACGCCTACGCCTGTGCGGCTATGGGTAACAAGCAACACGATGCGCGCGCCGAGCGCGACGAAGCACTGCTGGCGGTAACGCCGATTGACGGCCGCTATCGCGCGCGAACCCGCAGGCTCGCGGACTACTTCAGCGAATACGCCTTGATCCGTTACCGCGTGCGGGTCGAAATCGAATGGTATATCTCGCTCGCGGAGAATCCAGGGATCACGGCGCTGCCTGCAATGGACGCCGGCGCCACCGCCCGTCTCCGGTCGCTTTTTACCGATTTCAGTCCCGCCGACGCGCGGCAGGTCAAGCAACTCGAGGCTGAGACCAATCACGACGTCAAGGCCGTCGAGTATTTCCTCAAACAGAAGGTTGGCGCGCTGGAACTCGGCCTGCCGCTGGAAATGATCCATTTCGCCTGCACCTCGGAGGATATCAACAACCTCGCGTACGCCCTGATGCTCAAGGAGTTCAACGAGCGGGAGTTGCTGCCGATGCTCGAGAGCACCGTCGCGGAGCTCGCGGCGATGGCCCGCCGTTACAAGGACGTCGCGATGATGGCGCGTACCCATGGGCAGGAAGCGTCGCCGACTACGGTCGGGAAGGAACTGGCGATCTTCGCCTATCGGCTCGAGCGGCAGACCGTTCTGCTACGGCGCCAGGAATACCTGGGCAAAGCCAATGGCGCGGTCGGTAACTGCAACGCGCACGTGTTCGCATACCCGGGGGTCGATTGGATTGGCCATTCGCAGCGCTTTGTCGAGGGCCTCGGATTGGTCTGGAACCCGCTCACGACGCAGATCGAAAGCCATGACTACGTGGCCGAGATCTGCGATACGGTAACAAGGATTTGCACCATTTTGATTGGTTTTAGCCGTGATATCTGGGGCTATGTCTCGCTAGGGTACTTCACTCAAGCCACCGTGGCAGGCGAGGTCGGCTCATCGGTGATGCCGCACAAGGTCAACCCGATCGACTTCGAAAATTGCGAAGGAAACCTGGGCATAGCCTCGGCGACGCTGACGCATCTGAGCGGAAAACTGCCGATTTCGCGATGGCAGCGCGACCTTAGCGACAGCACCGCTATCCGGTCGCTCGGCACCGCGTTGGGTCACGTCGTAGTTGGTTTAAGCTCGCTAGAACGTGGCTTGAGCAAATTGCAGTTAAACGAGGCTAGCCTGGCGTCCGAGTTCGAAGACGAGAAGGCCTGGGAAGTAGTTGCGGAGGCGATCCAGACCGTGATGCGGCGATGCGGGCTCGACCGCCCTTACGAGCGGCTTAAGGAATTGACCCGCGGGCGCGACGTGAATCGCGCAGTGATTGAAGAGTTCGTCGCAAGTCTGCCGCTTGATGCAGAAACCCGCGCCGCCTTCGCCAAATTATCGCCCAAGAGCTACGTCGGACTCGCTGCCGAACTCGTCGAACGCTTCGCGCCGCAGCCCCGAGGTTCGCGAAACGGGCCGAAATAAGCTGCGGCGGACACACTCGGAAGCGGTTATGCACATATTCGCATGTGGAAAATCGCCATTGAGATGGGCTGCGGAATCGGCGCTATGACGTTGCGGCGGCTGGTCCGGCGGTAGAATAATCAGATTGCTCCTATCGATTTGAGACGGAGGTTCGCCGGTGGAGAACGCACCGCCAAAGCTCGAAATGTTTTACGAAGGTAAGGCGAAGAAGCTTTACACGACTTCGGATCCGAACCTGGTGATTGCCTATTTCAAAGACGATGCGACCGCCTTTAATGCCAAAAAGCGCGGCACTATTGAGGACAAGGGCGTCATCAACAATCGGATGTCAGAGCTGTTTTTCGGTTTGCTGGAAAAAAACGGTGTCAGGACGCATTTCGTCAGTCGCCTGAACGACCGCGACATGCTTTGCAAGCGGCTCGACATTGTGCCGGTCGAGACCGTGGTCCGCAATATCGTGGCCGGTTCGATGGCCAAGCGGCTCGGCCTCGAAGAGGGTCGGGACCTGAACTTCCCCATCGTCGAGTACTATTACAAGTCCGACCCGCTCGACGATCCCCTAATCTATCCCGAGCACGCAATTCTCTTCGGATGGGCTACCGAAGACGAGCTGGCGACGATTCGTTCCCTGGCCCTGAGAGTTAATGACGTCCTGCGGCGCTTCTTGGACGAGCGCGGTATCATCCTGGTGGACTTCAAGCTGGAGTTCGGGCGCCATCAGGGTGAGATTCTCCTCGGCGATGAAATTTGCCCCGATACCTGCCGCTTTTGGGACAAAGCTACCCGCAAAAAGCTCGATAAAGACCGCTTTCGCCGCGATCTTGGAGACGTACAGGAGGCCTACCAGGAGATGTTGCGGCGGGTGGAGAATTGAGTGCGGATTAAGGTTTTCGTGACGCCGCGCGAGGGGATTCTTGACCCGCAAGGACGCGCGGTCGAAGATGCGCTGCACAGCTTGGGCTTCAATGGCATTAGTGACGTGCGGATTGGACGATATATCGTGCTTGAGCTTGATGCATCGTCACGAACGGCGGCAGAACCTATCGTAGCCCAAATGTGCCAGCAATTACTGGCCAACCCGACCATCGAGGACTACCGCTTCGAGGTCGAGCCTGTATGAAATGGGGCGTGATCCGCTTCCCCGGTTCGCTCGACGACGAAGACGCCCTCTACGCGTTGCGAGAAATCCTTGGCCAGGACGCGTCGATGTTGTGGCATAAGGACGAGGAACTGGGCGGCGCGCAATGTATCGTGCTGCCTGGCGGCTTCAGTTACGGCGACTATCTGCGCTGCGGTGCGATCGCCAGATTTTCGCCAATTATGAAAAGCGTCGCGAAGTTTGCGGCTGACGGCGGCCTGGTCTTGGGTATCTGCAATGGCTTCCAGATCCTTTGCGAGGCGCATTTGCTGCCGGGCGCGCTTATCCGCAATCGCTCGCTTTCGTTCATATGCGACCAGGTCACAGTCCGGGTTGACAACGTCGCCACGCCTTTCACCCGCGAGGCTCCGTCAGGCGAGCTGTTGCGGCTGCCGATCAAGCATGGCGAGGGACGCTACGTCGCGCCTGAAGATGAATTGAGGCAGATGGAAGAGCGCGGACAGGTCCTTTTGCGCTACGTCGACAACAACGGCCGCGAGAGCGAAGAATCGAATCCCAACGGTTCGATGCGTGCGATCGCTGGAGTCGCCAACCAGCGCTTCAACGTATTCGGTTTGATGCCTCATCCTGAGCACGCGGTCGAGGCTGGGGTAGGCGGCGTCGACGGACTCAGAATTTTTCGCTCTATAATCGAGAGTGCCGGATGAGCCTGCGGCCGGTTTCGCTGCCGGGCGAACCGGTGGTCGACCTCGCACAGGCGCGCGCGCACGGAATCACCGCTGACGAGTACGAATCAATCGAGCGGATACTCGGCCGCACGCCGACCTTCACGGAGTTGGGTGTCTTCTCCGTGATGTGGTCGGAGCATTGTTCCTACAAATCATCGCGCAAGCATCTGAAAATGCTGCCGGCGAGCGGACCGCGCGTGGTCGGCGGTCCCGGCGAGAACGCGGGCGCTATCGACGTTGGTGAGGGGTGGGTGGCGGTCTTCAAAATCGAGAGCCACAACCATCCTTCGTTCGTCGAACCTTATCAGGGCGCAGCGACCGGCGTCGGGGGCATTTTGCGTGATATTTTCACGATGGGCGCTCGTCCGGTTGCGAGTATGGATTCGCTCAAATTCGGCGCGCTGACGAATCCGCGCACCCGCTACCTGCTCGGCGGCGTGGTTGGCGGAATCGGCGGCTATGGAAATTGCGTGGGCGTGCCAACCGTCGCCGGCGAGGTTATGTTCGACGCCGCCTACGACTCCAATATCCTGGTCAACGCCTTCTGTCTCGGCCTCGCTCGCAAAGACGAGTTGCAGAGCGCACGCGCCCAGGGGGTCGGCAATCCGGTTCTGTATGTCGGATCCTCGACGGGCCGCGACGGAATCCATGGCGCGAGCCTCCTGGCTTCAGCGGAATTCGACGAGGCCAGCGTTTCCAAGCGCCCGACCGTGCAGGTCGGCGATCCTTTCACGGAAAAACTGCTGATCGAAGCCTGCCTCGAAGCAATGAAGACCGGCGCGATCGTTGCCATCCAGGATATGGGTGCCGCCGGGCTGACTTCTTCATCGAGCGAGATGGCGGGCCGCGGCGGCCTCGGAATCGAACTGGACCTCGACCGAATCCCGCTGCGCGAAACCAATCTGACGCCTTACGAAATCCTGCTGTCGGAATCGCAGGAGCGCATGCTGCTCGTCGCGAAGCGTGGACGCGAAGGCGAACTGCTGGCGATCTTCGAAAAATGGGACCTGCATGCGGCAGTGGTCGGCGAAATCACGAACGACGAGCGTTGGCGGGCTCGCTGGC
Organism: Binataceae bacterium (SeqCode); assembly: GCA_035279875.1. GTDB lineage: Bacteria > Desulfobacterota > Binatia > Binatales > Binataceae > JAMXLL01. The sequence continues at coordinate 6,635 of DATEGX010000084.1, forward strand.
GCGGCAATCTGGTCGCCGATCTCCCGATCAAGGCCCTGAGCGACGAAGCCCCCGTCTACGATCGGCCGGCGGCCGCGCCTGCGCGCAATAGACTCAAAGAAGCAAGTACCGGCTCAACGAAACAGGCGCCGGCATGGGGTGAGGCCCTTCGTGCACTGCTGGCGAGCCCCAATGTATGCTCGCGCCGCTGGGTCTACCGTCAATACGATTCGATTGTTCGCGGCAACACCATAGCCGGTCCGGGCGGCGACGCCGCCGTCCTGAGAATCAAGGGCAGCCGTAGGGGCTTGGCTCTCAAGGTAGACTCGAATCCGCGCGCCTGCGCGCTTGACCCATACCTTGGGGCGGTCGCGACCGTGTGCGAAGCGGTGCGGAATGTCGCCTGTACAGGTGCGCGGCCCGCCGGTATCACCAACTGCCTGAACTACGGTAATCCCGAGCGTCCCGAAATAATGTGGCAGTTCGTTCGCGGAGTCGAAGGATTGTGCAATGCGGCAACCGCCTTCGCCACCCCCGTAATCAGCGGCAACGTGAGCTTTTACAACGAGACGCTGGGCAAAGCGATTTATCCGACGCCGGTTCTGGGAGTGCTGGGAATTATCGAGGACGCGGATTGCGCGCTCGGCTCGGCGTTTCGCAAGGAAGGCGATGCGGTGG
>DATEGX010000085.1:0-8115 GCA_035279875.1 Binataceae bacterium (SeqCode)
GAGCCGCCATGGCATAGCACGAGAGTGTGCCGTGCGGCGTCTCCGCCCCAATCCAGGTAATGCAGCTTTAATCCGTTGATAAGAGCAAACGCACTGGTCGGCCCCGCCTTAGCGGTGACCGCTGGTTCATTCCGCATGGGCGGCTATGCTATCCCGCGAGCGTACGCCCGGCAAAGCCAAGGCTCACGTCTTCCGGACGATTTTGCATCAAAAGCGACTGGCGGCTTGTAGGGTTCAACGCCGCGCCGGTCACTGGCAGCAGGGCGGACCGCCATGCTAACTAACGATCCGGCGTGCAATGCCACCGTGGCGGAGGGGTTCAATCCTCAACTGCGGATCGTTGACGCGCCGAATTCGCCTTCCCGGGCTCCTTGCATCACCCGATAGGCGAACATAAGGAGTAAATCCTGTGAGCCTCAGATTGGATGGCAAAAATGCCTTGATCACTGGCGCCGCGAGCGGAATCGGCCGCGCCACCGCCCTGCGCTTCGCCCAGGAAGGGGCCAACGTATGCGTCGCCGATCGTCAGGCTTCGGCCGCCGAGCAGACCGCGGCCGAAGTCCGTAAACTTGGCCGCCGGAGCGTCGCGGTTCAGGTCGACGTGAGCAATCCGGCGCAGGTTCAAGTGATGGTCGGTCGGGCGGCCAACGAACTCGGCGGCATCGACGTCGTTTTGGCGGCGGCGGGGGTCTCGGCGGCCAATTATGGCGAGGGCAAGATCGAGCCCAAGTTCCTCAACGAGCTGCCCTTCGAGGATTGGCGCAAGGTCCTCAGCATCAATCTCGACGGCGTTTTCCTTACCTGCACCGCGGTTGCGCGCGAAATGATCAAGCAGGCGCGCGGCGGCCGCATCATCGCCATCTCCTCGGGCGCCGCTAAAATCCCGCTCAAGGGCTCGGGCGACTATTGCGTCAGCAAGGCCGGGGTCTGGATGCTGATGAAGGTCATGGCCTTGGAACTGGGCCGCTACAATATCACCGCCAATGCGATCGGACCGGGCGTTATCGATACCCCGATGACCAAGGAAATCCAGCAGGGCCGGCGCTTCGAGCGGATGGTCGGCGGCACCCCGCTCAAACGCATCGGCAAACCGGAAGACGTCGCCAATACCGCGCTCTTTCTCGCCAGCGAGGAGGGTAGCTACTTCACCGGCTCGATCCTGCATCCCGACGGCGGCGTCATCATGCAATAAGCAGATGAGACTTGGAGAAGCGCCGAGTATCAAGCGGCGTGCCATTTTTGCCAACTGAGTTTTGATGGGAGATTCCGTTTTCTTGACTGAGACCAGGGCAATCCATCCTGCGGACGCAGGTACCGTCACAGGTCGAAAATCAGCAACCAGGCCTCCGCGAATCCGCGCGCTCCTGCTCGCGTTCCTGTTCGCCTTCGCGTACGCCGGGTTGCCGGCGACACTGTCAATTGCACAGATGGGACCGCAGAGCGGCGACGAACTCAACGGTATCGGCCCGATGGCCGAGCCGAGCCCCGCCAACAATCAGATGCCAGCGCCGGTCCCCAACCTGCGCATCCTGCAGCCGGTGCATGCCTCGATGATGGTGTCGCCGCCCTATGGAATCGCGCCGCTCAGCGTAGGCTTTTTCGTGATCGCGAGCGATCCGGAACAGATCGGCTTCCTGACCTACTCGTGGAACTTCGGCGACGGCTCGGTTTCATCGTTGCCGCCCGAAATGTACATCTTTCACACCTACCACCAACCCGGAAATTATGTGTGCACGCTCACGATGACGACCGTCGACGGCCGCAAGAACACGGTCTTCCAGGGCGTGTTGGTCAGGCCCAAGAGCTGACCTGGCCTGATCGCACTCGCGTGACAACTGGCCGCGAAACGGGCTCGCAGGCTGGCGTTGAGATTTACGATGCAGCCGCGGCCTGTCCGGAGACTTGGGAACAAGTTCCGACGGCGGCTAGGGAAGGGCTTCCAATGAGCGGCGATCCTTGTAAAGATCGGCCTTCCTCGGAATCTGCACGGTGAGCCGTTAGCTCAGGCCGGTAGAGCATGTGACTTTTAATCACAGGGTCCTGGGTTCAAGTCCCAGACGGCTCACCAAACAATCAACGAAATCGATGGCTTAATGAGGACTTAGGTCTATACCGAGTCCCATTTTCCTTCGGATATAGATATGGTATAATCCAAACACCAACAGGTAGCGTGCTTTAAGCCATAGTCGTGGATACGATCATACCGGCATAACACGCGTATCCGGAAATATGCATCGCAGAGGAGCGGTCTTCGAGGTGATAATCGCTACTTTTATTTCAGAAAATACCACTATCCCGTTATTGTTCAAAAAGAGGTGAACAAAGACCGTGGCCAAAAGTAATACTCAATGGGCTGCTCAGTGGCTAGTGGCGTCTGAACTTTCTCGACGCGGCTATGTGGTTTCATTTACTAGCGGTAACTGTACACCTGCGGCCGATCTTAGCGTCAGCACTCCAGACGGAAGATTGTTTGAAGTTGATGTAAAAGGACACATGGGAAAAAATGCTTGGGATGTTAAACGGAAGCACGATCGCACCACTCTTTATTATGTCCTTGTCACTTTGTGCAAAACACACGATATAAACAGCAGGACACCTGATCGCTTTGCTATACTCACTCAGGCAGAAGCAAACGACTTGGTAACGCAATACGAATTAACTCATCCAGATACAGGTAGAACCGGATTCAACTTTCCGGCAAGCGTCCCATTTGAAGAGGATGCATGGGAAAAACTTCCTCCTGTTAAACGCCCGCCGCGGAGGAACGTGCTCAGAAGAAAGTTCGTCATAACGTCCACAAATCTGACAGGTTCCCTGCATGATGCTGTGGAGAGCAATTAGTATAACATTGCTGCAATCAAAAGGCATTCGCGGAAAGGGAAGCCACACCAGTCGTAACCACTTCACCGAAGGACGCCAGCACTCAGCCTTAGTGAACATGGCGACAGGCATGACCAACGCCCGGACCGCCAAGAAGTACGACTGCTCATCAGCCTTGCCATTGTGGAAAATCAAGTTTAAGGTCGGGAGTCGCAACGTGGGCTCAGTTCCAAGCCGATACGGTCCCGGACAGCTCACGAATAATGCCAGTTCAAGGCGACGATCTGAGGGCTGGTGGAATTAGCGATCTATCTAAGAAGTTCGGAATGGGCGGGGTATATTTCCGCTCGGCACGGCAGGGAGCTAGAGCGCAGTTTTTCGGCGAACAGCTCTCGTCAGTCGGAGTCCACCCCTCTCCTGTGCGTCTCAGAATATTCCCGCGCGGCCCGCACATAGTCGCTCCCAATCTGTCGTTCCTCTCGGCGAAATCGTTGCAGGAGCGTCCAGCCGGCGTACAAACCGGTCTATTTAGTTCCGCACCTACGCCCGGTCTGCAGTAGTACGTTTCACCACCCATGCAAACCCTGACCTGCGCGTGGGCATTGAGGGGCAGCGTCACTGAAACCAAGAAAATCACTGCCCGGAATGTATTTTTCACACAAATAATCCAGCGGCCAGCTCGATTGAGAGGAAATGTCTGCACGGAATCAACTATATTTGCGGATCGGCGACAAAGATTTTTGCCGGTATTTATTGCTCGCAGCCTGAAGTTCATGGTTCAAGGGGAAAAGGCGCCGCATGGCTTACACTACTTACCTATGGCCAGCTTGATGGTCTCGGCTATCTGATTCATTTGACGCGCGCAGTTCGACAGAAGATCAGCGCGTCGAGGCCCCTGTTCTGCCAACGTGCTTCTCAAAGCGGAATCGCTAACCAGTCGCCCTAGTGCTTCAGCCAGTGCTGGGGCGTCTCCCGGCGCAATAAGTAAGCCGCAGGTGTCGTCAACTATTTCCTTCGCGCCGCCAATAGCACTTGTCACCACCGGCAAGCGATTATTCAGGGCTTCGATAAACGTAAGCCCATAGCCTTCCGGACTCGTATTCGGTTGACAGTACAGATCGCTGGCAGCATAGATGTCGGCGAGATCTTCGCGTCGGCCGGTGAAGTGGATTCGGTCCGCTATTCCAAGAACGCGCGCCGTCTGCTTCATCTCGTCGAAATAACTGAATTCCTCGGGTAACTGCGGAGCACCCACCTGCCAACAAACCCAATTCAGCGGGGAGATCGCCTCAAGCGCATGGAATAGCGTGAGATGACCCTTGTGCCGGGCAAACCGGCCTGTCTGAATGATGACGCATGTGTCGGCTGGGGCACCGAGAGCCTCGCGCAACCGCAGCCGCAGTTCCCGATTCCCGCGCATCTTCTGAAGGTCGACCGGCGAATAAACCACTGCCGATTTCGTTCGCGGAAAGAGTCGCGGCAGCCCCGCTTGCGCAAAGGCGCTGATACAGATAGCAAAGTCGGGCTTGACAACTCTTGCCCACAACTCCAGCCAGCGTTCCCCTATGCGATTATCGTATTGCCAGAAAATCAGCGGAATTGAGGTTCTTTTGACGACCCGCGCAAAGATAATCCAAAGCCAAACGGATTGATGAATCACTACAGCGTCGAAGCTCTGAGCGCTTAGAAGTTCGGCTAATTGCCGTCTGATTCGACGGACCGCCCCACGGTCGCGGAGGCGCACCCTTTCGAACACGGAGACAGGGACGTTCAATGACCCCATGATGCCAGCCAGCGTGCCGTCGAATAGAGCGAAATAATATTCAACCGACGGGGTTAACTGCCGGTGCTTAGCAATAGTGAGCAACACCTCTTCCACGCCACCGAACTGCGAACCGCCGAGCGCTATAGTCAACACCCGCACTAAATATCCCCCAATTCATTCAGGCGAATTCGCGGGAAAGCCGGCGTCGCGACGATCGGACGAACCTCCCGGCGGATGGACAATCAGTCGCAGCCCCGCTCTCTCCAGGAAGAGTTCTTCGTCAAGCGGTATCACCCATACCGGGATTCGCGAGCGCGCACTCGAGATCCGGGCTTCCCGCCCATTGGCCGCCTTGTTCGCCGCGCGATCGAGTTCGATGCCGAGCCATTCGAGGCCGCTTAACGCTTCGTGACGAAGCTGGTCATCATGCTCACCAACCCCACCACCAAAAAGCACTCCATGGGGCTGACCCGCCAGCGTCAAATACGCCCCCAAATATTTGCGCACGCGGTAGGCCATCAGCGAAATCGCGAGTTGCGCGCGGCCGTTGCCGCTGCCAGCCGCGGCCCTTACCCGCCGCAGGTCCGAGCTCACGCCCGAGACACCCAGTAGCCCAGACTTGTGATTGAGGATTTGCTCGAGCGCCTTCGGCCTGAGTTTCCGCTCGGATACCAGGTAGGTGAGTACGCCGGGGTCAATGTCACCCGGCCGGGTAGCCATCATCAGGCCTTCCAGCGGCGTCATACCCATCGAGGTGTCTACCGACTTGCCCCCGCTGATCGCGCAAGCCGAGCATCCCGAACCGAGGTGCATGGTAACGAGATTAAGACTGGCGACGGGCCGGTTCCGCAGTTCGGCATATCGCTCCGCCATCCATGCGTGGCCGATGCCATGGAATCCATAACGCCGGATTCCCCAGCGCCGGACCAGGGCGTGCGGCAGCGCATAAGTGTGCGCAACCGGGGGCAGCGTCGAATGAAAGGCCGTATCCGGCATCACGACTGCCGGCGTCTTCTTGAGGACCGAGCGGGTGGCCTGGATTACGGCAATCGCAGGCGGGTTGTGGAGGGGGGCGAAGCGAGAGGCGCTGCGCAGTGTTCGGAGAACGCGCCCGTCGACAACGCGCGGTTGTTCGATCTGGCCGCCATGGACGACCCGGTGAACTACCACATCGAGCGCCTCGGATAGACTACTGTCCGTTGACATAAGCCGCGAAAGCGCGAACCTTGCCGCGGCCGTATGGTCCTTGAATTTGACGCGTTCGGTCGACGTGCTGCCGCGAAAATCAGTGAACGTATAGCGGGAGCGCCCGCTAATTTCCTCGACCAGGCCGCGCGCGCTACGTTTGCGCCGCGCGGAGTCGTCCAGTTCGACCAGTTCGAACTTTAAGGAAGAGCTCCCGCAATTAAAGACCAGGGCTAACATCGCATCAGGGAGATAAATCCGCGTGGTGGGAACAGCCGCCATGAACTTGCAAAAAGGGGCGTGGTAAATGGCACGATAGGGCCCCGCTGAGAAATTTCGGCCTCACCGTAAAAATGTACTCGATATGAGGAAGATCGTCATCGTTGGCTTGATCCTGCTGCTCGCCGCCATCAGGGCGGAGGCCGATGTCATGGGCGCCTAACATCGAGGTTCGCCAGGATGGGCTAAAGCATCACCTTCGCCGATCCTGCCAACGATGCGACCCTGATCAACACTACCGGCAAGTTGTTTGACAGCCGCCGGCGCGCATGCGCGCCGATACGGAGCTCAAATATGTTCTCTTGATTCAAGCCTTGGCGCTTGCCCATCATCTTCAATAGTGACCTGGATATCGAAGCAGAATTGCCCGACTCAAAGACGTTTGCGGTCTATCACGGCAACAGCGGGTCGCGGGCGATTGCTCCGCTTGCTTGCCGGTGCCCAGCGCCTGGGCTTCGTCTTCGCCGCCGGATGCGCAGTCGCCGGCGCGCCGCTTAAGAACACGCCCAAAGTCGTCGCCACGCCCCAGCCAGGTCAGCTGACGGTTGCCCTGCAGCCCTCGGATACGGTCGGCGACGTGCAACCGGTTTACGTGTCGATTGCGAATGGAGCCGATACGCCGCGAGCAGTGGTTCCAAGTCAGATATTCGCGCTCGACCAAAACGGCCAGCGGATTGCACCGCTGCCTGCTGGAGAAGCCGCTCGCGAGGCGGGCGGTGCCGGGCAACTCAAGGCGGCCCTTGCCAGCGCCGCCGCCAGCGGCGCGATTGAGGGTGCCTTAGGCGCGGGCGTCGGGGCGGTCGCCGGCTCGTTGATCCATAGCGGGGCCGCCGGGGCGGCGTTGGGCGGCGCGGTGGGAGCCGGCGAAGGCGCCGTCAGCGGGGCGTTTGCTGGTCCGGCCAAGGCCTCGCAGCAGGCAAATCAGCAGCTAACGGCGCTGGCGCTGCAGAGCGGTGACGTGCGCCGTGATTTCACGGTCAGCGGATACGTCTTCTTTCCCAAGGGCGATTACAAGCAGATCCAGGTGTTGTTGGTGGACGACGAGAGCGGAGATACAGAGGTGATCAGCCGTCCCTGGAAATGACGATTCCGCTGGACGCCACCGCCTCCCGTTCAAACGATTAGCAGAGAATCCGACGGTATCGCGCGATCATCGGCGGCCCCCCGACCATAAGATCCGGCAGAAGAAATGCAGCGGCGGTTTGCCGCGACCGAATGAATCCCGGCTAAGGTTCTCGCGGGCCGGATAGTCCGGATTATCGCACGAAAGTTCGACTGTGCCGTCTGCGCGATTTTGCACCCGGCGGACCAATACGCCGACCTTGAAGTCACCTTGCACCACGATTGCGTAGATGCCGTCCTCGCTGATTCCATGATTGCGGTAATCGATCAAAAGAAGATCGCCCGGGGCGATAACCGGGAGCATCGCGTCACCACGCGCTGGCGTGACGACCAATCCTTCCCCCTCGGAAGGCACACCCAGTTTCGCAATCCATTCGCTCTTGAACGCCAGGTAGTCTGATTGGCGATGATCGTCCGAGCTGCCAGGCTCAGCGTCGAGCTCCACGTTCTGCTCGGTCCGAATCAGCCTGTAGCCTTCGGGTAGCAGGTCGGCGCGCATCGGACCATGTCCGCGCAGCAGCCATTCGAGCGAAACGCCGGCCGCCTCAGTCAGCCGCACGAGCTTGTCACGGCCAGGTTCGGAACCTCGCAACCATAAGTGAATCGAGGTGTCCGAGACTCCCGCCGCGGAAGCGAGCGCGAAAATGCTGCCGAATTGATCGACCAGCGCGCGCAGTCTTTCCTTGAATGCAGCGTGGCTACCCGGTTCCGCTAATCCAGCCTGCTTGCCCGCTTTAAGCCGCGGTCGGCGGACTTGCCCTTTTGAAGATCTCGCTTTCATGAAGTTTCCTTGCGGCGAATCACGGGTTTCGCGATTTTATATTGATCTGGCAAATAATTATGCGATAATACCGCACAAACAACTGAGGAACAACGAGACCCTCGAAGGCTCGTCCTGACGATGGTGTACATCAAACTCCGCCAATGGCGATTGTCAGCATTAG
>DATEGX010000086.1:0-16003 GCA_035279875.1 Binataceae bacterium (SeqCode)
TGGTGTGAGCGGGGAAGCTCACGGCAATTTCACAGAGCGTTTAACATGGACGTGCAAAACCGATACGATTAACTGGACTCGATGAATGAGGATTCAGCGCGTAAGGGGTCAATTCAGGATACCAAGAGGTTAAACGGAGCCATTCCTCAGGAAACCAGTCAGGATTCGCTCGAACTTCACTTCGACGACCATCGCTTCTTCACCGAATTGCTCGGCCAGCATGACGGCCACGTCCGCGTTATCGAGCAGGCGCTGGGAGTCAAAATTGGAGTCAACGGCAGCACCCTCAAAATCGCGGGCGACCATGCCGAGCAGGCACTTTCCGGCAAGCTACTCAGCGAACTCTACGACCTGCTCAAACGCGGCTATCCGATCTATTCCGGGGACGTCGAATACGCCTTGCGGATTCTGCGCGCGGACCACAACGTCGACCTCAAGGATATCTTCCTCGATACGGTCTACGTTTCGGCCCACAAGCGCATAATCTCGCCCAAGAGCCTCAACCAGAAGGCCTATATCGACGCGATTCGCGCGCACGATATCGTCTTCGGCATCGGCCCGGCGGGAACCGGCAAGACTTACCTCGCGATGGCGATGGCGCTGGCGGCGCTGATGAAAAATCAGGTCACTCGGATGGTGCTGTGCCGGCCCGCGGTCGAGGCGGGCGAAAAACTCGGCTTCCTTCCCGGCGATCTGGCGGAAAAGGTCAACCCGTATCTGCGACCCCTGTACGATGCGCTGCATGACATGGTCGATTTCGATCGGGCGCGCCGGATGCTTGAGCGGGGCACGATCGAAGTGGCGCCGCTGGCCTTTATGCGCGGGCGCACGCTCAACGATTCCTTCATCATTCTGGACGAGGCGCAGAATACCACCTCCGAGCAGATGAAGATGTTCCTGACGCGGCTCGGATACGGGTCTAAAGCGGTTATAACCGGCGATATAACGCAGATTGACCTTCCGAGTGGCAAACTCTCCGGACTCAAGGAAGCCCGCACCGTGCTCGCTAATACGCCCGGAATCAGCTTCGTGCATTTCAACGAGCGCGACGTCGTGCGCCATCGCCTGGTGCAGAAAATCATTACCGCCTACGAATCTTTCAACGGCGAGGACCTCAATCGGCCGCCGAACGACGATCAACTAGCCAAACGCTGAAATGACGGTCGAGTTGAAGTGCGAAGCGCCGCAGGGTCGTCGCTTTGTGCGATTATTGCGTGCGGACGCGCGTAATTTGTTGCGTTCGCTCGCAATTGAGAATTATGAGTTGTCCCTCGTCCTGACCGATGACGCCGCGATCCGGATACTCAATCGCCGATTCCGCAGCAAAGACCGGGCAACCGACGTCCTTTCCTTCCCGCAATTCGATTCGGCCGCCGATCCTTCGGCTTACATGCCATCACATGGCGCTGATGCGGCCGATACTGTGCCAATCGCGGTTGGCGATGTGGTGATCTCGGTCGAAACCGCCGCCCGGCAGGCTATCCGGATGGGTCTAACGCTCGATGCCCGCCTGCGCACCCTGTTAATCCACGGCGTGCTGCATCTGCTCGGTTACGATCACGAAAGGTCGCGCGCCGAGGCGCGCCGGATGTTCGCGCGGGAGCGCGAGCTTGGCGCCATGCTCGCCGAGGTTTCAGTCGCGAAGCGTCGCACGCCCCGTTCGGCTCACGCCATCTCCGCCTCTCAGCGATGAAGCGCTCGCTTCGTTCGCTTCCGTCCGCCGCGATGCTCACGCATTTTACCCGTCGTTCGCCCGAGGGCGATGCGGCCGACAATCTCGCGGCTATTCTGCGCAGCGGGGCGATCCGTGGTTCGACCCGGATGGTGCGCGGCAGGCGGGCGGTCGTGTCGTTGTTCGACGCGCCGCTGGCGGAACTGGACCGGCTATTGGCTCGTGGGAATCGCCATCGCTACGAAACATTCGGGATCGCCGTGGATAAGCGCTATGCTTTCAGAATGGGCGCGCGACCCGTTATCTACATGCCGTGGCCCGAAGCGTGCCGCATGCTGGCTCCGGACCAATTGTGGCGGGTGGTGGCAATCGACCTCGGCCGCACGCCGCCGCTGGATTGGACTTTCGAGCGCGAATGGCGGATTGCCGATGAGTTGAAGCTGCCGCGGCGCGGCGCGGTCGCGCTGGTCGAAAGTTGGCGCGACGTCGACGATATTTATGAGCGGTTCGGCGGCGAGCCTCCGTGCGCCGGGATTATACCGCTCAAAGACCTCTTCGCTTCGACTTGACCATGCCGCTCAACAAATGGACGCGGGCAGTCCTTGCGCTCGCGAGCGGTCTCGCGCTTGCCGCCGCTTTTCCGAAGTTTGACCTCAATCTGCTGGCCTGGATAGCCTTCGTTCCGCTCTTTCATGCAATCGAAGACCAGCCCCTCAAATGGGTGTTCGGCTATTCATGGCTGCAGGGATTGGCCTGTTTCGCCGGCGGACTCTACTGGATTGCGATTACCCTCAATACCTTCGGGAATCTGCCGATGGTGGTGGCGGTGCTGCCGATGCTGCTGCTGGCGGCGATCATGGCGCTTTATACCGGCGCCGCCCTATGGGCCGGAGAATTCGTCAGACGGCGCCTGCGCATTCCGGCTGTTGTAACGATTCCGATCGCATGGGCCGCGGTCGAATGGGTGCGCACGTATTTTCCGATTGGTTTCCCTTGGAATCTGCTGGGTTATGCGGCGTATCGGAATCTCGAGCTGATCCAGTTCGCGGAAATCACCGGAATTTACGGGGTTTCCGCGTTGATCATGTTCTTCAACGTGGTGACCTATACGGTGCTGTTCCAGGTCTATCCGCGGCGGCTGCAAACGATAGCTTTGGGCGCCCTGACCGCGATCATGGCCGTGGCGCTGATTTTCGGCTCGTGGCGGGTCCATCAGCTTTCGACGCTCCAACCCTCAGGTTCGCTCCGGGTGGCGATGGTTCAAGGCGATATTCCCCAGTCGATAAAGTGGGACCCGAGGTTTCTCGAATCGAGTTTCGCGGTCTACGCGGACCAGAGCGAGACGGCGGCCGCGCGCGGCGCCGACCTGATCGTCTGGCCGGAGGCGGCTGCCGCCTTCTTCTTCCAGCCTACCGACCGCTATCCGGACGCCTTCCGCGAGGACGCGAGCTACCGGAAGCGCCTGCTGGACCTGGCGGCGCATATCAACGATCCGATTCTGTTCGGTGCGCCGGCGCTGGGCGTCGAAGAGGGCCGGGTCGGCACCTACAACCGCGCTTACCTGGTTTCCGGTAGCGGCGCGGTCGAGGATTGGTATGACAAGATACAGCTTGTGCCGTTCGGCGAATACGTGCCGCTCCGGAGCCTGTTAGGCGGCTTCGTCAATCGAGTGGTGACCGGCTTTGGCGATATGTTTCCGGGTCGGAAGCAAACGCTGTTTGAAGTCCACGGAGCGAAGCTCGCCGTACTGATTTGCTATGAGAGCATTTTCCCTGATCTGGCGCGCAGAGAGGTCAAGCTCGGCGCCGGCATTCTGGTCAATATCACCAACGACTCCTGGTATGGCAAAAGCTCGGCTCCATACCAGATGCTCGCGATGTCGGCGATGCGCTCGGTCGAGACGAAGGTCCCGATGGTAAGGGTCGCCAACACCGGAATCAGCGCGATAATCCAGCCTGACGGCACGATCACGGCGCGCACCGCCCTGTTCAAGCGCGGAACCGAGACCGAACGGGTTTACTGGCATCCCGAGACGACCTTTTATGCGGAATTCGGCGATATATTCGCCCAAATTTGCTTCGTCCTGACCGCTCTTGCGGTCGCCATCGGCTTCCTGCGTCCACGTCAGCCGCTCGCCCAGCCCGAGGAGCAGGAATTACCCTCATTCATGTCCGCCAACGGCCGCGGCACTTAGCTAGGGGATTCGTTCCGGGTCGTGCGTATGCCAAAATAGGCGATATCAAGGTGCCGGAGACAGAGGGGCGTCATTCATGACAATCAGCGAGATGCGCGAACAATTGACCGATTTGGAGACCCGCTCGGACGCCCTCGGGAGGCGTCTTTGACGTCTCCAGCCTGACCGCCCGCGAAGCTCAACTCCTCGAACAAACCGCCAAGCAGGATTTCTGGAACCGTCCTGAAGCGGCCCAGGCCGCGCTCAAAGAGCACGATCAGATCAAGGCTCAGCTCACCGGCTATGCGGGGCTGAAGAAAAGCCTTGAGGAGGCGCGTTTGTTCCTCTCAATGGCAGAGGAAGAGGGCAGCGACGACTCCGAAGCGGCGCACGAGACTCAGCGGGCCCTCGAGACCGCGCGGGTCGAAATCGAGCGCCAGGAACTCCAGACGATGCTTGGGGGCGAATACGACCGGCTGGGCGCGATCGTCTCGATTCATCCGGGGGCCGGCGGCACCGAGGCCCAGGACTGGGCGGAGATGCTGCTCAGGCTCTACCTTCGATGGGCCGAGCGGCGCGGCTACGCGACCGACCTGGCAGATTTGCAGCCCGGCGACGGCGCCGGTATCAAGAGCGCGACCTTCGAGGTGGACGGCGAATACGCCTACGGCTATCTCAAGGCCGAGGCCGGGATTCATCGCCTGGTGCGTATCTCGCCCTATGACGCCAACGCCCGCCGTCATACCTCGTTCGCCTCGATGTTCGTGTTTCCGGCGATCGACGACAAGGTCGAGGTGATTATCAATCCGGCCGATCTGCGGGTCGATACCTTCCGGGCCTCGGGTGCGGGCGGCCAGCACGTCAACAAGACCGATTCGGCCGTGCGCATGACACATCTCCCGTCCGGGATCGTCGTGAGCTGCCAGAACGAACGCTCGCAGCATAAGAACCGCGCGATGGCGCTCAAGATCCTGCGGGCCCGGCTGTTCGAGCTGGAGCAGCGCAAGAAGCGCGAAGAACTCGAGAAGTTCAGCAAGGAGAAAAAAGAGATCGCCTGGGGCAGCCAGATCCGCTCCTACGTGCTGCATCCCTACCAGATGGTCAAAGACCATCGCACCGGCGTCGAGATCGGCAATACCGCCGCGGTTCTGGATGGCGATATCGACCCGTTTATCGAGGCCTACCTGATGGGTGTGCGCAAAGGCGATCCCGAAGCCGCGTCCGCCTGATAAGCACGGCCGCCAGCGGTCGCCGCCGGATTATGCCCGCGGCGGTCACCTATTCGCTTGAATCGCCCGGGGGTCGCGCGCAGATTGAGGTTCAATGCGGCCAGCCCGGCCGATTTTCCAACGCATCACAGCTCTAGGAGTTTCAGATGATCGACCTTTACTTCTGGACCACGCCGAACGGCTACAAAGTCACGATTCTGCTCGAAGAACTGGGATGGAAGTATAACGTTATCCCGATCAATATCGGCAAGGGCGAACAGTTCAAACCGGAGTTTCTCCGGATCAGTCCCAATAACCGCATCCCGGCGATGGTCGACAATGAGGGGCCCGAGGGCAAGCCAATCGCGATTTTCGAATCCGGCGCGATCCTGCTCTATCTGGCCGAAAAGGCTGGCTGGAACTTCATGCCGCATGATATGCGGCGCCGTTACGAAGTGGTCGAGTGGCTGATGTTCCAGATGGCGAGCGTGGGTCCGATGCTCGGCCAGGCGCATCATTTCCGCCGCTATGCCCCCGAACAAATCCAATACGCGGTCGAGCGTTACACCAACGAGGCTCATCGGCTCTACGGCGTTATCGACAAGCGGGTTGGCGAGGCTCCCTATCTGGCGGGCGAATACTCGATTGCGGATATGGCGACTTATCCATGGCTGCGGACCCATCACTGGCAAGGCCAGAACCTCGAGGACTTCCCGAATCTCAAACGATGGTATGACGCTATCGAGGCCCGTCCTGCCGTTCAGCGTGGGCTGGCGGTGATGAAGGACGAGGTCGAGCGCGCCCGGCAACATCCACCCGATGCAAAATCGTGGGAAATCCTGTTCGGTAAGAAGCAATACGAAAAGCGCTAAACCGCTCGATTTCTCAGGCAGTGGGATAGCGGAGGCCTCGCGGCGGTCACGAGAGGCGGGCCTTTGCCGGCCTCTGCGTGGCCGAGGCTGAGGAATACCCCTCGCGGTTGGCTCCGCCCGCGCGCGATTGGCTCCTGGACGCGTATACCGCGACGTTTCCCCACCACTAAAGCAGCAGGTAATGGTGCCCGGCGGGGTAGCGTAAGCCGGGATCGTGCTTAACTTTTATGCGAGTGAGATTGGCAGATGCATAAGCGATCGAAGGACGACAACGGACAATCCGAAAACCTTATGGCGGACGACATGGGCGAAACGCCCATCGTGCTTGAAGAGGGGGTTGAAGAGGTGGCCGGGGAGGCTTCGGGAGAAGCGTCCGCGAGCAGCAAATTGGCAGCCGAAATAGCCGAAAAAGACAAGGAAATCGCTGATCTTAAGGACAAATACCTGCGCACCTTGGCCGACTTCGAGAATTCCCGCAAACGGATTCGCCAGCAGAGCGAAGAGTCGGTCCGGCTGCAGCGCGAGAATTTCCTGCGCGACCTTTTGCCGATTGTCGATAACCTCGAGCGCGCCGTCGAGGCGGCCCGTAGCGGCGGCGACGGCACACCGATTGTCGAGGGAGTCGAGATGGTCCTGCGGGGTTTGCTCGACTTCCTGAAATCGCATGGCGTGACCCAGATGAGCGCGGTCGGGCAGCCGTTCGACCCCCAGCGGCACGAGGCGGTCGACCAGGTTGTGAGTCGGCAGCATCCGCCAAACACAGTTATAAATGAGTTTCATCGCGGCTATCAGATCGGTGACCGGATGCTGCGGCCGGCGCGAGTGGCGGTGGCCAAAGCGGCCGATAGTGGCAACGGCGGTCACGGCAACGGCAGCGATGGCAAGCAAGTTGAAAACCGCTGAAACGTGGTTATCGATATTAGTGAGAGGTTCCTTTAAAAAATGGCAAAAGTAATTGGAATAGATCTCGGCACGACCAATAGCTGTGTCGCGATTATGGAGGGCGGCGATCCGGTGGTGATCGCCAACTCCGAGGGCAGCCGCACCACGCCTTCGGTGGTCGCTTTCACGGATTCCGGCGAGCGGCTGGTCGGGCAGATTGCCAAGCGCCAGGCTATTACCAATCCCAGCAATACGATTTTCGCGATCAAACGCCTGATGGGCCGACGCTTCGAAGACGGCGAGGTGCAGAAGGCGACCAAGGTTTTACCGTACAAGGTAATCAAGAACAGTGACGGCGCGGCCTGGGTCGAGATCCGGGACAAGAAGTACAGTCCGCCGGAAATCTCCGCGTTCATCCTGCAGAAGATGAAGCAGACCGCGGAGGACTACCTCGGCGAAAAGGTCACCGAGGCGGTAATCACCGTGCCGGCCTACTTCAACGACAGCCAGCGGCAGGCGACCAAGGACGCCGGGCGGATCGCGGGCCTCAATGTCCTGCGGATTATCAACGAGCCCACCGCGGCCTCGCTTGCGTATGGACTCGACAAGAAGAAGGACGAGAAGATCGCGGTTTTCGATTTGGGCGGCGGCACCTTCGATATCTCGATCCTCGAGCTCGGCGAAGGGGTGTTCGAGGTCAAGGCGACCAACGGCGACACCTTCCTCGGCGGCGAGGACTTCGACCAGCGCGTCATCGACTACCTGGCCGATGAATTCAAGAAGGATCAGGCCATCGACCTGCGCAAGGATCGGATGGCCCTGCAGCGGCTCAAGGAGGCGGCGGAAAAGGCCAAGTGCGAATTGTCGACCGTGATGGAGACGGACATCAACCTGCCGTTCATCACAGCCGACCAGTCCGGCCCCAAGCACATGAATATGAAGCTGTCGCGGGCCAAGCTGGAAGCGCTCTGTGCCGATCTGCTCGAGCGGCTCGACGCGCCTTGCATGACCGCGTTGAAGGATGCCGGGCTTCGCGCCAGCGATATCAACGAGGTGGTGCTGGTCGGCGGCATGACCCGGATGCCCGCGGTGCAGGAGCGGGTCAAGAAGCTGTTCGGCCGCGAAGGTCATAAGGGGGTCAATCCCGACGAAGTCGTCGCGGTGGGCGCGGCAATCCAGGCCGGAGTGCTCAAGGGCGAAGTCAAGGACGTTCTGCTGCTCGACGTTACCCCGCTTTCGCTGGGTATCGAGACGCTGGGCGGGGTGTTCACCAAGTTGATCGACAAGAACACCACCATCCCGACGCGCAAGAGCCAGACGTTCTCGACTGCGCAGGACAACCAGCCGGCGGTCACTATCCGGGTGTTCCAGGGTGAGCGCGAGATGGCCTCGGACAACAAGCTGCTCGGCCAGTTTGACCTGGTCGGAATCCCGCCGGCACCGCGCGGGATGCCGCAAATCGAGGTTACGTTCGACATCGACGCGAACGGCATCGTGCATGTCTCGGCCAAGGATCATGGCACCGGCAAGGAGCAGTCGATTCAGATCACTGCGTCCTCAGGCCTGAACGAGCAGGAAATCAAGCGGATGGTGCAAGAGGCGGAGCAGCACGCCGCCGACGATCATCAGCGGCGCGCGCTGGCCGAAGCCCGCAACAAGCTTGACAACCTGATATACACCACGGAAAAGACCCTGAAGGACTTCGGTTCGCAGCTGGACGAGGCGTCGCGCAAGGGTATCGAGGATGCGCTCAACGACGCGCGCGGCAAACTCGAATCGAAGGAAGCCGACGAGCTGAATAAGGCCGCCGACGCGCTCTCGGCCGCATCGCATAAGCTGGCCGAGGCGATGTACAGCAAGACCCGACAGTCCCAGCAACCGGGCGCGGACGGCGACGGCGCCGCAGCCAACGGCGGCGGCACTCAGGAAGGCGAAAAGAAGGAAGACGTCGTCGATGCCGACTTCAAAGAAGTCAAGTAAGGTCGGGTGTGGCCGAAAGGTATCGCGTGACAACTATCCAGCTTACTTCAGAACTCGAAGTAGACTAAGATTGCTGCGCGATGCCAGCTGAGCGAAAGCGCGACTATTACGAGGTTTTGGGCGTTGGCCGAGGCGCTGGTGACGAGGACCTGAAGAAGTCGTACCGGCGCCTGGCCGTCCAGTATCATCCCGATCGCAATCCCGGCGACAAGCAGGCCGAGGAAAAGTTCAAGGAAATAAACGAGGCCTACCAGGTCCTGTCGGACCCAGAGAAACGGGCCCAATACGATCGGTTCGGCCACGCCGCCTTCCAGGGACCGCAGGGCGCTGGCGGTTTCGGCGGCTTCGACTTCAGCCAGGGCTTCGAAGAAGTCTTCTCTGATATTTTCGGCGATTTCTTCGGCACAGGGCGCGGACGGTCGCGCTCGCGCAGCCGGCGCGGCGATGATCTCCGCTACGATCTCGAGGTCGAATTCGAAGAAGCCGCGCGCGGCGCCGAAAAGGTCGTCAAATTCCAGCGCCTGACCAATTGCGACGCCTGCAACGGCAGCCGTGCGCGTGGTGGCTCGGAGGGTGCGCGGACTTGCCCGAATTGCCGCGGCACCGGCCAGGTGCGGACGCAGCAGGGCTTCTTCTCGATTTCCACGACTTGTAGCCAATGCCGCGGCGAGGGCAGCATCATCGCGGACCCTTGTCCGAAATGTCAGGGACAGGGCCGTATCCGGAAACCGGTTTCGCTGTCCGTCCGGATACCGCCTGGCGTTGACAACGGTTCGCGGCTGAAGCTTCGCAACGAAGGCGAGGCCGGCTTCGGCGGCGGTCCGTCAGGCGACCTTTACGTCGTTGTTCACGTCAAGGAGCACGCGCTCTTCGTCCGGCAGGACAACGACGTGGTGATCGAGGTGCCGGTGAGTTTTCCGCAAGCTGCGCTGGGCGCCGAGATCGAAGTGCCAACGCTCGACGGCAAGATCAAGCTCAAGGTGCCGGCTGGTACCCAGTCAGGCAAGATTATCCATTTGAAGGGCAAGGGCTTCGCCGATTTGCATGGTTATGGACGGGGCGACCAGTTGGTCCGTATCGCGGTCGAAACGCCGCGGCGCCTGAGCGCGCGCCAGCGCGAATTGCTCGAGGAATTTGCCAAAGCGTCCGGCGAGGACGTGAACCATCCGCTATCGAAAGGCTTCGTCGACAAGCTGAAAGAAATGTTCGGCTGAGCAGCGCATTTCGCGGGCGCTCAACTCGGACCTCGAATCCCGTGGCAAGGCTTTGTTCTCGCCGATTCTCCCGCAATGAAAGTCAGGATCAATGAGAGCGCCGCTTCAGGAGCGGCCTAGCGCCGCCATCAAGGCCCCGCGCATCACACCCGCCGGTGGCGCGAGACGGTTGAACAGCTCGAAGGCCAGCTCGCCCTGGTTGACCAGCATCCCGGCGCCGTCGAGGGCCCGCCGCCCGAGCGCCAGAGCCCGGGCGAGAAAAGGCGTCGGCTCGCGCGCGTAAATCATGTCGTAGAAAACGCAATCGTCCGGCGCCGCGCCATAGGCCAATTTCGTGAAGCCGCCGGTCTTGAGTCCCGTGGGAGTCGCATTTATCACCAGAGCGGTATCGGCAAAGGTCGACCGCTCCGTCAGTGCGTCGAGGCCGCGCGCGTCAATCGGATGGCGCGATCGGCCTTCTCCTTGACTGACCGCCCAGCGGTTGAGGCGGCGCGCCAGTCGTGCGGCGCGTTCGGGCGTGCGATTGCAGAGCACGATCTGAGCGGCGCCCGTCCTGAGACATGCGAGCACCGCCGCGGCGGCGGCGCCTCCCGCACCGACGATCAGCGCGCTGCGTCCTTCGAGCACGACTCCCGAATCGCGCAAATCGATGGCCAGCCCACGGGCGTCGGTATTGTCGCCGTAGAGCCGGCTTTCGCGATTTACCACGCAATTGATCGCGCGGAGGGTGCGCGCTTCTTCACTCAGTTCGGCCATCATCCGGGCGGCGCGTTCCTTGTGCGGCACCGTCAGGTTGACGCCAGCAATTCCCAACGCGGGAATTGCGCGAACCGCCTCGCGCAGGCTTGCGGGCGTGACATGGAAGGCCGCGTAAGCGCGGTCCAGGCCGAGCGCAGCATAGGCCGCATTATGCATCGCGGGCGAGAGCGAATGTTCGACGGGGTCGCCGAAGATGGCGGTGAAACGCGTGCGCCCGCTCAACTCGTGCTCGCGCGGGGCCGTCATATCAGGCCGCCTTGCGCGCGGCACGAACCTCTTCGGCAGTGAAAAGCCAGTGGTATTCGAGACCGGCCTTGGCAAAAGCCGCTGCGGCACCCTCACCGCGCTCGACCAGCGCAAACGCGGCAACCACGGTCGCACCCGCCTCGCGCATTGCGGCAACTGCCTGCAGGCTCGATCCGCCGGTGGTGATGGTGTCGTCGATCACGGCGGTGCGCCGCTCGCGGTGAAAAGCGCCTTCGATCTGTTGTTGAAGCCCGTGCTCCTTGACCTCTTTACGCACGAAAAAACCGGTCAGGTCGTAGCAATGGCGGAACGCTGCGCCCACCACCGCATCGGTTACCGGCACCGCTCCCACCGCCATCCCGCCCAGTTGCGCGATTGCGACTTGACGCACCAGCGGGAGCATCAGCTCGCCGGCCAGATGAGCGCCGAGGGGAAGATAAAGCGTACGCTTGCAATCGATGTAGTAGTTGGAACCTCGGCCCGAGGCGAGCGTGATTTCGCGCTCGAAGTAGGACTCGCGGGCGAGCAGCCGCAGCAATTCAGCACGGCCGGCGGCGTCGGGATGGGCAGTCGTCATAATTGCGCGATCTTACCCGCGGCGCGAAGTAATCCATAGAGGCGTGACCTGCCACGCTGACGCTGGGCGCGCCAGCCGTGTTATCATCGTTTTCGCGATGTTCTTCGGACCCTTCCTTGCCCTCTACGCCGTTCTGTTTCTCGCCCTGCTCGTGTTCGTTTTCGTGATGCTCGAGATCGGGGTGATCAACTACGCTTTCGGCGCGCTCGGACTGCCACCCGAACTGGCGTTGCTGGCGCTGCTGGCGAGCCTCCTGGGCAGTTACATCAATATTCCAATTGCCCAAATCGACGGCGGCGAGCCGCATATGACGCAGGTGGTCAACAGCTTTGGCGTGCGCTATCGGGTGCCGCTGCACTACGCGAGCGGTTCGACCAGACTCGCGATCAACGTCGGTGGCGCGATTGTGCCGGTGTTGATCTCGATTTACGTGCTGGCCCATCAGGCGACAGCGATCGTACCGTCCGCCGTGGGTGTCCTCGTGGTCGCGCTGGTGGTGCATCGATGGGCCAGGCCGGTGCCCGGCCTCGGCATCGCGACGCCGATGTTTGTTCCGCCGATCGTGGCGGCGCTCTCCGCATGGCTGTTGGCGGGCCTGTTTGGCGGCTACAGGCATATTGACGCGATCGCCTATGTCAGCGGCGTGCTCGGCACCTTGATCGGGGCGGACATCGCAAACCTCGACAAATTGGGCGATTTGGGTGCGCCGGTGGCTTCGATTGGTGGCGCGGGCACCTTCGACGGGGTGTTTCTAACCGGAATCGTGGCTGTATTGTTGGCGTGAAGCGCAAAACCGGCGCGGCGGCTACGCGTGGCGCCGGCTTCGCTTCGGCTTTGAAGAGGGTCAGGCCGCGCGGAATTTCACCAGCGTCCGATCCGGAGTGACGTCGTCGAAATAAGCGGCGACGAGCATGCCGATCTTGATCGCTTCGGGTGCGCTATCGAGGTTGGTGGTCATGCGCGGGCCTTCGTCCAGTTCGACTATCGCCAGTACGTAGGGCTTGTCGGAAAATGAACGGGTCGAGGCGCGCCGCACGACGGTGTAGCTGTAGAGCTTGCCGCGGCCGCTGACGCGCTGCCATTCGAGCCGATCGGACAGGCAATGCGGGCATCGATCGCGCGGATAGTAGATGAAGGCGTTGCAACCCCCGCAACGCTGCAGGCACAGTTCGTGACGCTTCGCGGCTTCCCAGAAGGGCCGGCTGGTCACGGTCGGTTTTGGCAAAGGTTTGATGTAGTCGCTCATGATCGCCGCTCCAGGACCAGGCTTACCTGCTCGCTCATAATGCCGCCGTTGCCATTGACGTAGCCAAGCGCGGCGTCCTTTACCTGGCGTTCGCCGCCCCGGCCCATCAACTGGCGCACCGCCTCGGTAACGTGGCTCATCCCGCCGCCCAGGCCCGGCTGGCCGAAGGAAAGCTGGCCGCCGTGCGTATTGCATGGAAAGTCGCCGGAGTACGAAAGATCATGCTCCATCGCGAACGGGCCGCCCTGTCCCTTTTTACAGAAGCCGGCGTCCTCGAGCGTCACCAGCACGGTGATCGTGTAGCAATCGTAGGGGCAGACCAAGTCGATATCCTTGCGCTCGACCCCTGCCATCTTGAACGCGAGGTCGGCGGCGGGACGAATCGGCGAATCGGTGAGAGACGGCGCGTAAGTTATCGAGGCGTGGTTCGAGAACTCGCCCGCGCCCAGCAGCCATATGGGCGGATTTTTTGCCCGCTTGGCGACCTCGGGTGACGCGACGATCACGGCCGATCCGCCGCTGCAGGGGCTTACGATTTCGAAAATATGCAGTGGATCGACAATCATCCGCGAATTGAGAACCTCGTCGATGGTCAGCGGTTTGTCGTTGAAGGTCGCGAGCGGATTCTTGAGCGCGTTTTTGCGCTGATCGACGGCAACCTTCGCCATCTGCTCAGGCTTGGTGCCGAACTCGAACATATGGCGGTTGGCGATCATCGCATAGCCACAATTCGCGCCGATATTGCCATACGGTGCTTCGAACTCGCGCTGAACCGAGACCACCGGCACCTTCTGATCGCCCAGCTTGTTGAGATCAGCCACAATGCAGAGCACCGCGTTGCAGATACCTGCATCAATCGCCGCGGCGGCGCGCCAGATCATACCGGCCGGCGTAGCGCCGCCGATATCGACCACGTTGAGCATGCGTGGATTGATGCCGAGCACTTCGGCCGCGCTGGCCGGATAGATCATGCCCGGATCGGCGAACGGCATGCCCACCAGAAAGCCGTCGAGATCCTTCTTTTCGAGTCCGGCATCGTTAAGCGCATCGACCGTCAACTGCCCCATTAATTTAAGCGGCGTGACGTCGGGCGGGGGTTCTTTCCAGGGCTTGAGTTCGGCGATCCCGATCGCGGCGGCTTTGCCCTTGAGACTCATACTGCGTAACTCCTGCGGAATTTTCTTACCGACTACCATAAATCGACTGGCAGCGTGAACCGGTCACGGAATGACAAGCGCAGCGCTATCAGTTAACCTGTGCGCTTCGAGGAGTTTCAAGCGATGGCCTTCATTATGTGCGACGACCACAACCTCTCGGTCGAAGCGGATGGGATCGATCCCGCCGCTGCGCGAAAACTGATGCTTGTCGAACCTGCCGCGAATCCCACGGGGATTGAGAAGGAAGTGATCGAATTCGGCAGGAAACATCGCGACTGCAATATCCGGGTGCTGGCCGACTGAAATCGCACCGCGGAGGCGCAAGATCATGTATCGACCAACCCGTTCCCCCGCCTGGTTCGCATGCACCGCAGCCGGCTTTGCCCTGGCGGCCGTATGGTTGAGTGGCTGCGCGCCAGATTTTTCGCAGCGGGTCGCGAATCATCGCGGTTGTACCGGTGACGCCCAAATCGAGCCCTGGAAGGTCAACCAATGCATGAGCTACGGCGCGGTTCATCGCGACGCCTTCGATAACTGTCTTGCGGAAAGAGGGGTACCGCCGCGCAAAATCCGGATGCTCAACGAATGCGTAGAGGCGCGGTCGGAGTACTAACCTTTCTTCCCAGCCGAATCATTGATTCGGCCGGCGCTTTATTCCATTGAACCGGAAGTCCAAAGCAACGGCATGGGCGTTGGCGTCCATGGTCCTGCTAATCGGCGCCCGTCCCGTGCATCCGCAACCTAACGCGGCTGCAGTTCCCGCGAAGCCCGAGCCGTACAGTGATCAGCGCTGGATCGGCTCGCTCAAGCCTTCGAGCAAGGATAACTCTATCCTGAGCGGCCAAATCTTCGACCTTGGCCATTGCTGGCATCGGCTCGCCATCGACACGCGCACCTGGCAATTAACCATCGATTCGCGAGACACATGCAAAGATCCGGACCATGGCATTTCGATGCTGCAACTGACGCCGGTAGTGCATAACGAACAGATAGCGCAGGGGATGTACTACCATCTTCCCGACTGCAGGGCGGAATGGGAGGGCGGCACTTTCCAGCTCTTCCGCCGCCATGATGGGACCTGGACGCTGCTAATCGACGGATTTCGCGGTCCCGGCATTTCGCCCAGAGATTGTAAGGCGCAGCGATAAAGGCATTCGCCGCGGCGCGCGCGAAGCCGGGATTGAAGTCCGGCAGCGCTCCGCCTAGGTCAGCCGCGGGCAGCGGCAATTTGAGCCGGCGGCGGACCTTTGTGCTCGAGACGCGCGATGAAGCGCGGCCGCCGCCATGCGATGAAGGCCGGCAGAATCAGCACGCCCGCGATCATGTTCGTGCCCATCAGGAAGATCAGCAACACGCTCATTTCGTTATGAAACAGCAGCGGTGAGAACGCCCACGGCACGATTCCTCCGATCATCACGGCGAAAGTGCTGAACACCGCCGCGCCAGTGGTTCTCAGCGCGGTAGCGACCGCCTCGTCGATCGTCGCACCGTTGGCGACTTCATCCTGGATTCGGGCGACCGTATATATTCCGTAATCGACGCCGAGACCGATACCGAGCGAAATGACGGGAATGGTATCGATTGTGAGCCCGATTCCGCGCGCGTTCATATAAACGAAAGCGCCAAAGTTGGCCATCACGCACGAAACGATAAAGAGAATACCCGCGACAAAGGATCGGAAAGTGAATACACAGCAGACGTAGATCACCAACAATACGAAGGTAATATTTATGAAGTCGAGCCTTTTCAGGACGTCATTGGCTGCCAGGAAGAGCCCGGCCGCACCACCGAGGTAACTTACCTTGACATCGCTGAGCGCCGGGTCGGGAAGTACCCGCTGCTGAATGAAGTGGCGTATATCGTCGCGTACCCGGTTGAGCCGCGTGTAAGTATGGTCGGGCAGCAAAATGCGGATGCAGGAACTGGTCATCTTGGGCGAATGCGCGAAAAAGCGCTCGATTTCGCCCGGGGCCGTGCCGCCGAAAAACATGTACCAAAGATTGCCGCCTAGTTCCGT
>DATEGX010000087.1:0-3251 GCA_035279875.1 Binataceae bacterium (SeqCode)
ATAAGTGCTGCCGAACTGATGTTCGAGCCGCTGGCGTCGGCGGATGCGGCGCTCTTTCCCGAGGAGCGCGAATTGGGCGTCGCTCTAATCGATATCGGCGGGGGCACGACGGACATAATCGTGTTCCACAATGGCGCGGTGATGCATACCGCGGTCCTGCCGATCGGTGGAAGCCATATTACCGGTGATGTAGCCGCTGGTCTGCGCACCCCGTTGTCAGACGCGGAGCGGCTAAAGGTCAGTTATGGTGCCGCCACTAACCTCGTGGTGGGACACGACGAAACGGTGCTGGTGCCCGGCGTCGGCGGCCGTGAACCGCGCGAAATCGCGCGCCGTTTGCTGGGCGAGATAATCGAGCCGCGGATGGAGGAGATCTTCGCGATGGCGCAGCGCGAATTGCTGCGCTCGGGGGTCGCCGACTGTCTGGGTTCGGGAGTGGTGCTGGTCGGCGGGACTTCGTTGTTGGAAGGCACCCAGGAGTTGGCTGAGCGGATCTTCAACCTGCCAGTACGGCGGGGCTTGCCGATCAATCTCAAGGGCATGCCCGAGGAATTGATGAAGCCGATGTATACGACGGCGGCCGGTTTGCTGCTTCATGCGGCCGCCGGACGTGGAATGGGTAACGGACTGGCGCGATACGGCAGATGGGGGTGGCTGCGCTCGCGTGTAACCGACTGGGTGAGGGACTTCTTTTGAACCAGCCAAAGAATGGCAACCTAACGGATGGTGGGCGCGGCATTTCGCGCGAGGGAGGCGGCGATGGAGGTAACGAGGCCATGATTGAGTTGATCGAGAATGTCGATCCGGGGGCACGGATCAAAGTGATCGGAGCGGGCGGCTGCGGCGGGAACGCAGTCAACCACATGATCGTGTCGGGTCTGCGCAACGTCGATTTTATCGCCGTGAATACCGATTCGCAGGCCTTGCAGAACAACGCCGCGCCGATGCGGCTGCAGATCGGCCAGATGCTGACGCGTGGCCGGGGTACCGGCGGTAATCCGGAAATCGGACGCAAGGCTGCGCTCGAGGACGAGGATCGCCTCCGCGAGGTGCTGTCCGAAGCCGAGATGGTCTTCGTCACGGCGGGCATGGGCGGAGGTACCGGTACCGGCTCGGCTCCGGTGATCGCGCGGATTGCGCGCGAAGGCGGCGCTTTGACCGTCGGGGTCGTGACCAAGCCATTCCAGTTCGAAGGCCGCAAGCGCATGGGGCAGGCCGACGAGGGATTGCGTGAACTCAAAAACGCGGTCGATACGCTGATCACCATACCTAACCAGCGCCTGTTGTCGATCGCGAGCCGCACGACTTCGCTCAAGGAAGCCTTTCAAAAGGCCGACGACGTGTTGCTGCAGGCAGTCCGCGGGATCGCCGAGCTGGTGACCGTCCACGGACTCATCAACCTCGACTTCGCCGACGTGCGCTCGATCATGGCCGAGATGGGAATGGCGATGATGGGTGCGGCGCGAGCTTCGGGCGAAAATCGTGCGGTCGAGGCGGCGCAACGCGCAATCTCGAGTCCGCTACTCGAGGACGTCTCGATCAAGGGTGCTCGCGGCCTGTTGATTAATGTCACCGGCGGTCCGGACATGTCGCTTTACGAGGTCAATGAGGCGGCCAGCCTGATTCAGGAAGAAGCGCACGAAGACGCCAATATCATTTTCGGTGCGGTAATCGACGAGAAGATCGCCGACGAGATCCACGTGACCGTAATTGCGACTGGCTTTGGCGAGCGGGAGCGCGAACATGAACGGCATCTATCGCGCTATTCACCCTCGGGGACACCAGTTACGGCTCCAGTGCAGGCGGCGCCGACCCGGCCTATCGATATCCAGCCGCAGCCCGTGATTTCGATGCCGGCGCCACCGCTGCCACCGCCTCCGCCACCACCGTCACAAGGCCAGATGTTCCACGGCAAACCGGTAAGGCGGCTCGGCTTGATCATCGACGAGAGCAGCCTCGATATTCCGGCCTTTAAGCGTCGCAATGGCGAGCAGGGAAACGGGCCAACCCGAATCGGACAGGACGGCCTCGACAGCGACGACAAGCTCGACATACCTGCGTTCTTGCGCAAGCCGGTGGATTAGGCGGCGGTCGAGGCTATTGGTCGTAGACGGCCGAGCGGCAGGAGTATCATCACGGCTACGAGCGCCGTTGCGCCGGTGAACGCGATTGCGTACCAGTAGCTGCCGCTGCGGTCCACAATCGCGCCGCAGACGGGCGGTCCGAGCAACGTGCCGAGGGCGCTACCTGTATAGAGCATACCCAAGGTCAAGCCGAGCCCCTGCGTACCGAACAGCTCGGCCAGCACCGCCGGTGTCAGAGTAACCGCTCCACCGTAACTCGCGCCCATCGCGATCGCGAACAGCGCGAGCCCCGTATAGGAGTGGGAGTCCAGCCAGATTAGGTAGCTCAAGCCGAGCGTCAGGATACAACCCTGGTAGAGCCTGACGATGCCCAGCCGATCGGCGAGTGCTCCCAGTCCGAGCCGTCCGCTGGTGCTCGCGAGACCGATGAAGCCGAGCAGCGTGCTGGCTCTCACTGGGCCTATTCCCTGGCCCTGTGCGTATGGGGTCAAAAAAACGAACGGTACTGCGGTCGCGACCGTCCAGAGCATTCCGGCGAAGTAAAGTAGTACGAAGTCAGGCGCGCGTAAGGTTTCGCGTAGGCGCGGAGCCGCAGCCTCGAGCTCAACCGGCGGAGGCTCCGCCAGCAAGGCGCATCCCAGGAGGATTAGCGCAACAGCGACTCCCATGATTGCGTAAGCGCCGCGCCATCCGAAATGCTCGATGAGAACAGCCGCAACAGGCGGCACCGCCAGAGTTCCCGCTCCGATTCCCGACACCGCTATTCCGAGCGCAGTATTGCGCCGCTTCAGGAACCACCCGCTGGTTGCCGCGATTAGCGGCACATAGCAAAAGGCCACCCCACATCCCACCCCTAGTCCGTACGTAAAGTACGCCGCCCAAACGCTCTCGATCAGCGCGGTCGACACCAACCCCAGGCCCATCAGGATTGCGCCCGTGGCGACCACCGCACGCGGGCCCAACCGATCGGCCAGATGTCCCGTAATCGGTCCGAGCACAAAGTAAAGGAAGGCCGTGACCGAAAAGATCGTCGACATCGACTCATGATTCGCGCCGAACTCGGTTGCGATCGGCTTAAAAAAATCCCCGAAGCTGTAGACCGCGCCGAACAGTGTCGACGTTGCGATAAATCCCGCAATGACGATCCGCCAGGCATGGGGCGAATCA
>DATEGX010000088.1:0-16784 GCA_035279875.1 Binataceae bacterium (SeqCode)
ACCATCCCGACCACGTCTTCGACCTCGAACCCATGGCCAAAATACGGGTAACGCACATGACGGCCGGTCGCGAAGGCTAGTTCGCGCTCTTGCAGATGAAATCGTGCCGCCGGCAGTTTCCCGAAGTTGCCGACGTGATCGTAGTGCAGGTGCGTCAGGATCACGTCCGTAACGGAATCCGGGTCGATGCCGATGAGTTTCAGGCTTTCGATTGGACAGCGCAGAAATTCGCGCTTGCGACGCGCGGCGGTCTCGGCGGTAAACCCGGTATCCACCAAGAAGACCCGGCCGCCACCGGACACCGCCCAGGTGAAGTAGTCCATCGGCATCGGCCCGTCGTGCGGATCGCCGCCGATAAAGTGATCGGCGCGCCGCGCCTGGCGGGTGGCGTAACGGATGGTAAAAATCTCATACTCGGGGAGCTTCTCATCCATCGCGATTATTTCGCCTTCGGATCGCGCCGGGCTCGATCACGATCAAGCGCCTCACGGATCCGCACCGGATCGACCGCGAATTTCACGCCCGCGCGCTCCTCTTGCAGGAGCATCGCAACACGCGAGTCGCGCTCGCCCCATCCGCGATTGAGCGCCTCGGTCAATTCGTCCAGCGCCAGGGCGGCGATCGGCATCGGTACGTTTGTTTCACGGCCGAGCTCGACCGCCAGCGAAACGTCTTTATGAGCGAGGCGGAGCGCGAAGTCCGGTGGGTCGTAGATACCGGGCAGGAAATGCCTCGCGAGACCGTCAAAAGTGCGCGCGCGCCCCAGGGCGCCGTTGCGTACCGCCTCCCATAGAGTGAGCGGCTCGACCCCCGCCTTCGCGCCCATCGTGAAGACCTCGGATAGGGCGCGCTGCAACATATATCCGGCGCAGTTATGCACCAGCTTGGCCACCGTGGCTGAACCGATCGGTCCAACGTATCGTGCCTGATCGCCGATCGCGTCGAGCACCGATTGATAGCGATCGAAGACATCGCGCTCGCCACCAACCCAGATCGCCAGTTTGCCGGTTGCGGCGCCCTGCGGACCGCCGCTCACCGGCGCGTCCAGCATATGCGCGCGACGCTCGGCAAAAGCGCTGCAGAGCCGCCGCACGAGGGCCGGCGAATTGGTGGAAAGGTCAAAATAGGCTCCGTCGGGCTTCATCCCGGCGAGAACGCCCTGCGGACCCAGCGCGACAGCTTCGACATCGGGGGGAGCGGGCAGCGATGTAAACACCAGTTCCGTGGACTCAGCCACCTGCCTGGGCGTGTCGGCCCACTTCGCGCCAGCCGCCAGATGCGGCGACGCGGCCTCGGCGCGGATATCGTGCACCACCAACGGATAACCGGCGCGCTGCAGGCTCGCGGCCATCTTCGCGCCCATCGTGCCCAGTCCGATAAAGCCCACCGGCCGTTTGGCGTCCATCTGTGTCACCTCATCGGTGCAGGTACCCGGTCACGGATTCTTCTCGAATACTTCCTTCGCGATGAATGCCGCGGTCATTGCAGTTGGCCAGCCGGAGTAAAACGCCAGGTGCGTAATCAGTTCGCTGAGTTCCTCCTTGGTAACGCCGTTGGTCAGCGCCCGTTCGAGATGAACCCTGAGCTGATCGGACCGTTGCAAGGCGACCAGCGTCGCGCAGGTGATCAGGCTGCGGTCGCGCTTGGAGAGTTGCGGACGCTCCCAAACGTCGCCGAACAGCACTTTTTCCGTGAGATCTATCAGCTTGGGGACTACCGCGCGGACCCGCTCCCGCGGCGAAGACGGCGATGATGATGCGGCCACTGTGAGTTCCTCCGTCCTTGGTTGGGTGGCACCCGCGAACAGTTCGAGGGAGCGGCCCCGCCTACTCGGCGGCCCCGCCAACCCTTGCTTCGACTGATGCCGGATTGGACAAATTACTATCGCCGAAGCGAAATCAGCGCAAACCTCGCGGCTAATTTCTGAATTGCGGCATCACCCGTTCACACAGAAGCTGCAGCGAGTTCATCACGCGCGAGTGCGGGATAAGACCTCCGCAGTTTAGTTCGGCGAGGACGCCGTTGAGGCCAAGCTCATGGCGCAGATGGTCGATTCGCTGGCTAACCGTCTCGGCGGTGCCGACGATGACCTTGTCGCGCAGCGCGTCATCGTACGAAATCGACTGTAGCCGCGCGCCGCGTTCGGCCCGCTGCTCGATCGCGCGAACCCCGGCGCTCGAGGCGGACTTCTCGAGGTAGCTACCGAGGAACTTGTAAAAGTTCATGATGCTTTCCTCTGGCTCGGCGCGCGCGGCTTCGAACGTCTCGCCGACGTATACCGGTACCCGCAGAAAGACCTCGCCTTCGCCCGGATGGCCCGCGGCCCGGTAAGCCTCGCGGTAGCTCTGGATATTGGGCGCAAGCTCTGACAGCGTCCCAAGCCGCACAGCGACGAAAATCGGATACCCCAGCGCGCCGATACCCGCGAAGGTGTCCGCGCTGGTCGCCGCGATCCGGATCGGTGGATGGGGCTTCTGGTAGGGTTTCGGCACCAGGTGGACTTTCTCGTAACTGTAAAATTTGCCCTGGTAGGAAAAGCTCGTCTCGGTCCACGCGCGCTTGACGATTTCCAGCACCTCCGCGAAGCGTTCGCGGCTCTCGCCGTAAGGCACGCCGTAGGCCTCGTACATCCGGGGGAATCCGCTCCGTCCTACGCCGAAAATCAGCCGCCCGTGACTGATATGGTCGACGGTCGCGGCCTCCTCGGCGACTCGCAGGGGATGGCATAGCGGCAGCACCTGCACGGCGATTCCGATCTTGATCCTGCTGGTCCGCGCAGCGATTGCGCTGGCAATACTTAGTGGAGCGGCGAGCACCGAGCGCCGCGGCATCATATGCAGCTCGGCCAGCCACATCGCATCCAATCCCAACTGTTCCGCGGCGTCGACCTGCGCGAAGGATTCGGCGAACGCCTGTTCCTCACTACATCCGGGCGGGCATTGAAACTCGTGGAACATGCCGAATTCCATTCGCAGTTCCTCCTGGTCCTCGACCGTGGCGGCGGACGAGCGAAGCTCCGTGCTCATTCGCCCGCTGACTGGACGCAAAGACTAAGGCTCAATTATCGCCGCGCGGCAAAATTCGCAAACGTCCGCGCCGACTCCATTCATTAGATCGTCGCGCTACCGGACTTCTTCCAAGGCGCCGAAAGTAGTAGAGAGCCATTTTGAGGATCGCGCCATGCCGAAAATCACCGCCAATAGCTGTGAGATGAATTATCAGCTCGACGACTTCACCGATCCCTGGAAGTCATCGGACACGCTTTGGATCCAGCACGGATTCGGGCGCAATCTGTGCTTCTGGTATCACTGGGTGCCGTTGCTCGCCGGCCGGATGCGGGTCCTGCGCCGCGACATGCGTGGCCACGGAGAATCGGCCGACCCCGGGCCTGGCCACAAATGGTCAGCCGAAGAGTTATTGCTCGATATGAAGGGCTTCCTCGACGCGCTCGGCCTCGAGCGGGTCCATTACCTGGGTGAATCAATCGGCGGCACACTTGGAATCGCTTTCGCAGTCCGCTGGCCCGAGCGGCTCAAAAGCCTGACGCTGGTCGCCGCGCCGACCTCGATTCCGCCGCGCGTGCAGAAGATTTTCGCCCTGGGACACGAAGACTGGGCAACCGCCCTCGGCAAGCTGGGCTCGGGCGGATGGGCCAAGGCTTTAATGGAAGGCGGAAGCGGGCTAACCGGTGGTGATTCGGCCCGCACGCGGTGGGTAATCGACCAATGGGCGCGGATTCCGGCTCATGTTCTGCAAGGGCTCTGCCGCGCGGTGCCAGAGGTTGACGTGGCGCCATTGCTCCCCCAAATCAAAGTGCCGACGTTGATCCTGGCGCCTGCCAACAGCGCCTTTGAGCCGCTCAAGACCCAGCTTGCGATGCGCGACGCAATCCCGGGTGCGCGCATCGCGGTCATCAATGGCAAGGGACACGAGATTTACGCGGACCGGGCCGCGGACTGCACGGCCGCGGTGCTCGAGTTCATCGATTCGCTCCGCGTTTAATCATCGGGGGCCGCGGCGCAGTACACCGTCCGCTTCCAGCGCGGCGATCCGTTCGGGCGAATATCCCAGGAGTTCGTGGAGCACGGTTTCGTTGTCTTCGCCGAGTGTTGGCGCCTGCATCGGCTGATGGCGCGGAAATTCGGAAAAGCGCAGCGGAAAGCCCGGCAAATCGAACTCGCCCAGAAAGCGGTCATTGACCGTGCGCACGACCTCGCGTTCGCGCAGATGCGGATGGGCGATAGCCTGTTCGATCGTCAGCACCGGAGCGTAAGGGACGCGATGCTCTTCAAAGCGTCGGTAGATTTCCTCGTCGCTCGGCATCGCGTCGAACCACTCCTGAATCAGGTTGATGAGTTCCTCGACATGCGCCATGCGCTCGCTATTGCAGTTGAATCGAGGGTCGGTGGCCAATTCCGGCTGCCCCATCGCGCGGCATAGGTAGACGAACTGATGCTCGGTGCCGGCCATGATCAGGATCGAACTGCGCTTACCCCTGAAGACGCCGAGCGGCGCGACCGCGAAATGGTGCGCGCCGTTGCGATGCGGGCTGATCGCCCCACGGCTCAGACTCGCGGTATGCACGGTCATGTCGTTGTAGCTGAAATAGCAGTCGAGCAACGAAGTTTCGATGTACTGGCCCTCGCCGGTGCGTTCACGATGGAGCAGTGCGGCCAGGATGCCACTGAATGCGTGAACCCCGGTGCTGATATCGCCGACGCCAACTTGCGGCAATGACGGCGGCCGGTCGGCTTCGCCGATCATGCTGAGCACGCCGGAATACGCACAGCCGATGAAGTCGTAGCCGGGCCGGTTGGCGAGCGGGCCAGCCTGACCAAAAGTCGAAATCGAGCACATGACGATTTTGGGATTGATCTTCCGCACCGATGCGTAATCGAAGCCGAGCCGTTGGATTACCCCGGGCGCAAAGTTCTCGACGACTACGTCGACACGCGCGATCAAGTCTCTAATGATTGCAGCGGCGGACGGATTCTTAAGGTCGAGGCAGATACTCTTCTTGCCGCGATTTTGCTGAACGTAGTAGGCGCTTCGACCGTCACGAAGGTATGGCACTCCCCGTGAGATGTCGCCGGCCGGGGCAAATTCGACCTTGATTACTTCGGCGCCCAGTTCGGCCAGATAGCGCGAGGTGGTCGGTCCAGCAAGCACCTGCGTGAAGTCGAGCACCCGGTAACCATCGAGCATCCGCTTGGATTTTTCTGCCATTACACTCGCGCCTCCCGTGCCGCGCCGCAACAAATCGCATCACGGCGAGCCGAAGGCAAGCGGATAGCGCACACTCTTGCCGAGGTGGCGGCCGGTGATGGCCGCCACCGTCGGCAGAAGCATCGCATGCGAGATAGGTCTCTATCGCGAAGGCCCCTCCAGCTCATTCGTTAGCCATCGCTCCAACAATCTGCGTGCCGAGGTAGGGTCTTACGGTACGGGTACTCGTACATTCGCTAATCACACCGCCATAAGCCTCGGTAATGTGTGCGGCGCTTGCATATTCGGGCTTGGACATCAGTAGGGCGTGCAGCTGCGGCAGGCGAAAAAACGGTACACTTGGAAAGAGATGGTGCTCGAGGTGGTAGTTGACGTTCTTGGGCGCTATGAAAAGACGCGCCAGCGGACCAATTCGAGTTGTGCGCGTTTGAGCGTACAGGTCCGTTGCCCCCCCAATCGCGAAATGTTCCGCGATGCTGCGGATGCGCATGATGAAGATGAGCCAGGTAAAATAGGGAACCACCCAAAAGAGCAAGATCGCCTTTCCCCATCCCATCCATACTGCCAGTCCCACCACAGCCAGATAGAACCCCAGCCGGGCGCGCGCGTATGACTTACTAGGGGCACGGTCGGCGGCCGACAGGGACGAGGCGAGCCTTATCAGGTTGACTCCGCCCCAGCCCGAGAGGTCGCGCAGGAAGATACCCGCCAGCTTCAATGGCGACTGCGGAAAGTGCCATTCGGGGTTGTCCTTCTTGCGAACCCAATCCGGATCCTGGTCAGTGTTGACGAAATTATGATGGGCCAGGTGGTTCTGGCGATAAGAACGCATACTAACCAGGTGGGGCCAGGCGAGAAGCACTTCGGTAACCCAATCGTTTACGGCACGATTGCGAAAGAGCCGGTAATGAGTTCCGTCGTGCATCAGTATGAGCAGCGCGTGCTGCCGTGCTCCGATAAAGACCACCGCAACCAGGTAACCTGCGACACTCCAGTGACGCCTGCACAGAATCGCCGCCAGCATTATCAGGCTCCATTCGAGCACGATATGGCCCGCGCTCCGGAGCGGTTTTAGTTCCGAAAGAGCTCGCAAGTCCTCTTTGCTGAGCTTGACGTGAGGGTCCTCCTGGCGAACCTCGGATACCTGCTCACGTTTTCCACAGACGACGTCGAGCTTTTCGCTCATTTTTGTCCTCGCTTGATCTCCGTTTCGTTGCAATCTTCCAGCCGGTTCTCCGTTTCCAGCTGGAACGACGCGTCGATGCATCACGGTGCCCACGGCGGCGTCAGGCTGGAGCGGTTATCGCCGCCGCCGAGGCGTCCGCAGAAAGGGCGGGCGCAGGCGCCGCTTCAACCGATCGGCGTGGAACACGCCGTACGTGCGGTCGGACCACGTTCCGCAACTTGAAGACACGCCAATCGTCGGAAAACTCGAGGCAGTTGCGGGCGAGTCCGTTGATCGCCCGTTCCAGCGCGTCTCCCTGCAGCACCACCGGCTGAACTCTCAATCTGCCGCCGGTGGAATTCTCGACGAAGGGGTGCTCTACCGGCAGCCCGGCATTGACGAAGCCCATCAGTGAGTAGAAGCCAGCGTGGTCTCCGTCGCCGCTATCGGCGGCAAGGTAGGCCAGTACGGCACGGGTACCGAGCAGGCGCATCGGCATCGCCAGGCCCGCCCAGGCAAGCATCCCGGTGCCGCCTGCGAGCGACCAATGGTCGCTGCATTCGAGCACATCATGCGGTGGCAGAGACGAAAGGTCCGGCTCTGCGCAGCTTTGCGGGAAGGACTCCAAATCGTGCATCGCAATGCCTGCAATCATTTGTTCGCTTGCGCCGTTTCGATCGTCGAACAGGCCATAGAGCTTCGAGTGAGCCAACCGGTGCCGGTTGGCGCTTCGCAGCTCGCTGCTTTCGCGAAAGCTCTTTCCATGCGCTGCCCGAGCTTCATCGATGCGGCGGGTAAAGTTCTCTTGCTCGCATTCTTTTGTCAGAAGCCGAAATTCCATGGTGATTCCTTCTATTGGTCCCCCGAGCGCGGCGGCCCAGATGGCCGACGCGGCACTCCGCCCGAAGTGGGCGAAACGCTGCCTCAAGTCGGTCACGTCAATACGCTCCGAGCCACGATGCCGTTGTTGGTTGCTGCTGGTTGTCCTTGCCGGCTGAAACGGCAAGGCAGTCCCTCAGGCCCTTCGGAATCGCGCCCGGATCGCTATCACGGATGACGGGGGAGCACGGCTTCCACCGTGTCTGCACCGGTTTAGGCGGGTTGGCTGTGCGGCACCGCAAAAAATGGGCCGTAATTGATTCTCTGACGCCATTGGCTTGCCCAGCCTAATCAGGCGTTGGGATGTTCTATGCCAATAAAAGTCGCTCCAGCTTACAGTCTGATAGCAGGATAAGCGGTATTGATAAAATCGGCGGTATCGAACACCATAGGCCGAATCACCAACCAGACGTTAGATGTTGCTATCCATACGTTATCTGAGCTAGGGTGGCTCGAATACACTCGTAGTGGTGGATACCGCGGATCTCGACAAAGGTAACAGCCGCGAATGACCCAATACGGCCCTATCGACGCACGACCAAGGCGACAGAGATGACTACCAGGGCTGCGTGGGAAAAAGCCGTGCCACACGGCGGCTCGAGTCCTATTGGCCAACCCTTTGGATGCGCTGCCGACGCCGGTCTGACGGGCGATGAAGGGTTCCGGACACGGCCGGAGTGAGTTCATTGGATTAAATTGACGCGCGTAGCGCTCAACCGCCCCATACCATGAAATCCGCCGATAAGCTCGGAGCCCTCCTCAAATCACAGCGCGAAATCCTGGGTCTGACTCAACGCGCATTGGGCGGCAAGATCGGAGTAGAGGCCAGCCACATCGCGTTTTTGGAGACCGGACGGCGCAGACCATCACTTAAGCTCGTTGCGCACCTGGCCGACGCTCTCGACGTTGATCGTCACGAACTATTCATCCTCGCTCATCCCGAGGCCAAGGGACTGTTCGAACCGCCTGCTCCCCAGCCGCCCCAAAAAAAGACACGGTCGTGGTTGCGATTCATCCGGAACTCGCAATTGCTCGCACGCTACCATGTCACCCGGCGCGAGCTTCAAGTTCTCGAACAGCTCAGCCTGTTGGGATCGGCTCTATCGGTGAAGGAATTTCTCGCGATCCTGACCTTACTTCGCGATATCCCCAAATAAGAAGCGATCTGAGCAGCCTGTCCGCTATTTGATCTGCTCTCCTCCGGCCCGAGTCAAGCGTTGCAGGGTCCGGCGCGCTTACATCTGGCTATCGCACACGAAAGACTGCGTGCGCGAGACGCGGAAACGACGTCCGCGCGTGCCGCACAGCGAGTTAGACAAAAAAAGGCCGCGCCCTTGCTCGACGCGGCCTCTTGTCTGGCGGTAATTGGCTATAGACCCAGGTAGGGAAATAGCAGGGGCGGGTTGGTCGATACCCCGCTGCCCTCGACGCTTGAGCATCCGCCGGAACCGGGTCCGGACGGACAGCCCCAGTAATTGTGTGCGGCTTTGATCGTCCCGGTCCCCGCGTTGTTCAAGCCCACCGTGGTTCGCGAGCTTGGAAACAGGTTGTTTAGCGAAGGAGTCAGATTGACTGCGGACGTTCCGACGAAGAGGTCAACATCCTCGTCATGGATGGTGTTCTTCCTGACAACGATACCGGTCAGGGGAGCGGCATGGGCGCTGGCGTCACTGAAAACCACGATGCCCACGCTTGGTGGATTTGCTCCCTCCGAGTCGGGATCCCCGCCATTGCCGCGAATTTGGTTGCCCTCGATTACGTTACCGTTGAGATTTTGGCCCGGTGCATGGCTGTGGAGCAGCACTCCGCCCTGGCCATTGTTTACGAGCGTGTTGTCCAAAAATGTATTGTCGTGCGAAGCGGTCCCAGGCGTCGGGGTGTAAGAGCCGACACCGGCGGCGCCGTTGTCGTGCGAGTTATTGCTGCGCACCAGGTTCCGGTATACGCCGGGAGACGGTTTGCCGATTTGCGGCCCACCCTTACATCCGACTGCGTCATTCGAACCCGGAAGGCACGGGGGATGCGACGCCAGCGTGATTCCGCAATCGAACGGGTTGCTGAAAACCGAATTGTCGGCAATCAAGTTGTCATGGGTTGCGCCGGTTTCGTCGCTCAGGAGGATACCGCCGGCGTTATTCTTGACGATATTGCCGCTCACCGTTGAGTAGCTCACGCCTACGAGATTGATTCCCTCGCCGCAGTCCTCGCCGAGGAAGGGATAGGCGTGGGCGCACGTGGCCGCCACCGGGTTGAGCGCTTTGTCGTTATTGCTAACGGTGTTCCCGCTAAGGCTCACGTGGCTTGAGTTTTCGGCCACAATTCCTGAGCGATCGGCATTCTCGAGTGTCAGCTTGGCGACGGTGACCTTGCCACCGCTGACACCGCTTATGTAGATCGCGTGGGCCAGTCCGCTGGCGTCGATCCTGGTGCCGATCCCGTTGAGCGAAAAGCCCGAAAGTGTCAACGGCTTCCTGATGGTGACCATCTCCGGGTAGGTTCCGGGATATACGTAGATTAGCGACCCGGGCGATGCGGCATTCACCGCTTGTTGAATCGTCGTAAAGCATCCGTGTTTCGCCTTGGAAACGCACGACGCGGCGGCATTGGCTACTGTTGGAAGCAGAATCAGAGCACAAACGACACTAAGGAACTTTTGTAGCCTGATTGACGAGATTTCGCGCATTGGCCTCTCCCTGATTATACGCGGCTAGCGCGAGCCTATTGGAACAAAGACGCCTAGGCAAGCTTTAGCCCCGAAACTCCCTCCTAACCGCCCTCGTGGGATGTGGGATTCGACTGGGGAGAGTTTTTGCCCCTTGCCGGCCGGATCGGCTGTCGACTCCCCCGATACCCATCGAGTTCACGCGAGTTTCAGCGTGCAAAGAGTCCGCGCATTCCCTCGCGAATTCGCTCTCGCTTGACAAGACGACGATCGTTTCGCAACCCTCCTGACGCGAGGTAAACGACCATGAACGCAAAAAAGATGTGGGCACTGCCGGGCGCCGAACTCACCGCACCGGCCTCTCTTTTGATGCATGGCGGCGATGCGAGCCTGCTGCAGCTACCGTGTCCTTCTTTTTTGATTGAGCACCCCAAGGGTCTGGTGCTGTTCGATACCGGTTGCAACGCGAAGATTATCGACGACGCCGCCGGCTATTGGGGCCAAATTGCCGAGGCATTGCCAATCAAATGGAACAAGTCCGACACCCTCGACAAGCAGATCCAGGGCGTCGGCTATAAGCCCTCGGATGTGAAGTACGTGATTCTGTCGCATTCTCATCTCGACCATTCGGGCGGTTTGACCTACTTTCCGAATGCCAAGTTCCTGGTGGGCGCTCATGAGCTGCAATACGCCTATTGGCCCGACCCTGATCGGCGCTGGGCCTTCATCATGAACGATTTCATCCCCACTCGGGCGTACGATTGGCTGGAATTGGACCGCGATCTCGACCTGTTCGGCGACGGCGCGCTCCAGTTCGTCTATACCCCCGGTCATACTCCCGGAGAATGCTCGTTGCTGGTGAACCTGCCCAACCGGAGCTTTCTCTTGACCGGCGACACTGTCCATCTCCGCGCCGCTATCACTCAGGAAGCGACCATGCCGATTGATACCGACCCTATCCAGGCGGTCAGGTCGATCAAGCGGGTCAAGGCGATCCGTGACATGCAAGGGGTTACGATCTGGATAACGCACGACCCGGAGGACTGGAAGGAACATCCCCACCGGATCGAGTAGTCCTGCGCGATGCCGCTCTACGAGTACCACTGCCCCACGTGTCGATCTACCTTCGAGGCGCTGGTCTCACCTGGCGCCTCGCGGCGTACTTATCTCTGCGCGGCTTGCGGCAAACAGGCTCGCCGCATCCTCTCCGCCGTCAATTTGAGCGCAAGCGGACGCCCAATTCCCGCCCCGGCGGGCCCTCGCGGTGCAAGACCGGACGTAACCAGCCTGAAGCTTCCGCCGGCCGCACGGCTATGCTGGATGGACGACCAATCCGCATCGCGGCTGGCAGCTTATAAGCTCGGTCGTGGTGCCGAGTACGATGACACGATGGCGGCGCGCAAAGAGTTCGCGGCCGGCGAAGGTCAGGGCAGCGCCGTGAAGCCTCATGCTCACGCCGATTCCCATTCCCCGCTCGCCAATCCGAAGGTCTTCGCCAACCGCCGTCTGGCGGCTCAAAAGGTCAAAGTCGCCGAATCAGCGACCATCACCAAGCCACGGTCCTCGACGTAACCAGGGTTCGGGCTCCGTCGGCCGTTTGCGGCGTGGCACGGCTATTTCCAGTCGGATAGGTCGCGCCCGATTATCTCCTCGAGCGCGTCAACCTCAGGTCGCAGCTGACCCTTGATTTTCCTTTTCAAACTGGCGTCGAGTGGCCCGTACGCGTGGCCGCCGCGCATCCAATAGTTGAAGATCGGCTGGAGCAACTTGACCGCCCGGTAGTGCCGATGGTCGATCATCCGCGCCCGCCAGCGGCCCATCCGCCGCACCAGCTTGCGATTACGCGGAGCGGTTCGGTTCGGATTGATGTGATCGTTCGCCCACGGCAGTGCGGCGACATCGATCGCCGGAATGCCGATAAAGGCGCATAGCTTGTCGACGTAGGCCCGGCGGTCGAGGTAGCAGTCCTCGTGAATCAGGACGAGCACATTTTCGCGCCCGAACAGTGCTTGCCAGCCGCGCAGATGGTACGCGTAGCGCGAAAAGGTCACCAGGTCCGGATGCGTGAAGGCGAGCTCGGCGAAGTCGCCTTTGATCATCGCACCGCGATTTAACAGCTTGTAATGCGAATACATCCGCTCGGCCGGATCGCGCAGCGTGCAGATTATTCGGCAATCGGGAATATGCAGCTTAACCCGCTCCCGAATCTCCTCGGGCGCGAAATAAGAAGGCGCAACTTCCCCGATCGGCAGGTTCGGAGGACAGCGCTCGAAATGCCGCGCGTACCATTCGGCGCCGAGCGGGTAGCGCTGGCGGAAGAAATGGGTTTCCTTGATTCCCTCGGGTAAGCCGACGTGACCGCGCAGGACCCGGTATAGCCAGGTGGTGCCGGTTCGCGGCGGCCCCACCGCGAGGAAATCGGGTAGCCGGTATCTCTCCGGACTCTGATGCGGCTCAGGGTGCCGCGTGGCCAGTGTTTGCGATTTGGGGCTCAACCAGCCGCGATCATTAAGATACCGGGCACGAAACGCAAGTATTTGATCACGGCTGGGCGATTTGCCGCTGGGCTAGCGCATCACCAGATGCTGATCGGCAGAGGGGGCCGCAGCCGCACTCACGCTATCGACCGAAGCGCTCGGCGACCAGCCATTCTCGCTCCAACTGCGCTGATAGTCGCGTTGCGCGAGGATGATCCCACCCATCAGCATGATCGCACCGACCAATGTCGCCACAGTTCCAAGAACCTTCATCTTCGTGCTCCTCCTTCCTTTGGAGTTTCCGCGAGTTTCGCGCATACGGCCGAATCACCGCATGCCGTAGTTGCTGGGAGCACTACAGCGAGGGTCGTGCCAAGAGTGTGCGCTGTTACGGTGGTATTAAGCCGGCGGCCAAAGGCCGGCCTTTCTATGAAAAATTGCTGGTTTAAAGGCGAGTTTTATCGTCCGCACATGCAGCTATTCCGCTGCATCCGCAATTGGCGAATTGCGTCTGCGCGGCTTCTGCGAAGAAGCTTCGCGTCAATTTGCTAAATGCGAGAAGCGGAACGGGGGCTTAGGCGAACTTGTAGGCGATCTTCATCGCGGTCCGCACTTCGTCCATCGTGGCTTGCGCGACGGCGCGTCCGGCGCGCGTCCCTTCCATCACGATTTCGTACACCAGTTTCGGATTCGCGGCGTACTCGTTGCGCCGCTGGCGAATCGGCGTCAGGAACTTGTCGAGCGCATCGTAGAGCCGCTGCTTTACCTCAACGTCGCCGACCGTGCCCTCGCGGTAGCGTCCCTTCAGTTCCTCGACTTCGTCCTTATTCGGATTGAAAACGTCGTGGTAGAGGAAGACCGGGTTACCCTCGACGTGACCGGGATCGATCGGATGAATCCGGGTCGGGTCGGTGAACATTGACATCACGCGCTTGCGCACGGTCTCCGGCGGATCGCCCAGGTAGATGCAATTGCCCAGCGATTTCGACATCTTGGCGCCGCCGTCGGTGCCTTGCAGCCGCGGCACCGAACCCAGCATCGCCTTGGGCTCGATCAGCACCTTGCCGTAAAGCCGGTTGAAGCGCCGCACGATCTCGCGCGCCTGTTCGATCATCGGGAGCTGGTCCTCGCCGACCGGCACCAGCTCGGCC
Organism: Binataceae bacterium (SeqCode); assembly: GCA_035279875.1. GTDB lineage: Bacteria > Desulfobacterota > Binatia > Binatales > Binataceae > JAMXLL01. Next base: position 13,561 of record DATEGX010000088.1, read on the forward strand.
TTGAAAATCGTGATGTCGGCCGCCTGTGAAATTGGATACGACCAAAACCCGACCGGCACGCCCTTGACGAAGTTGCGCTGCTTGATTTCCTCCTTCACGGTCGGATTGCGTTCGAGCGTCGCGACCGTGACCAAGTTCATGAAGTAGATCGTCAGCTCGCACAGTTCCGGCACCATCGACTGCACGACGAAGCGGGTTTTCTCCGGATCGAGCCCGACGGCGAGATAATCCAGCGCGACCTCGTAAAGATTCGCGGCGAGGTTCTCGGGATGCTCGAAATTGTCGGTCAGCGCCTGTACGTCGGCGATCAACACGTAGGTTTCGTACTCGTCCTGCAGGCGTACCCGGTTCTGCAGTGAGCCCACGTAATGACCGAGGTGCAGCGCTCCGGTCGGACGGTCTCCGGTCAGAATTCTTTTGTTCATGCGTGGCTGGAATTGAGGAGCTGATGCAACTGGCGGAGGTCGGCCGCTATATCCTGCATCTCGGGTCCCGGTTCGGTCTCGAGGCACATCGGCACGCCGGCGAAGCGCGGATCGTTGACGATCCGCCGGAACGGCTCGAGCCCGAGATGGCCCTTGCCAATATGCTCATGGCGATCGACATGCGAGTTGAGCGGCTTCATCGAGTCATTGATATGGAACGCGACCAGCCGCTTGATCCCGATATGCTTATCCAGTTCGGCGAAGGTCCGCTGGTAGCCTTCGTCGCTGCGCAAATCGTAACCCGCGGCGAACGCATGCTCGGTGTCGAAGCATAGCCGCAGCCGGTCATTCTCCTTGACCGCGTCGAAAATGCGCCCCATCTGCTCGAATTTCGACCCGAGCGTGCTCCCTTGCCCGGCGGTAATCTCCAGCGCAATCGCTACCCGGTAACCCCGGCAGGCCTTGTGCGCCTCGTCAATCGACTGCGCGATCGTGCGGATACCGGCCTCTTCGCCGGAGCCGACATGGGCGCCCGGATGCGAAATCAGGTAGGGCACTTCGAGCAGTTCGCAGCGCTCGAGTTCGTCGGTAAAGGCGGCGACCGATTTCTGGCGCAGCTTTTCGTCGGGGGCGCCCAGATTCACCAGATAGGAATCGTGCGCCACGACGACGCGGATGCCGCTCGACGCGCGTGCCTGTTTGAAGGCCTCCACCTCATCCTTGCTGTAGGGTTTGCTGGCCCATTGGCGTGACGATTTGGTGAAAATCTGCACGCATTCGCAGCCGGTCTCGCGCCCGCGCTCCAATGCTTGGCTTACGCCACCCGAAATCGACATATGGGCGCCCAACAGTGGTCGTTTCACGCTTACGCTGGCGTGCGCGCGTCCTGATGAAGTCGGCATATCAGATTCCAGTCGTTCGCTCTGGCCCAGGCAGCAATTCTATACGAACCGCTGCGCAAATCGAGCCACAACTGGCCGCCCGGCCCAGGGTTTGAAGCCCGCATCCTTTTGTGTCATGCGGATGGACCATGAATATCCCTCGCACGCTCGTCTTTGTGCTCGCGCTTTTCCTCGTAACCGGCTATTCGGCCGCGGCTTTTGCCATGAACTGGTACCTGATCGCGCCAGACCAAAAGGACATGAGTAATCCTATGGTCTCGACTCGGATGCATAGCGGACCGGTAGTCGGACCTCTGGATGGCGCGACCCAGGGTCGCTACGAATCGCGGCCGCAATGCGAGTCCGGGCGGCGCGAGCTTATCGAAGGCTGGCGCAAAGCCAGCGTTATCAAACGCGGCGGATGGGACCGCTTCGGGCTGCGCTCGCCTAGCGACTTCATCCGCTGTGTCCCGGCTAATGATCCGCAACTCCACCGCACAGCAGGCAATCCGACCGCGCCGACGCTGGAGATGTACGTCAACGTGAAAAACCGCTTGCGCTGAACCTTCGGAAACAGCATCGCTCGAACCGGCTCCTCCGCCTTTAAAGCCGTGATGAGAGCCAGCGTCAAAAGTCGCAGTTGATTAACTAGAAACAGCGCATCGTGCAATCACTCGTAGTTCTGCCACGTTGCTCGAAAGCGGGCGCAATGGTAGCTTGTCACGCGTCATCGAGTCAGATTTCGTGCGTCATTCATCGATGAACCCCGACCGCGTCAATAAGCTCAATATCGCCCTGATGCTCGTCGCGGCGGTGGCCGCCTTCCTAATCCCGTTCGAACTGTTCCTGTTCTCTTACGCGGTGCTCGGGCCGGCCCATTACCTGACCGAAGTGTCATGGCTGCACGACCGCCACTATTTCGTAAAGGACCGCTACGATTACCGCCTGTTGATGCTGCTATGCCTTCCAATCGCGATTGCCTTCACGCCCGAAGCGGTCCACCTGATGCCCAATCGCGACCCGATCCTCGAGCCGGTGTTGTTCATGGGCTTTTTCGGGGCGCTCGCGATGAATCTCGCCAAGGGCCGGGCCAAGCTGCTGGCGCTGGCGATAATCGGGCTAAGCGCGCTGGCACTTGACGCCAACAACGGCCTACGAACCTTCCTGCTGATCTACCTGCCCACTATCGTGCACGTCTTCGTCTTCACCGCGGCATTTATCCTGTATGGCGCGATCCGTTCGCGGAGCGCGTCAGGAATCGCCTCGCTGCTGGTGTTCATGCTGTGCACGGCAAGCTTTTTCGTCTTTACGCCCGATTCCTCGAACTACCTGCTGAGCCATTATGTGCGGCAGAGCTATGTGCCGTTCAGTGACCTCAACCGTCATCTGATAGGGCTGTTCGGGCTCGGCGCTTCAAAGACCTGGTACGACCTCTTTTACACGGCGGGCGGCTTGACGGTGGCGCGATTTGTCGCGTTTTCGTACTTCTACCACTATCTAAACTGGTTCTCGAAAACTTCGATCATCAAGTGGGACCAGATCTCTCCAGCCCGGCGCAACTCGATTATCGTGGCATGGCTGGCCGCGCTGGCCGTCTATGCGTATGACTACCGGATCGGCTTCGTGGTGCTGACCCTGATGAGCAATATCCACGTCTTTCTCGAGTTCCCGCTGGATCATCAGACGTTTCTCAATATCGGCCGCGAGTTTGCCGGGATCAGCGGAATTCGCAGTGTCGATACGATGCCGGCGCGCGCCCGAACGGCACGAGCCGCTGCGAAGTAGCCCAACCTACCGCGTTAAGCCGGCCTACCTGCGAGGTTCAACGGCGGTTCGACCTCGCAATGCTTCATGGGGCGGCTACACGGCACTCTGTACAAGCCCGCCCGGTGGCGCATAGCATTTTCGATGTGATTAG
>DATEGX010000089.1:0-5287 GCA_035279875.1 Binataceae bacterium (SeqCode)
GATTGGGCGCGCCGCGGCAACCTGCTCCGGCGCGCCCTTTACTTTACAGCGCCTCACAGTCGAATTTGCCAGCCAAAAGAGCACCCGATTCGACGCGGATCGCCCTCAAAAGTCGGCCGCTCGGGCGCAACTATGGCGTCTTGTGTCAATGCATTGATTTTTCAAATCGAGGCCTCGGTGATATAGGCCAGTAAGGACGGCGATGCCTCGACTGGCGCTGGCATGCCGCCATGGCGCCAGATTCTCCGCTTGAGCCCGGAGGTGATCGATGAAGTTCGGAAGCGTACGAGATCTCAGTCCCGCGCCCATGGACTCGCGAAAGCGAGAAAACCGTTTACGAGCGGTGCCTCGAACAGGTGAGGCTCGCGGACGAACTCGGGTTCGACTACATCTGGGCGGTCGAGCATCATTTCCTCGAGGAATATTCGCATTGTTCGTCGCCAGAATTGTTCCTGACTGCGTGCGCGATGCTGACCAAGCGAATCCGCCTCGGCTTCGGAATCGTGGTTTGTGTGCCGGAGTACTCTAGCCCGATCCGAGTCGCGGAGCGGACCGCCACGCTCGATATACTGTCGGGCGGACGTCTCGAGGTGGGCACTGGACGTTCTGCGACCTGGACCGAACTCGGAGGCTTTCGCGCGAATCCCGACGAAACCAAGAAAACCTGGGACGAATACGTCCATTGCCTGCCCAAGATGTGGACCCAGGAGCGCTTCTCTTACCAGGGCGTTACCTGGTCGATGCCGCAGCGGACCATCCTGCCCAAACCGTATCAGCGGCCGCATCCGCCGCTATGGGTTGCAGTTACAAGTCCCGGCACCGAAGTCGATGCCGCCGAACGCGGGATGGGCAGTCTCGGCCTCACTTTCGGCACGTTCCAGGAGCAGGAAGAGAAGCTCAAGCGTTACCGCAGCATAATTCGCAATTGCGAGCCGGTTGGAGACTTCGTCAATGAAGTAGTCGCAACCACCAACTTCCTCTATTGCCATGAAGACAATGCGCAGGGCGTTGCGACCGGTAAGCGGGTGACCGACAGGTTTATTCCACTCGCCACCCAGTTCGTGCATAACCCCGAGGCAGTTCCGACCAAGTCAACACACAGCGAGGGCCTGCTCGCCGCGCTTCGTCATCAGGCGTCGGCACCCGCCGGTGCGGCGCCGCCGGGCATCGCGATTGGCAACCCCGAACGAATCACGCGCGAACTGAAAAAATGGGAGGCGATGGGCGTCGACTGCGTAAATTTCATTCTCAACGTTCTCGAAGTGATACCGCAGGAACAGGTGCTCGATAGTCTGCGGCTCTTCAGCCGTGAGGTAATGCCGCACTTCCAGCCGCGTAGCGAAAACGCGGCTGCTGGGGGACGTTGATGCCGCCGCGCTACGGTAAGCTCGACCTCGACGCGTCCATCAGATCGGCGCCGATAATCGATGGATTTGGAACCGCACCGTGGACACTAAAAGGATGCCGGTGGCTGGAGTTTCGCTACGAAATCGATGACGAGCCGGCTGATGCGCTGCTGCCCCCGGCGCTTCATCCTGCGATGCCCGCATACGCGACGTTCACAATCGCCCATTTCCCGCAGAGCCCGGTCGGCCCCTTCAGCCTCGGCGAAATCCGCGTGGTCGGCCGCGCCGGCGGACGCCCGGCCGCATTCTCAGTCGGTGGTTTTTGCGACAGCGCGGCCGCGCGGAGCGAGTTGGCCGCGGGCTGGGGTTACAAGCTCGCTGAAGCGCAGCTCAGGCTGGATGCGCGTCATTACGAGGTGTCTGCGGAGGTAACCGCAGGCACTCGCACGATCCTCAAACTCGTGCTGCGCGATCGCAAGTCCCTGGCGGCGACCCATTTGCAGCCGCTCCCCGGCATGAACCTGGCCCGCAACCAGCAGAACGACGCCGCCGTACTGGTTCAGGTTGATATCGAAGCGGCTTTCGTCCAATCCGACGGCGGCACGATCGCTTCACTGCGTTTCGATCGCGACGCGTTCGCTATTGGCCACAGCTTAAGGCTGATGAATCCGATGGGCAGCGCCTTCGCCGCCGCTGACGTTACGCTGGGGCGAATTCAAATCGTTTGCGATCCCGCGCAGCCCGCCGAGACCGGTACCAGCTTTATCGATCACTGAGCCCACCGAGGCTCCATGACGGCTCCGTCCTCAACCAGCGGGTAGAGGGAGCGTCCGCCAATCGGGACGCTCCTTCGCTCAGACGTTGAGCCGAGAGCTTACTTGGGCCGGATATCCTTGACGTCGTCGAGCCCGAGCGCGCGGATCGATAGCGCGAAACGGTCCTGCATCACGCCATCATTCTGGTTGAATTCGCGGGTCAGGCAACAATATTCGAGCTGCATGCCATTGGGGTCTTTGAAATAGATCGACTTCGCCCAATCGTGATCGACCACGTCGCTGACGCTGACGCCTTTCGCGGTTAGTTCGGCGCGCTTCTGCTCGAGCGCCGCCTCGCTGCCGGCCTCGAAGGCGAAGTGATAGAAAGCGCTCGGCAATCCGAGTCCACGATTGATTCCGGCGTCGTACTCGGCCGGAATACCGTCGACGTTGCGTGCTTCCATGAAGGCGATCAACTGGTCGCGGCCCGTATCGAAAAAGATGTGACGGATGTGGCCGCCTTCCTTGACCGTTATGGTGTCGCAGCGCACCGGCTTGAAGCCCAGCACACCTTCGTAAAACTCGCGGGTCTTGTCGAGATCGAGGGTCGAAAGCCCAATATGCGAAAAACCCTTATGTGACATCTGCGCTTCCTCGAATTGGCGTAATTTGCGGCCGCTCCGCTTCTTCTTAATCGCACAGACCGCGCCCGTCTGGCAACATGGCAATCTCCAGCCAACCTCCGCCGATCCGTTTTGAGCGCGCCGCTCTCCGCGCGCGTCGCTTGTTCAGAGGCTCATGGCTCAGGTCAGAAATTCGGCGAATACAGCTACGCGACTTAGTCTCTGCCGCGGATCAGGTTGAAGTTATACTGAAACTGCATCAGCAGAATACTCTTGCCCTTGAAAACTCCGCCCGCGTAAGAACTGTACCTATCGTTGCTCAGTATGCCGATATATTGCAGCATCAGCGAATACTTATTGGTCCACGGCGGAGTGAATACCACATTGGGGAACATTTCCCAGGTATTGCCGTCAGGATTGTAAATCGCAGTGAGAGTGGGAATCACCGCCCCCCACCACCAGCTCGTGCTCGCGTTGAATAACAGGTTTTCTTCGTTGTGCCGCCAGCGCTCGGCGTAGCCGCTGTAGACCATGCCCTTGTTCGGGCTGAGAATCGTATAGTTATTCCATTCGAGATTGGTGGTAAGCCCACCGGTCGAGCTCAGCCATGGCGCGGCCAGGTCGTCGACATCAAGCGCGACCAAGGTGTTGAGCGTGCTCGAGTAAATCACCGCCGAGGGCCGCGCCGTGTTGGTCGTGTTGAAGGGCGTGCGATCCTGCCATACCCCCTCGCTCCGCAGCACCAGGGGCAGTGCGGCCAGGGCCTCGCCGCCGAGATAGATCGGGCGATTGATAGTCGCGCCGAGGTCGTTCAGTTCGGGATAGCGAAATTGAAGATTCTGCCCTGAGGCGGGCGTGCCGTTGACGAAGGTCACCGGGTTCAACTGATGCGCGTGCCAGTAGAGCGCGGTGAGTTCCGCGTTTTCGACGATCGTATGGATGCGCATTCCTTCGCTGGAATTCGCCCAGGTGTCGGCCGGCAGGCGATAGCTCTGGAAGGTACTCGTGAAGTTGGTCGCCTGCGGAAAAGCGGCTTGAGCGCCGGCTGGCGTCATAGCCGGGCTAGTGAATGGATAGGGGTAGGGATCGAAGCGGCCCCCGCTCGGCGCCAGCAGGTTCACCGACCCCGCCACGCTGTCTAAACCGTCGTACCTGCGGTCTGCGTAGCTGACCCCGGTGTATAGCGGCTGCCACGCCGGAGCCCAGATCCCTTCCAGCAAATTTGCCCCGAAAGGACCCATGGTTGGAATACTCAGTATGGGATGGAACATCCACAGCGGCAGCCGCGACTGTTCGAGATTCGCGAAGCCGAAATTCCAACTCAAGTCCTGCGGACTGATTACGTCACCGACGCGGAAAGCGATTGACTCTCCCCATGTAGTGATTTGACGGCCCAAAAACCACGTCAGCGGACCGGCGGTAGACTTCCAATAAGCATCGCGAACGTCATAGCGGTTATAAATTTCCGACTGGCTGTGATCGTACAGCAGCGTGGGGCCGGCGATATTGCCCGCCTCCCACGGATACGGCGGCTCGTACACCAGCCAGCCGCGCACGAAGAAATGATTATCGGAATCAAGCCGGTAGTTGATGTCGAGTTGCATCAATTCGCGCTCGACGGCCAGCGAATTGGCGCCATGATGCTCCCCCGACTGACGGCCGAAATTCGTCAGGGCGGAGGAGTTTGCCCACATCCCCGAGGTGTTCTGAAGAAACCCGCTAACGGCCAGTCCGCGGAGCCATTCGTTCGACCCGCTCAGGTCAAGGAACGGCTCATTGCTGCCGACCAAAAGAAGCCGGGCAAGGCTGCTGAAGTTCGAAAATTGGGTCCGTGATTGCGCATCCGCATGGCGGGCGCCCGCCGCGATTATCGCGGCAACCAACAACCCCGCTATGCATTTGCTCAATCGCCGCAATGTTTAAGCTTGCAATGCCGCCGTTGAACACAAGGTCGGTCCGGTGTTGCGGATGCGCGCGGCCCGCCCCCCTTTCTCCCTTTTCGTGAAACAGTCCCCTCGGCTAACGAACGATCTGCATCAGCGCTTCCGGACTGGCGTAGCGGCTAATATCCAGATACCCGTCCCTGGCACAATCGGAATTGACGCACGGCTTCAGCCCGGGAGAAACGGTGACATGCTTGTTGATAAAATTCACCAGGAAACCCACATTTGGTCCGGACAGCAGCTCGACCACGTCCCCGCCGGTATTCGGAATTGGAACCGGGTATAGCAGCACGATTTGCGACTTAAACAGGTCGCCCGCAGGATTATACAAGTCAAGCTCACCGGCCCCGAAGTAATTCTCCTTGTCCACGTACATTACGCGCCGCGAATAGCAGTATCCTTTCGCGCTGGCCGGCAGCCGCTCCAGGGAAATCACATAGGTATCGCGCAACTCCCACTTTCCCATGGCGGGTTTGGGAAACGGTACGAATCCCAGTGTACCCGGATAATAGTAAGTTGGGTCGAGTTGAGCCGGTCCGCCGGCGGAATCGAAAGCGGAAGGGTTGGCATGCTCGAGCGCGAGAATTTTTTTCTGGCCGAGATAGTCGACTTTAAACAGC
>DATEGX010000090.1:0-17885 GCA_035279875.1 Binataceae bacterium (SeqCode)
CGAGAGCCCTTTCGGAGCATTCGATTGGCGACGTACCGCGAACGGGCTTAGCAACGCTCAAACGGGTCGGGGGCGCCGTCAGCCCACGCGCAGTAGTGTCGAAGATTTGTGCCGTATAAGTTCCCGCTTCGAAATTTACTATTTGAGTGAGTTGCGCCTTGTTCGGCCCGGCGCCTTTGCCCTGAGCATGCGTCAGGGTGGCGTCGAGCGCCTGATGGGCCAGCGATGGCTCGCGTCCGTCCCACATGATGGTGCTGAGGAAACTCAGATTGGTTGCCGGCAACGGCCGGCGGTAGACCGAAACCATCCCGGTGCTCGGGCTGGTAAGGCCGGTAATGGGATTGGTTGTGCAATCGTAGGGATCGTCGACCGCGGTGACTGTGAACTGGGCGTTAGCCGGCATCGGGAGCCCGATCCTAATCAGTCCCCTCTCCAGCAACAGCAGGTAGGCCTGACGTCGCGCGGCCGCGGTTGAAATGTCGTCACTGGGGCAAGTCGCACCGTCAACCAGCCGGAACAACGGGTCGTTACCGTTGCTCGCGTTAAAGCGATCCCGGACCGATTTCGCGCTGATCGTCCATCCGTTTTGCGGCTGATGGCAGGTGAAGCAAGTTCGTCCGTTAGTTCCCAGGTTTCTAAAGAAGGGGTTTTGGGCGGTAAGCGTGGCACCGTCAGGTTGATACGTGCCAACCTGGCCGCTCGGGTCGGGGTCGATTTCGACGCCGGGGATTATCGGCGGCGTCTTGGTGGTCCCGTTTCCGAGGTCCGGAAAAGCTCGCATGCGCCGCGCATGCGCGATCGCGGCCGCGGCCCATACGGTGGATTGACGGCTGTTTTGTAGCGCTTGCGCCAGGCAGCAGGTCTCCAATCCGAACAGCAGCAAGACCGCAGTCCACAAACCAATCGCGATCCGTTGCGCCGGAGCGCTTGCCCTATTCATTGAATGGCTCATGGTCCCCCCGCGCGAAGCCTGCGGCGAATAAGCGTCAGATTTCTCGAAATAGGCTTAAATGTCCAGAAAGATAGTGCTCAATATTGACGTAATACATTAGTGCTTCACGTGCAAGCTAATTGAGGGTATTTGCATCAAATTGCTATAATCCCGCAGCATGACCCTTGCCGGCAGGCGAAACTTCGTCGAATCAGTACTTGAGACGCTCGGAGATCACCATTCCGGAGCGTGCGGGCCGATTGCTCAAAAACCCATCGACTCGGCCCAGTCGGCCAACTCCGGAATGCGGTAACGCTCGCCGATATACGCCTTGTACATCAGGATTACCCAGAAGATCGCAGTGGCGATATTGAAGACCGCGAGCAAGAAAGACAGCAGCCGCGAGATTGGGTGCGGCATCACGGCGACAAACACACCGACGATAATCTGCACCGCGAACCATGCGATCGAGAAAATGATCGACTGGCGAGCGTGAAAACGGACGAATTCGTCCTGGTTGTAGGGCTCGACGTAAAGGAAGATAACCCCGGTTATAACTCCGAGCAGGTAGCTCAGGGCCGCGATTATCCGATGGTTGGGCGGCGGGCCAGCCTGCGTATCCATGGCGTCTCCTCCTGCCTCGCACGCTCCCCGCGCGCGATGGTCACGCGCAACTAATCAACCAGACCGCGTGCCCAGCCGCAATCGCCTAAGACCCACGTTCCTTGGTGGGCAAAGCGCTAATTGCGGGCGTTATCGCGGTCGGTTGCCGCCCCGAACTCCGGCATTGAATAATCGCAGCGGGTGCAACAATGGGTGCCATAAGAGAGCAGGCTGAAAAGTTCTGGAACGGCGAGCTAACCGTCGCGACGCAGCATCCGCTGACCGCAACCGGGGAATTCGAGGAAGTGGCGGCCGGCGTCATGTTTTACCGATGGTTTGCCAATCTGGTCGCAGTCAAGACTGAGGAAGGGCTGGTGCTGGCCGATACCGGGGCATATTTCAACCAGGCCGAAACCGTCGCAATGGTGAGGAAATTCGCCCCCGATCGCATTAATACGGCGATTTATACGCATGGCCACGTAGATCATGCCTGCGGGATGCCAGCGTTTGTCGCCGAAGCTCAACATAACCGCACTGCGCGGCCCCGGGTCGTTGGTCATCGAGCAACCGCGGCCCGTTTCGACCGCTACAAGCGCACCGGGGGCTATAATTCGGTAATCAATACGCGGCAATTCGGCGCGCCCTCCAAATGGCCCAGCGAGTACGTGTACCCCGACACTTACTTCGATGACCGCTTGACGGTTGCGGCCGGCAGCCTGAAGTTCGAGTGTCACCATGGGCGGGGCGAAACTGACGACGCCTGCTGGATCTACATTCCGCAGCGCAAGGTCCTGTGTACCGGCGATTTCATCATCTGGGCGGCGCCGAACGCCGGCAATCCGCAGAAAGCCCAGCGCTACGCGCGCGAATGGGCGGAGGCGTTACGCTCGATGGCGAAGACAGGCGCTGAAGTGTTGCTCCCGGGCCATGGGGTGCCCGTATTTGGTGTGATCCGGGTCCGGCAAGTGCTGCTTGATACCGCCGAATATCTGCAAAACCTCTACGATCAGACCCTCTTGATGATGAACGAGGGGGCGCCGCTCGACGAAATCCTGCATACGGTCGTGCCACCGGCTCAACTCGCCGCGAAGCCCTATCTGCAGGCGATTTACGACGAGCCACAGTTTATCGTGCGCAATATCTGGCGGCTCGAGGGTGGATGGTACGAAGGGCTGCCGTCGCGGCTAAAGCCGGCTCCTCTGACGGCTGAAGCCACAGAGATCGTCGCGCTCGCCGGAGGCGTCGACAAACTGGTCGCGCGCGCAGGCGACAAGTTTGCGGCGCACGAACTGGCTCTCGCGGCGCATTTGATCGATTGGGCGGTGCTGGCCGCACCCACCGATCCGGCCGCGCACGCAATGCGATCCAGAATCTATGCGGCGCGCACAGTGGAAGCGTCATCTACCATGAGCCGGGGGATTTTCCGCGCCGCCGCGCTCGAGTCGGCGAGTAAAGCCGGCATTACGCCACCGGAAATGCCTCGCGGCTTCTAACCGATAGATTCTACAGTACCTGGGTTGTCAGGATAAGAATTTCCGTCTAAAAGCTTTATAAAGCTGATTTTGACGACTGTTCGCCGCAGTCGTCACAAGGGCGGAGGTTTATCTTGAGACGCAACCATCAAGCAGCGGTCTGGAGGATATTGCTCGCGGCGCTGGCTGTCCTGTTGAGCACGCCACATGAATCCGGCGACTCCTGGGCAGCGGCTATTACGCTTAGTCCCGCAATTCAGCACGTAGTCGTGATTTTTGACGAGAATATCTCTTTCGATCACTATTTTGGTACCTATCCAGACGCGGCAAACCCGCCCGGAGAGCCTCGCTTCATTGCTGCGCCCGGCACCCCAAGGGCCAACGTTCTGACGCCGGTCCTAAAGACGCACAATCCCAACCTAGTCGCGCCTTTCCGGCTCGACCGCTCCCAGGCGGTCACCTGCGACAACATCAATTTCTACCGCGAAGAACAGGAGGCATATGACCGTGGACGCCTCGACCGCTTCGTGCAGTTCACCAGCGCTCCCGGCGCCGATTGCATCGCGGGCCTGTCGATGGGCTATTACGACGGCAATACCGTCACCGCGCTATGGAATTACGCGCAGAATTTCGCCTTGAATGACAATTTCTTCGAGACCACCTATGGCACCACCGTGATGGGCCATTTGAACCTGATTGCGGGACAGACTCACGGCGCCGTGCCGAGCGATATCGCCGGCAAGATCGTACATGGTTCGGTGATTTCCAACGTTAGTCCACTCGACGACGATTGTTCGCCGAGAGGCAAGGAGCCGACGGTCAGGATGAGCGGCCGCAATATCGGCGATCTGTTGAGCGCCCGTCATGTGACCTGGGGATGGTTCTACGGCGATTTCGCCGCGGTAGGGTTTGATTCCAGCGGCAAGGCGATTTGCGATGACCAGTACAACCCGCACTACGCGCCATTCGAGTATTACGTTTCGACCGCCAATCCCCATCATCTGCCGCCCGGTTCGGTTGCGATGATCGGCTACGACGGTGATCAAGCCAATCACAATTACGACATCGACGACTTCTGGAAAGCCCTGGATGCCGGCAATATGCCTCAGGTGAGCTTCATCAAGTCTTCCTCGCCCGAGACCGGTCATCCGCAAACTTCCGATCCGCTGTCGGAGCAAACCTTCCTCGTCAACACGCTAAACCGCTTGCAGGAATCGCCCGAATGGGCGCACACGGTGGTTTTCGTCACCTACGACGACTCCGATGGCTGGTACGATCACGTGATGCCGCCAGTGGTGATGCCGTCGGCCGATCCGGTGAATGACGCGCTGTTTGGACCCGGATTATGCGGCAGGCCGCCGGCCGGCGCTTACGAGGACCGTTGCGGCTACGGTCCGCGTCTGCCGGTGCTGGCGATTTCGCCCTATGCCAGGGTCAATTACGTAAGCCATACGCTCACAGACCAGTCCTCGGTCACACGCTTTATCGAGGACCGATGGCATCTAGGCAGGCTCGGCGACAGGTCCTTCGACGCGCTCGCCGGGTCCCTGGACGGCATGCTGCGCCTGTCCGGACCGCCGGCGGCAAGAGTCATTCTCGACCCGACAACGGGGCAGATGATTCCGTCAGCTCGCAACCCCCCGCTTAGTACTAACAGCGCGTCAATCAACTGAGCGGGCCGAATTCGGCCATCCGAAGAGTTGCGCAGTAGACGAGCGGGTAACGCCGCCTGCCGATGTCGAACAGCCGATAGGATGAGCGGTGCGAGCAAACTGTAGTAGCTACAATGCGTACTACTTGCCCGCACTCTGATGTAGCTTCTTTAGTGCCTGCTCTACTCCGGGCAGCCGCTTTACGGGCCCGGTTTCTCCGCGCTCCGCGCGTGCGTAGTCTTGCACCCGCGTCAAATAGTGATGCGAGTGCGCGTTGCGGACCGCCGTTCGGAACCCCATCTCGTCCTGCGCGTTGTTGATTGCGAACTTCAGCATCCTCAGCGTAAAGGCGTCAGTTTCGGCAATCCGCGCGGCGAATGCCAACGTCTCCTGCTCTAGATTCGAACGCGGCACCACCAGATTCACCAGTCCGGTACGCAACGCTTCGTGCGCATCGACGAACCTGCTCTGGAACAGGATCTCTTTTGCCTTGCGGACCCCCACGTCCCACGGGGCCGAGAAATACTGCGTCAGCGACGGCAGGAACATCGCATCGTCGGATGCGACAATCAAATCCATTGCCGATGCGAACATGTATCCACCAAATATGCAATAACCTTGCACTTGGGCGATCGTCGGCTTGGGCAAGTCGCGCCATCGAAGGGTATTGTCGAGAAACAGTTCCCACGAACCGATATGCCGCTTCTTATATCCCTTGGTATTGAAGTAGCTATTCGGATTCGTGCGCTCGTCCGGCGTTCCCAGATCATGGCCTGCCGAGAAATGATCTCCGGCGCCGGCAAGGATAACCACCTTGACGTCATCGTCAGCGGCCGTCTCCTCGAACGCTTTGTCCAATTCCTTCAGGAGCACGGTGGATTGTGCGTTGCGGTAGCGCGGGCGGTTCAGCGTTATCCGTCCCACTCGATCGATCTTTTCAAGGAGCACCTGGGTATACGCCATTTTCCTGCCTCCACTCTTGACCTTGAGAATTCCATCAAGGAGCGATGCTTTGCAAACGCGAAGTCGCCGAGTGGCTGGCGAGCGCTCGGTTTTCTTCTGTGCCGCGCGGCCAGCAAGGCAGCGTGCGAACAATCGCTCTTCCTGCAAATCCGTATTGGGATTGTGTATCGCCGTTTGATGTCGCGAGTTGTTGGCTGTTAGATGGTGCTTGGGGCGACGGAAGGCCGGTTCACTGATGCTCCGATAAATCAACAAGTTCAGAGGAGGGTCGGCAAGTGAATGAGTCAGCGAAGGCCGGGATCTTTTCGGGGATCCGCGTTCTCGATCTCACGCAGTACATAGCCGGTCCGATGATGGGTAAGTTGATGGCCGACCTTGGCGCCGAGGTCATCAAAATCGAAGTCGCGCCGCTCGGCGACATGATGCGCTACTACGGGCCGCCAAACGGGCAAAGCACAGTTTTTCTCAGTGAGAACCGCGGCAAAAAAAGTTTATGTTTTGATTTGAAGCGCCCGGAAGGCGTCGAATTGATGAGAGACCTTGTCACCCATGCGGACGTCCTCATCGAAAACTGGACACCCGGGGTTTTGGCGAAATACGGAGTCAGCTATGAGACTTTGCGGCCACTCAATCCGCGCCTCATCATGTGCTCGCTTTCAGGCTTTGGACAGGCGGGTCCCTATGCGCATTTGCCGGGGAACGATCTGATCGCTTTTGCGGCGAGCGGAATCTTGAACATGGTAGGCTATGCGGACGATTCGCCGCTGTATCCAGGGGGCGGGTCATTGGCGGACGGCATCGGCGGCGTACACGGGTTTGCCGCGGTATGCGCCGCGCTCTACCATCGCGAACGCACCGGCAAGGGTCAGTTCATCGACCTTTCGCTGGTGGATTCATTAACCCATCTGACCAGCGCACTGATCACGACGCGGAGCCTGCTGGGCCCGGCTTACAAACCGACGCGCAGCGGCGCGCATCTCATCGGCCTCACTCCCTGTGGGATTTTCAAAGCGCGCGACGGTTACGTGGCAATAACGGTGCTGATTCAACAGTTTGATATTTTTGCGCGGCTGATGGGTAAACCCGAACTTGTCGCTAACTCTCGTTTCGATACACCGGAGCATCGTACCGAAAACCGGCTCGAGTTGATCGGTATCGTAGAAGAATGGCTGCAATCGTTTCCGACCCGGGACGAACCGATCGCCATGATCCAGCAGGCGCATATCCTGTGCGCGCCGGTGCTCGACACCGAATCGGTGATGAAGGATCGGCACAATACGGCGCGCAACATTTTTCAGGAAGTGGAGCAGCCGGGTGTCGGAACGCTCACGCTGCCGAAGGCGCCCTTCCGATTTTCAGAGGCGGACGTCGCAGTGCAGGGATCTGCGCCGCTTAAGGGCGAGGATAATGAGCGGGTACTGGCCGAGGTTTTGAAATATCCAAAAGAACGAATCGCCGAACTGGTGAGAACTGGAGTGCTGTGCAAGTGAAGACGCAGGTATCGGGGCAAACGCCTGCCCGTACGACCAATTAGCGCACAGCCCTTCGAGCTATCTGAGTTTCCGATGCGGCGACTGTAGCGGCCAGCCCAGAAGATCAGGCGCGGCCGTGTCGAAGTAGTCTACCGGGCGTAGCGCCAGTGGGCTGACCTTCATCGAAGGTGATCTCGCCGTTAACCATGATCGCGCGGTAGCCCTTGGCCCGCTGCACTCGACGCCATTCGCCGCCGGGCAAATCATGAACGATTTCACCCGCTAGCTCCCCTTCAACTCGCAACCCATCCAGATCGTAAACAACCACGTCGGCCCAGCCGCCCTCGCGCAGCGTGCCGCGGTCCTGGAAGCCCGCTGCCCGCGCGGGCAAAGCCGAGAGCCGATAGTGCGCTTCCTCGAGCGTGATGCGCTGCTCATCGCGCACCAACCATTGCAGGAAATCCGTCGTATAGGCGCCGCCAAGGAAATACTTCATGTGGGCGCCGCCGTCAGACACCCCCGGAATGGTATATTCCGATCCGGTAATAAGCTCGGCCATGTGCTCGGCATTGCTGCATGGCACAGGGCCGCGAAACTCGGTCTTGAGGTCTCCCGCGATCGAAAGGTCGATCATCACCTCGACCGGATGCCTGATTTCCTCTTGCGCAATATCGCCGAGTGAACGGCCGATGTACTTCTCGAGCGCTGGTTTGTCGTTGGCCCATTGCACGATGAGCTTGTGGAGCGCTCCGCCGTTGGCCTTGTAGACCTCCTTGACTCGATGCTCCTCGGACTCCAGAAGCACACGGTCGCGCCACTCCGGAGCTCTCATCCGCGCGATCCGCTCCTCAGTGGTGCCAAACATGACAGCGTTCCAGGCCGGGATGCCGTCGTAGAAGTTCCAGCCTTCAAGCGAGAACGAAAACCCGCTCCTCATCGTAAAGGCCTGTCCGAACATCGCGAGCCCTTTGCTCCGGCATCGTTCGATCCACTCAATGCTGCGCCGATGAAAGCGCGGGTTCTTGGTGTCAGCGGCAATCACGTTATACAGCACCGGCCGGCCGGCCTCTGCCGCGAGACGTTCTTGAAACGCCAGATCCTCCCTCGGGTTGATCACTTGCGTGATCTGGATTATCCCGTCATCGCGCTCGCGCAAGACCCGCGCAAGATTCAGGATATCCTCGTCGGTCATCGTGTCGGTCACCATCGGGGTGCCGTCATAGTCCGGCTGGGGAGAATGCGGGCCGAGCCGCTGAATCGAGAAGCCGCACAATCCGGCATCCATCCCCTCATGGAACAAGCGGCGGATTTCGCTGCGCTCGGTCTCGTTCGCGGGACGAGACTTGGCCGCTTCGAGACCCATGACGTAGACCATCAATGAGGAGGTCGGCAGGTACTGGATGCAGTTCACGCCCTTTGGTGCGCGCTCGAGCGAATCGAGATACTCCGGGATCGTCTCCCAGTCCCACTTCATTCCGGCTCTCATCGTGTCGATCGGAATAGCTTCGTTTCGCGTCATCGTCAGCATCGAGCGTTCGCGAAATTCCGGTCGCACCGGCGTGAATCCAAAGCCGCAATTTCCGAGCACCACCGAGGTAACCCCGTGCCAACCCGAAAACGTGCACCAGGGATCCCAGCGGATCTGCGCGTCGTAGTGCGTGTGCAGGTCGACAAAGCCCGGTGCGACGATCAATCCATCGGCGTCGATTACTTTCCGGGCAAATCCAGGAGCGCTTCCGCCAATCTGCACAAGCCGGCCGTCTTTGATCCAAATGTCTCCGCGAAAACGTGGAGCACGGGTCCCATCGACGATCGTCCCGCCCTTGATCTGAATGTCGAAGTCGGCCATCTTATGCTTCGCCCCTGGTTAAGCAGAGCTTCGGATTCCACTCCATACAACGCGGACAGTCTTCGTCCGCGTTCTTACTGCCCGCACGCGGCTTCCGCCAGAGAAGCTCATTCAGCGCCTCTCGCATAGCCGCTTGCAGATTCCGCCTTAGCCGAGAAGAGTCTCTTTCACCGTCAGCAGGTCGACGTACTCGCGTACCCGGCGAATTTTGTCGTTCTCCAGCTCGAAAATGAAACAATACTCGTTGCGGTAGTCCTTGCCGTTCGCCGCCTTGCCGTGATTAGTCAGCTCAACAATGACGGTATCGCCAGCGGCATGGACCTTGTTGATGTCACTGGTGAGCCCTTGCGGGAAGGCACGGCCAACATTGGAGCCGAATTCGCGGACGGCGGCTTTGCCGCGCTTGAGTCCCGATACGCCCTGCAAGTTGCCAGGAATCACCCAGCTGATCTCATCAGACATATTAGCGAGGGCCGTATCCACGTCGCCCTTGATAAACGCTTGCCAGGTCCGGGTTACCAGTTCTTTGTTCTGTTCCGCATTCATGATTTGAGGCTCCTCCGTCTTTGGCGAGAAGAAACTGAGCTGCTTAACTGCTAGCGCGTTCGCCTCGGCATTGCCACCTTTGCGCAGTCCTGATTGCTTGCTCGCGATGTGCGCGAACACTGCTAACGCCGGCGGGGCGGCCGCGCACCGGACGGCCTGTGATTGTCGGCGCTGGGCGAGTTCACTAACGCTTGCCGGGTCAAGTGTCGAGTGAGATAAGTGGCTCAAGGCGCGTGGTATTGGTGTGTCAAGCCGGCGGCGCCGCAGTCGCCGCGGAGAGAACGGGAGGACGACTTCATGAGTTACGACCTCTTAATCAAAAATGCGATGATTTGTGACGGTGGAGGCTCGGCGCTCTACCCCGGTTCCGTGGGCGTATCCGAGGGAAAGATCGTTGCGATCGACCGAGGGCTTTCGGGCGGAAAGCGCGAGATAAACGCTGATGGCTTAACCCTCGCTCCCGGGTTCATCGATATCCATACGCACTACGACGCGCAGATTTCATGGGATCCTCTGCTTACGTCATCGTGCTGGCATGGGGTCACCAGCGTGCTGATGGGCAATTGCGGAGTAGGTGTGGCGCCATGCAAAAAGGCCGAGCGATCGGTGCTCGCCTGGGACCTGGTCAACGTCGAAGCGATGTCGTACGACGTGCTGATAGATGGCGTCGACTGGCAATGGGAAAGCTTCCCTGACTACATCAAGGCCGTCAGCAGGCGCGTCGCACTGAACGTCGGTTTCCTGGTGCCGCTTTCGGCCCTGCGACTTTTCGCCATGGGCGACGAGGCGGCTACCCGGGCGGCGAGCAATGGCGAGATCCAGGCGATGGCGCGGATTCTCCGCGAGGCGCTGCGCGCCGGAGCATATGGATTTTCGCTGAGCCTCTCAAAGCAACATATTGGCTACCAGGGCCGGCCGCTCGCCAGCCGGCTCGCGAGCCGGGACGAATTGCGCGCGCTCGCCCAGGTTATGCGCGAAGAGAGGCGGGGGGTAATCGAGATCAACCTGCCGCGCCGTGGCAACGGCATGATCACCGACGAGGCCTTTGACCTGATCGTCGATGTCGCGCGTGAAAGCCAACGGCCAGTCACATGGCTTTCTCTCCTTGACGTTCCGGGACTGCCCGAAAATGGGCTTCAACAGACGATGGAGCGCTTTGAGCCCGCCTTCAGAAGCGGTCTTATGATCAGACCCCAGACCACCTGTCGGCCAATCAAGCTATTCATCACTCTGCGCGAGCCCTTCATCTTCGCCAGCTTCCCGTCATGGAAACCGGCATTTAACCGCACCAGGGAAGAGCAACTTCCGCTCTATCGTTCGAAGGAGTTTCGCGATTCCTTCAAGGGCGATCTCAGCCGGGGTGGCGGCGTGGCGTTCCGGGGCAGATGGGCCCTGTTGGAAATCGCCCGCGTCGAGAAAGAAGAAAACAAAAAGTACATCGGTAGAAGCGTACAGGATCTGGCTGATATGTTGAGCAAGGATCCGGTCGATGCGATGCTCGATCTGGCGCTCGACGAGAACCTTGCAACTGGATTTCGCTTATCGGCGGCGAATTACGACCCCAAATCGGTTGGCAAGCTGATCACCATGCCCAACGTGTTGATTGGCCTGTCGGACGCTGGCGCCCATGTGGACCAGCTCTGTGACGCCGGGGTGCCGTCGTATTTGCTCCACGAATGGGTTCACGAAAAGCAGGCCATGAGGCTCGAGGAGGCCGTGCGCCGATTGACTTCGGAGCCAGCGGATTTTCTGGGACTATCGAACAAGGGTCGCGTTGCCGCCGGTAAAGATGCCGACCTCGTTTTGTTCGATCCGGCCGCGATCAAACCGCTTCCGCATGAATGGTTGACCGATCTGCCGACAGGTCGCGGGCGGCTCGTCGAGCGTTCCGAAGGGGTTTCGTACAGCATCATCGGTGGAGAGATCGTCTTTGACCATTATGAGCACCAGGGCGTTTTCCCCGGGCAATTGCTCAAAGGCGCGTGAATGCTCGCTGATGCGATTCGTCATCTGAGCCGATGACCCAAGCGGATAAAGTCTAGCCTCGCGGTGATGGGTCACGACTCAAGACGGTCGGGGAACCACCTTGGTCGTGGCCGTGATCACGCTTAAACCGTTGATGGCGTAAAAATCGGGCGCGGCGTTTCGCTTCGTGAGCCCGAAAGACCCGGCTTTTCCAGCCACTGAACCGTTCGGTCTATGGCTGCGGCATTTTCGGAAACTTCGGCAATGCCGGATCCATATGCGCCCACGGCTGAGCACTGGACGTGTAAATGTTCATGGCTGGCCGATACCATCCCGAATCGTCCAGGCTTCCAGCCATAATGCCCATCATTGCCGGTGCGGCCGCCGGTTTGGCGAACAGGCGTGAGCCGCAGTTGGGACAGAACCCGCGGCTGATCGGGTTTCCGCTATCACCGGTCACATCGAAGTACTTGACCTCCCCCGTGATTTTGACGGCGTCCCTCGGCACACCGACGACCGACACAAACCCGCCACCGCTTGCCCTTTGGCAATCGCGGCAATGGCAATTCGCTGTAAATACGGGATCGGCAGCACATTCGTAGCGAACGGCGCCGCAACTGCATCCACCTTTGAAGGAACCAGCCATTTCAGAACTCCTCGTTTGGGGATTTAACGCGACTATCTCGACTCCTCGACACAGTCAAGCTGCATTGTCGCATAAGCTGAGCTGGCACTCCGCAGCGGTGCCGATGATGATTTGAAAACATCTTTTACCCGACCACCATCGATGTGCGTCGACGAGTCCGCAAAACATGGTTGCAATCCGAGTGCGCGGCCAATCTACCATAGAAGACTTGGCGCCGGTTTTTGAGAGACGTAAAACAGCCGAACCATCATCCGTTTAGAAATCGGGCAGCGGCGTGCTTTGATAGACCAGCGCGCGGCGCATCGGGAGGTATGGCAATGGATTTCAAGGACACAACTTACGAAAAGGCGGAACGGGTAGCGACGATCACCTTCAATCGTCCCGAGAAGATGAACGCCTGGACCCCGCGGATGTTCGAGGAACTGCGCGCCGCGGCGCTCGACGCGGAGGCCGATTCGAATATCGGCGCGATTATCCTGACAGGTGCGGGCCGCGCCTACTGCGCCGGCGCCGACTTAACCGGGCTCAATCGGGTGGCCGAGGGCACGGAGCGGGTCGACGGACTGGACCGTCCGGCGCCAGGCACGGAAGCGCTCAATCCCAACTTCCAGGGCCGCTTCTCGTGGATGTTGGCGGTCAAGAAACCGATCATCGGGGCAATTAACGGCGCGGCGGTCGGGATGGGGTTCGCCAATTCGCTCTACTGCGACATCCGGCTGGCTTCGGACCGCGCGCGGATGGGCCTGATCTTCACCCGCCGGGGTCTTGCGATCGAATTCGGCAGTTCCTGGCTGCTGCCGCGAATGGTGGGCGTTGCCAACGCCGCCGATCTTGCAATAACCGGCCGCCTGATCGACGCGCAGGAAGCGCTCAGGATGGGTCTGGTGAGCCGCGTGCTGCCGCATGACGAGCTGATGCCGGCGGCGCGAGCGCTGGCGGTTGAAGTCGCGACGCAATGCTCACCGCTGGGCATTTCTTACGCCAAGCGCTTCATCTACGAACACCTGTTCACCGATCTGGCGACCGCCCTTCGCGACGAGGACAAGACCGTCGAAATAATGCTCCGCTCGAACGATTTCAAGGAAGGCGTACAGTCTTTTCTCGAAAAGCGCGCGCCCAGGTTCACCGGCAAATAACGGGGCCGCGCATTAGGATTCGCTGTCAGGAAACGCGGAGCTCGGCTTCGACAAAGTCTTTGCGCTCGAAGTCCCATACGAAAGCCGCCGCGCGAACGAATTTGCCGCCGCGCACCGATATCACGATGTAGGAGGTGCCGGGGTAGTCGGGCTCCGAGGGATCGAACGAACAGGCCTGCGCGCGGTCAGTCGGGGAAAAATAGGCGTCGTGGTCTGGATGCGAATGGTAGACCACCAGTAGCTGAAGTTTGCGCTGATCGATTTCCCGCATCACCGCCAGGTGCTCCTTGGGATCCATCAAAAAGGCGGTGCGCGCGTCGCGCGCGAAAGCCTCAGGATCGGCGGCATGCTTTTCGTTCTGGATATTGCGGATCGGGCGAACCTCTGCCACGGCGCCATCGCCTATAATGAAGCCGCAGCATTCGAACGGAAATTCGCGCTCGGCCTGGGCGATAATCTGTGCCAAGGCGGGTCGGGTGATCGCGATAGCTGTCATCAGCTATAATGTCTCGTACACGCTAATCTCGACGCAACCTGCGCCTTTTCGCTTGCCCGCCGCGCTGCACGCGAAGTAGGAGATAGGGTATGGAACGTACATCGATTCGTCTGGGCGGGATCGAACTGGCGTCGACCGTAATGAATGCTTCGGGGCCGCATTCCGCGGAAAAGGGCGAAATCTACGAGCTGAGCGCACGCCATGGCGGGGCGATCGTTTTCAAATCCTGCAACATTGGCGGGCTCGAAGCACCGGATAACCTCAAGAATCGGGGCGTCGAGCATTTTGCCGGGCTGGCGCGCGAGCTTTCGGGAAGAGGCAAGACGATTGTCGGCAGTGTGGTCGGCAATACCGAAGATGAGTTGGTTCAGGTCGCTAAGACGCTGGACCGGAACGGGGTGAAAATTCTCGAACTCAACCTGGCCGACGATTACGTGCAGAATTCGGTCGGCGCGTTTGCTTCGCTCGAGCGACTCAGGACGGTGATCGGTCGCATACGTAGCGAGGTCCAGGCGGTCCTCGCGGTGAAGGTGCCGCCCAAACTCGCGATTGAGCCGCGCACGCTCGCCGGGTTGTTCAAGCAGGGGGGCGTCGCGATTGCGGTGTGTGCCAACGACCTGCCCAAGGACCTGGAGATCGACCTCAAGACCGGAGTCATCACCGGTAAGCAACGAGCGCTCTCGCAGGCGCATACCTTCTACCGCGAAGGTGAAGGCACCCTCGATGTGGTCGCGGTCGGTGGAATCAACGGCGGGCGCGACGCCTATATCGCACATCTGACTGGCGCCAGTGCGGTGCAGGTCGGCTCCGCACTGATCAAGGAGGGAGCAGGCGCCTTAGGCCGTATCGATCGCGAACTCGATGGACTGCTGGCCGAAAACGGCAAGAGCACTGTCCGCGAACTCGTCGGAGCGATTCGCTTCGGTGGCTAAGGAGAGTCCGCTCGTTAAGTTGCTCCTTATTCGCACGCCGAAGGACAAGTCCGCCTAGCTGCTGGCGAAGGCCCGGACGCGGCAGGGATTGTGGCTGCGCCGCTGATATTGTGGCTTGCCCCGCTTCTTACGGCTCTGGTACCCTCGGCAAGCTATCGATTAATACGCCCGCCTTCGGCAACTACAGCGGCACGTCCCCGTCGTCTAGCTCGGCCTAGGACACCGGCCTTTCACGTCGGTAACACGGGTTCAAATCCCGTCGGGGACGCCAATGAAATAAAAGAGTTTTCGCGCCGCCTGGGCTTTGTACGGGAGGCGGTGCCAAATAGGTGCCATCTTCGGAATCCGACAAATAGGGCTCGTTGCTCCTGCCGAGCTGCATCGCATTAACTGCCGCTCGCAAGTACGCTTCGGATAGATGGCTGTATCGCATCGTCATGCGCGCATCTTTGTGTCCGAGAAGAGATTGCAGACCGCGGTTCGCGACACCCGAAATGGTCTGATAGCTCGCGAAGGTACGCCGCAGATCGTGAAGACGGAAGTCCTCAAACGCTGCACGCTTGACCGCCCGCCGAACCATCATCGATGTTTGGGTTGGCCGTAGGGGAAAAATTCGCTCGCTATCTTGGCTGGTCGGCAAAGCGCGTAGTGCCTCCAGCGCCGCATCATTCAGGTGACGTGTCGTGCTTCACCGTTTTTCGTATCGGAGACAGTATCAACTCGGTTCGGCCAATCGATCGATCTGTGGGTAAGGCCGAGAATCTCGTTCCGCCGCATAGCCGTATTGATTGCGACTAAAACGAAAGCGTGGAGATACGGTGGACGGCGATTCCAGGCAAACCGAGAAAAGACGGTCAATTTCGGCGAAGCTTAGGAATCTGGTCCGCCCCGACGGCTCTCGAAGAGGCCTCAAACCGGTGAGCTGATTGGCACTCAAATATCCCATCGGACCGCACGGATTAATATGTGCTTCAGTACCGTAATCGCGCGGTTTACCATGCTCGGCGCTCCCCCGTTCCCAATACGTCTCGAGATGTAGCTTTCTACTTGCGCTCCGGTTAGGCAAAGTCGCACGTCGCCAATACTTGGGAGTATTGCAGTGGTGGTCGCCTCTACTTCGTACCGATCGACTCGGCCGCATTGGCAGGATATTTGCTCATTTTCGTCTCTTACTACCGAGGGAGACTACTGATGAAAGCAACCGATCTGCTTCAAAAGGACCACGACACCGTCAAGAAAATGCTGGCGGCATTTGAAAAACTGGGAGACCACGCCCGGCAAAAGCGTTCGGCCCAGGCCGAGCAAATATGCGAAGAACTACGTATCCATGCCGCCGTGGAAGAAGAGATTTTTTACCCGGCGGTCAAATCGGTAAGGGACAAACAGGCAAAGTTCGACGTCGAGGAGGCTCTTGAAGAGCATAGGCAGATGAAGTCTGCGGTGGCGGAGGTCCGAAAAATCGAGGGCCAAGAGCCCGCGTTCGGGGCGAAGATGAAGGTCCTTAAGGAAGATGTCGAACACCACGCCGACGAAGAGGAAAAGGAATTGTTCAAGGAAGCACGCAAGCTTGGCAACGAGCGCCTTGAACAGCTCGGCGAACAGATTGAGGAGCGCAAAAAGCAACTTCAGGCAAAGGCGCAGGCGCATTAAAAGCATGCGCCGAAACGGGGTGGCGGCAAAGTGCCGTTGGCGCTTTATGGCATGGAGATTATAGTCTTACCCCTTTCAGTATCCCTTTCGTGGCTTAGTGCCGGCCGCACTTTTGGTTCATTTTCTTAATTACACGGTTTTGGATCCGAGGCCGGCGCGTGATGCACCGTGCCGGCCAGCATTCCTGGTGCTGGCCCAACGGTACACGCGACGGCCGAGCTCCATCTTTGTTCGAACTGCACCGGCGCGAGATAACCGAGAGCCGAGTGCAACCGGTGTCGGTTGTAACCTGGTCGATGAAGTGCGGGAGGCGAGCGATGACCTCCTCGAAGTTGTGATAGTCGCTGAGATAGACCTCCTCGCACTTGAGGGTCTTCATGAAGCTCTCGGCCTTGCCGTTGTCGTATGGGTTGCCGCGCCGGCCCATCGAGCCCACCATTCCATGCGCCGCCAGTTCGTTCCGATATGGTTGAGCGGCGTACTGCGCCCCGCGGTCAGAATGATGAATCAGACCGGGTGGAGGATGGCGAAAGCTGATCGCTGCACGCAGCGCCGCCAGCGTCAGTCGTGTGTCGATCTGGCGCCCGAGCGCGTAGCCGACGACCCGCCGCGACCAAGCATCGAGTATCACCGCGAGGTAAACGAAGCCGCGGCCGATGGCGATGTAGGTGATATCGGCGTGTGGCACAGTTCATACTGAGTGCCACGCTTTCGTCCGACGTGGCGCGCTTCACCATAGGAGGCGGTTACGCAGGTCTCAAACCGGCAAACGAAGCACCTGGACTAGCATCGATCGCCGCCAGTGAGCCTTGGGATTCCTGAGAATCGGGCTTATAGCGATACCCCCGACACGGCGACAGCGAGCGCTCGTAACGACAGCGAACGCTCGTAATCGCAGGGCTGATTATCCCGGCGGCTTTAAGTCAAATCGGCTGCGATAGCAGTAGCTCAGGTGTCGCAGGAACCTCTGCGTTGAGTGCTTCGCAACAGCAGTTGCCGGCAGGCGGGTTGGGCATAACAAACGCTCAGGGAGCGGTGACCGTGCATGGGCTTCCGGCGACTATGAGCACGATTCGCTTGGTCAGCTAATCGCCTGAACCGGAACTATGACGGAAATGAAGCGAAGAAAGACGTGACGGTCAATCGGGCAGGAAATCAGGGCAATTGGTTAGGAAACTAATGCTGCGTGGGACTCTAACCCGCGCGGAGGATACCCTCCAGAGTGCTTTTAGGCTGTACGCCGCAAACTTGTTCACGCGCTTCTTAGGGCGTTCAACGAATAAATCCGTCATACGACGGTAATCCTAAGAGGCGGCCGCGAACGCAATACGGCAGTGGACTTGCGGAAACTCGGGGGGCTGCGCAGCCCCCCCGAGTCGCGCTGGCCAAATGCCTGCCCAACCAACCTTCCCTATTTTAAGCCCAGCATCGCCTTGGCTTTGGCAATTGCATCGGCGAATGAAGCGCGAGCCAACGCGCGGTTAACATAAGCGGTGAGCTTAGGATGCCGTTTAGCTTCCGGCGACACGCCACAAAGGCTGGCCTGGGCGAACTGCGTTGCGACGCCAACAT
>DATEGX010000091.1:0-11019 GCA_035279875.1 Binataceae bacterium (SeqCode)
AAGGAATCTCGGCCGCTTTCGGCGCCAAATTGCTCGCCGACCTTGGTGCCGACGTGATCAAACTCGAACCTCCCGGCGGCGACCTGGCACGGCGCCGCGGCCCCTTTCCGGACGGTCAGTCCGATCCTGAAAAGAGCGGTATCTTCATTTATCTCAATGCCAATAAGCGCGGTGTCGTCGCTGACCTGACCCGCCCGGAAGGACGCGAACTGCTGGACCATCTGCTCGAACGGGCCGATATCCTGATTCACAACGTTGCGCCGTCGGAGCGTGCCGCGCGTGGGATGGATAGTGCGGCACTTTGTGCGCGGTTTCCGCGCCTGATCGTCTCGGCCATCTCGATCTTCGGCGACAGCGGCCCCTACGCGAACTACAAGGGCTATGAACTGACCGCGGCCAACGCCGGCGGATGGGCTTTCCTGAGCCCCGGAGCCTCACCCTACGGCGACCTGCCGCCGCTCAAGTGCTTCGGCAGTCAAAGCGATTTCCAGGGCGGCGCGCATGCGGCGATTACCGCGCTCGCCGCCTACATGCATCGGTTGAAATCAGGCAAGGGGCAGGCAATCGAGGTCTCGGAACAGGAAACCATTGCCGCGATGGTCGAGATGAACCTGCTGCATTACACCTACGCCGGACGCGAGACGTCGCGCCTGGGCAGCCGGGTGCTGGGGCCCTGGTTTATCGCCGACTGCGCCGATGGTCAGATCTTCGTGTTAGCGGTCGAAGAGGACCAATGGAAGCGGCTGGTGGAATTGATGGGCAATCCGGAGTGGGCCAGCGACGATCTCTTCAAGGATCGGCTTTCGCGCGGGCAGAACATGGACGCGCTCAAGGCCCTGATGACTGAATGGATTGCCGGATGGAAGGTCCAGGACCTCTACCGCACAGCCCAGGAGCATCGGATTCCGTTCGCCCCCATCAACACGATGCGAAGTCTCTACGAGAGTGAGCATCTGCGGGGCCGCGACTTTTTCGTGGAACTCGACCAGCCCGGCATCGGCAAGCTTACCCTGCCGGGGATGCCATCGCGTTATGGCAATTCGCATTGGGCGATGCGCCGCCCGGCGCCGCGCCTGGGCGAACATAACGAGGAAGTCTTCTGCGGCGAGCTGCGTATCGGTAAAGATCGCCTGGCGGTGCTTCACCAGGCTGGTATCGCCTGAGTCTCGAAGGAGAACCTAATGGCCAATCTGCCACTTTCAGGAATCCGCGTGCTCGACTTCACCTGGGCCTGGGCCGGTCCATTTTGCACGATGCAACTGGCCCATCTGGGCGCCGAGGTGATTCGCATCGAGACGACTGCCCGCCCGGCCTGCGTGACGCGACTGATTCCGCCATTCGCCGATGACGTCGCGGGTCCCAATCGGGCCGGCTACTTCAACCAGTACAATCAAGGCAAAAAAAGCGTCCTGATGAACCTGGCGCGGCCCGAAGCGATCGATTTGGCGTGCGAGATGGCGCGTCACTGCGACGTGGTTGCCGACAATTTTGCCGCCGGGGTGATGGATAAGCTCGGGCTGGGTTATGAAAAGCTGCGGAAATTCAAACCGGATTTGATCATGATATCGATGTCCGGCTACGGGCAGACCGGCCCCTTCAAAGGCTTCATCGGCTATGGTCCACCAGCGTCGGCTGCCGCGGGGATGTTTTTCGGCACCGGCTACCGCGGTCTGGGTCCGAGTGAAATTGGAATCTCTTATCCCGATCCAAATGCGGGTGTGTTCGGGGCTTTTGCGATCATGGCCGCGTTAACGCAGCGAGCGCTGACCGGCGAAGGCCAATATATCGACCAGTCGCAATGGGAGACCGCGGTCGTCCTGATGCCCGAGGGATTGCTTCAGTACGAGATGACCGGCAAGGAACCCGAGCGTCAGGGTAATCGCGACTCTGTGATGGCGCCGCACGAATGTTACCGCGCCAGCGGCGACGACCAATGGGTCTCGATCGCGGTCGGCTCCGAAGACGAATGGCGTGCATTATGCCGTGTGATGGAGAATCCGCTCCTGGCCGATGATCCGCGCTTCAAGAACTCGGTCCTCCGCAAACAAAACGAGGACGCGCTGGACGAGATCGTAACGGCATGGACCAGTAAGCGCGACCGCTGGGAAATCGTACGGCGGCTGCAGGCGCAAGGAGTCGCGGCCTTTCCCTCGATGAGCAACAAGGACATCGCCGATGACCCGCATCTGCTCGAGCGCAACTTCCTGGTCCAACTCGACCATCCCGAAGTCGGCAAGCGTAAGCATGCCGGGGTGCCATGGAAGATGTCCGGTACGTCTTGTGAGGTGCGCTCGCCTGCACCGCTGCGTGACGCCGATACTGAGGCAGTCATGAAGTCGTTGCTCGGCTACACCAGCGACAAGGTCGAGCAACTGCGAAAAGCCGGCATCCTCGTATGATCATCGCGCAGGCCCAGGCTCTCTAGCCGTTGCCGCCAGGGGTATTCGCCAAATCAAATCGGCGTGCCGCTTTCGCGCACGCCGATTTGGCCTTCAGTTTTGTCGATCAGAGACGATCGGTTTCAGCTTCCGATCGTATTGAAGAAAAGGCACGACTGCGGCACGGTCGGACACGCCGGAAGATTGATCTGGTTCGGGATGTGATAGACGTTCAGGCCGCTGCCGTCGTTGGTGCCGAAGTCACAAATGAGCGCACCATTAAGGGCGACATTCGCCCCAACCGCGCATCCACCTTCAGAATGAAACTCGGCTTCGACGGTTGAATTCGCGCCGAGATTGGCGCGCGAATTCGAAGCCGGCATCAGGGTCGGATCGATCGTCGCGGTGATGAACACGTTACCCGCCGAAAGCCCGCCGCCGAGCACGATTCTCGCCGAAGTACCGAGTTGGATAGGGCCCGGTGTCTCGAGGATCAACTGATCGTTGGAGCCGCCGCTGAGCACGAGCGTGGCAGACGCCCCGAGCGAGATCTTCGGAACCGATACGATCGTGAGGCCACCTGGAACCATCGTGGAGATGGTTTGGGACTGCTTGTAGGCGAGGTTAATCGCCGGCAAGGTCGCCGTCGGAGTCAGGCAGGCGAGCGTATCGTCGTAACACTGCTCATCGACGGTCGCATTGAGGAGCGGTCCGGGAATCGCCAATATCGGGCTGGTGCCGTCGGTGCTCTCACCTCCCGCGCACGCGTTGGTCTGTGTAATCGGACCGCCGTCGGTAGCACATTGCCCAACTACCGAATTTGCGGGCAATCCATTGATGGAAACTGATTGTTTGGTGAAGTTAAAGCCACTGACCGCGACGTTGCCGCTGACCTCCACGCCCCGGTTGCCGAAATTCAAGCTGCAGTAGGCACCGCCAATCGAGCCCTTCGGACCGCTCACTACCATGTTGGTGCCATATGTGGCGGTGGATGGTTGTACCGGAAATGTCGTTGGGGGTTCCTGCACCGGCGCGTTGCACATAACTGCGAATTCGTTCATGCATCCGGGCGTGACCAGCTTGCTCGGGTCAGTATTGGTTTCGCACGCAGGCTGAGCCGCGCGAGCCGAGACGACTGTCCCTAGCATCGTCATGACTGACACAATGCCAAAGAAGACGGCCGACAGAGCTATTGTGGATTTTGTCATGGCCATAACCTACTGTTTGGCCCCATTAGCTAAGAGGCGCGTTCCAAGGGTATGAATAATTAGCATTAAAGTCAATCGGAATGATCCTTGGGCATATTGATGACATCAGCACTCTTTAGATTATTATTTACCTAAACGGTGGAAATTCGACGTAATCGCCAGAAGATCCCGAAAACGTCACCTTTCTCGCCGAATTATATGCTTTGACCGCTTTAGACGGTCGAAATGTGTCGAAGACTGCGCATAGCCACGCAGGTCGGAACGCGTCTATTTCCGATAACCCCTAACGGCAGGCTCGTGCTATAGGAGGGTCGTCGGTCGAAAATCGCATTTTGGCTAAGTTAGCGCTCAAAGGAGGGCTGTATGGCGGCATTACGCTTAATCTCTGCTGATTCCCATGTGATGGAGCCCGCCGAGTTCTGGGTCGAACGGCTCGACGAGAAATTCCGCGACCGTGCGCCGCGGGTGGTACCAAGGCCCGACGGCAAGGGCTTCATCTTTACCGCACCCGGCATAAGCCCATTTCCGGTCGCCGGCGGTTTCGGTACCGGGCGCAGCGGCGAGGAGCTCCGCGAGCACATGAAACGCGGCTACGAAGCGGCGCGGCCGAGCGGCTGGGACCCGGCGGAACGAATCAAGGACCAGGAGGTCGACGGGGTCGAGGCCGAAGTGCTCTATACCACGCTCGGGATGCCGTTGTTCGGTTTGCCCGACGACGAGCTCCAGCGCGCCTGCTTCCACGTCTACAACGAATGGCTGGCCGAATTCTGCGCCTACAATCCGAAACGGCTCATCGGTACCGCGCTCATCTCACTGGAAGATATCGCGGCGGGCGTAAAGGAACTGGAACATTGCGCGAAACGAGGTCTGCGCGGTGCGATGATCTGGGGCTCGCCGCCGGAAGACCAACCGTACTCGAGCCACGCCTACGATCCGCTGTGGGCGGCCGCCTCGGAATTACATATGCCGCTTTCGCTGCACGTCATAACCGGCAAGTCGAAGGAGAGCGATACCAGTGTGATCGGCGACGCGTTGTCGGGTAGCTCGAAGCGGCGCATCTCGATGGGCGAGCTTTACGCGAACCTGATCCACGAGGTCCAGCGTTCGCTCAGCGCGATCATCTTCGGCGGGGTGCTCGAGCGCTTTCCGAAGCTGATTATCGTCTCGGCAGAAAACGACGTGGGCTGGATTCCGCACTACATGTACCGGCTGGACCACGCCTACGAGAAGTTCAATGCGCTAATGCCCGATCAGCTGCCGATGAAACCGTCGGAATATATTCGCCGGCAGTTGTTCGCGACCTTCCAGGACGATCCGGTCGGTCCCGCCGCCTACAAGTTGTTCGGTTCGGCCAACTACATGTGGGCATCCGATTTCCCGCACACCGACTCGACCTGGCCTGAGTCTCGCAAAGTGGTCGAACGCGACTTTTCCGGTGTTCCTGATGACGTGAAGAGGAAAATCGTGTTCGAAAACGCAGCCAGCCTTTACCATATCAACTAACCATACGCCGGATCCGCGCCGTCCCGCGGCACGGATCCGGCGAACCAGCCTTGCCGGTTGCGACCTGGGTTCGAGCCGCTATCCGCGATAGGTGAAGCGGTGCTCGATACGCGCCACCACCCGATCATTCTGATTCGTAACGGTCGATCGGATCACGAAGAAGGTCATCGGACCGCTGCGGCCGGTCTTTTTGTAAGTCTCGGCAAGCTGTGAAGCGACCGAGATCGCGTCGCCCGCCCGAATCGGTTCAATGAACTCGACGTCCATGCCAGCGGCGAGCCGTGGCTTGTCATCGGGAATCTGGTGAAAAATATCTTCGAGCGCGCGAAACGCGGCGGCGATAGCTGGCGGTGCGATTTGCGCGGCCGCATTCGCGGCGCCGGCTCCGTGATGGGCATAAAGGGGATTTTGATCACCCATCACCGCGCAAAAGTCTGTGATCATCTGCGCGGTGATCCGCACGGGTGTGACTGTTCTGAAAACGCGGCCAATTAATGAAGGATCGAACTCGGGCATCAAAGGCTCCATGCACCGGCTTTAGGCTTACAGGCTTTGCCAGGGAAAATTCCAGCGCGCAATCCAGGAAGGCGGCTCCAACTCACACTTGATCGTTCGTAATATGACGCCGATAAGGTGCCGTCGAGTCGAGAACTAAAGGGACGGTATGCGGGAACCGCGGTCCGAGGATTTAACCGGCCTGGACCGCATTGCTATCGGTATCCGGCACGAATTCGAGTTCATCGAGCCATGCGGTGGCTTCGCTGTCGCTCGGCGCCCTGTAGTCACCACGTGGCGAGAGCGAACCACCCGAGCCCACCTTGGGAGCGTTGGGAATGCAGCTTCGCTTGAACTGGCTCATCTTGAAGAAACGCCACAGATAAGTTCGCAGATGAGTTTTGATCTGAGCGAGGTCGTATTGATTGCGGCTCTCATTGGGAATGTCAGGCCACGGCCCAAGCGAGCGATCATGCCACGCACAATAGGCGAGGAACGCGATCTTGGTCGGCAGATAGCCAAAACGCAGAGTGTAGTAAAGGTTGAAGTCCTGCAATTCGTAGGGACCAATCACCGCCTCGGTTGCCTGCGGCGCGCTCCCAGCCTTCCCGGGAATCAGCTCCGGACTTATCTCGGTCGCCAGGATTTCGCGCATGATCGCGCTCGCTTCCGCGCCGAAGCGGGCGGTGTCGGCGACCCATCGGATGACATGCTGAATCAGCGTCTTGGGCACGCTCGCATTGACCGCGTAGTGCGACATATGGTCGCCGACGCCATAGGTGCACCATCCGAGCGCGAGTTCGCTGAGGTCGCCGGTGCCAACCACGATCGCGCCATTCAGATTCGCCAGCCGGAACAGATGACTGGTGCGTTCTCCGGCCTGGACGTTCTCGAAGGTAACGTCGTAAATATCGCGTCCGCCGCTGTACGGGTGGCCGATATCCGCGAGCATCTGATTGGCCGCCGGCCGAATATCGAGTTCGTGCGCCTTGCAGCCGATACTGCGCATGAGCCGCCGCGCCTGCTCGAGGGTGCGCGTGCTTGTGGCGAAACCGGGCATCGTGTAGGCCATCACGTTGTCGCGCGGCAAGCCGAGCCGATCCATCGACTGCGCGCATACCAGCAGGGCATGGGTCGAATCGATTCCGCCCGAGACGCCGATCACTACGCGCTCCATTCCGGCCGAGCGCAACCTGGTCACCAAACCCTGGACCTGTATTTCGTAGACCTCGGCGCAGCGTTCGTCGCGTCCCGCCGCATCCGATGGAACGTAAGGAAAACGTTCGTAGCGACGCTCCAACATGAGCCGCTCGCGCCTTGGTATCGGCAGGTCGAAGCCCACTGTACGAAACTCGCGCGAGTGCGCCGCCGCGCGCCGCATCGCCTGGCCGAAACTGGTCTGGCGCATGCGCTCCTGCGATAGCCGTTCGAGATCGATCTCTGCGCAAATGAGCTGGGGTGCATCCTTGAATCGCTCGGACTCGCCCACCAGGTTGCCGTTCTCGCAGATAAGCGCGTGGCCGTCCCACGCCAGGTCGGTGGTCGACTCACCGGGCCCGGCAGCCGAATAGAGATATGCCGCGAGACAACGCGCCGATTGACTCTCGACCAGTTGCCGCCGGTAGCCGGCCTTGCTGACCGTCACGTTCGAGGCGGAAAGGTTGAGCAACACGGTCGCGCCGGCCAGCGCTGCGTGGGCAGAAGGCGGGATCGGGACCCAAAGGTCCTCGCAGGTTTCGACGTGAAAAGTAAACAACGGCTGAGCGTCGCATCGAAAAAGAATCTCGGAGCCGAACGGCACCTCGTGCTGGCCGCATAGTTCGATAGTGGGGCGCAACGCGCTTTCGCCCGAATTGAATTGGCGGGCTTCGTAAAACTCGCGATAGTTGGGCAGGTAAGTCTTGGGGACGACTCCCAGGATGCGGCCGCGACTGATAACGATCGCGCAGTTGAAAAGCAGATTATCGACCTGCAAGGGTGTCCCGACCACGGCAACTATCGGCAGTGTTCGCGAAGCTTCGACGATCTGGGCAATCCCATCGCGGCATCGATCGAGCACCGCGCGCTGATGAAACAAGTCGTCGCAGCTATACGCTGACAATCCTAGCTCGGGAAAGAGCACCAGTATTGCGTTGCGCTTCGACGCGTCGCGAATTAGCTGAATAGTCTGGTCGGCATTGAATCCAGGGTCGGCGACGCGCACCGCAGGGATACCAACCGCGAGCCGAACGAAATCGTGATTATACAAATTGAAAAAATTTTCGCCCGAACGCACTATACAATTCTCCTGCCGGCGCATGTCCTGGGCGAGCAGTTCGCCAAGCGGCAGCACGATTCAGACTGTCTTACCGGCTTCGAGCCTGTCTCCATTTCTATCTATATCAATCTTCGTTGTTCGATAGCGCAACAGTACAAAAAAACTTAATTTCCGGTCGCGAGATAATAGTTTATAGCTTGCGTTGCGCAAGTGATCTGTTGATACTGGCGAGGGTCGATTCTGGGGGAAATATCGGAGGTGAGGCCGCTGGCGGTATCTTGAGCCTCTGCACCTGAGCCGCCTTCGCCAACCAACGGTACCGGAATTTACTTGCCCTGGATCTTAACCATGCCGCGGCGAACTGGCACGCACGCGGCTGACGACAGAATGGTTCGGGAATCTCGATCGTCGAACGCCTTGGTGTTTGGCGTTCGCAGGCGAGCTACTGGGAGGTTCAAGTGGGGGATATCAAGTGTCCGAGCTGCGGGATGCAGCTTGCGGACGGGGGAAAAATCGCGGGTCGACGCGACCCTGGGTTACATGACGTAAGTATCTGCCGCGGATGCGCCGAGATCCTGGTTCTCGCCCGATCGGCGGAAGGTCTCTCGCTGCGCCCCACCACCGCGAGCGAGTTTCTGGCTTTGCCGGAAGACGCTCAAGCCCTGCTGCGTGTCGCTAACCTTCTGGTCTTGCGCCAACAGCGGATGTTTCGGGTGCCGCGGCAATTGAATTAAGCCGCCGCCTCTGCGCCCGTACGCCGCCACGACTGCGCACGATCACCGGTTTAACGGCGAGCGGAATTCCGCTCGCCGCAGAGCGCGCTAGTCCGTCACCGCGCCGAGACTGCTGGTCGATACCTGCGCCGAATACTTGGCTAAGACGCCGCGCGTATAGCGCGGTTTGGGTGGCGTCCAGGCCGAACGGCGGAGCGCAATTTCGTTGTCTGGAACGTTGAGTTGCAGCAATTTTCGGTCGGCATCGATAGTTATCGAGTCGCCCTCATGGATAAGCGCGATCAATCCGCCGACCTGTGCTTCCGGCGCGACATGACCGACCACGAGGCCGTAGGTTCCTCCCGAAAAACGCCCGTCCGTAATTAACCCAACCGAATCGCCAAGTCCCGCGCCGATTATCGCGGAGGTCGGCGACAGCATCTCGCGCATCCCCGGACCGCCTTTCGGCCCCTCGTAGCGAATCACCAGGATGTCGCCCTTGTTAATCTTGCCGGCAAGAATCGCGGCCAGCGAGTCTTCCTCGCGTTCGAATACACGAGCCGGACCGGTGATTTGATGATGAGCGATTCCCGTGATTTTCGCGACGCAGCCCTCCGGCGAGAGATTTCCCTTCAGGATAGCCAAATGACCCTGCGCATATAGCGGATTGTCCCATTGACGGATGACATCCTGGTCTTTCGCCGGCGCGTCGGGTACTTCGGCGAGGGTTTCGGCGATCGTCTTGCCGGTAATCGTGAGGGCATCGCCGTGCAGAAGACCATGATTGAGCAGCATCTTCATGACCTGCGGGATACCGCCCACCTGATGCAGGTCGGTCGCCACATAACGCCCCGATGGCTTCAGGTCGCATAACACCGGGACGCGCTGCCGGATCGTTTCGAAATCATCGATAGTGAGCGGCACTTCGGCCGCATGTGCGATCGCGAGAAAATGCAGCACAGCGTTGGTCGAGCCGCCGACCGCCATGACGACGGAAATCGCGTTCTCGAAGGCCTTGCGCGTCATGATGGTACGCGGCAGCAGTTGGCGGCGTATCGCGTGAACCACCGCCTCGGCCGACTTGGCGGCGCTTTCTGCTTTCTCGTCGTCCTCCGCTGCCATCGTCGACGAATAGGGCAGACTCATGCCCATCGCTTCGATCGCCGACGACATCGTGTTGGCGGTGTACATCCCGCCGCACGATCCGGCGCCCGGGCAGGCGCGCCGTTCGACTTCGATAAGTTCCTTGTCGTCGATCTTGTGAGCGCTGTACTGGCCAACCGCCTCGAAGGCGCTGACGATAGTGAGATCGCGTCCGTTATAATGGCCGGGCTTGATCGTGCCGCCGTAGACGAAGATCGACGGAATATTCATCCGTGCCAGCGCGATCATCGCGCCGGGCATGTTCTTGTCGCACCCGCCAACCACGACCACACCGTCCATCGACTGGGCGTTGCACGCGGTCTCGATCGAATCCGCGATTACTTCGCGCGAGACCAGCGAATATTTCATGCCCTCGGTGCCCATCGAGATGCCGTCGCTGACGGTGATCGTGCCGAACACCTGGGGCATCGCGCCGGCCTTCGCGGTTGCGCGCTCGGCGCGCTGGCTGAGTAGGTTGAGGCCGAGATTGCAGGGTGTAATCGTGCTGTAGCCGTTGGCGATACCGACGATGGACTTGCTGAAATCGGCGTCTTTGAAGCCGACGGCGCGCAGCATCGCGCGGTTGGGCGAGCGCTGAACGCCCTCGGTTATCATTTTACTTCTGTCGTTCTCGGCCATGAGGATCTCCGTTTTTGGCATCTCTGCCCGCACCCGCGGCTTCCGTATTGAACGCGCCTGAGCGCGACGCCGCGAAATTGCACCACATCGCGGCGATCGATGGCAAGGCCGCCGCCACGACGGGCCGGCGCAAGATCGAATCAACGGGCTAGCGATTGCGTCCCTTGAGCGTTCGTTCGATTTCGCGGCGGCTCGACTTGCGCGCAATCGCTTCGCGCTTGTCGTAGAGGCGTTTGCCCTTCGCGAGCGCGATCTCGACCTTGGCCCGGCCCTCCTTGAAATAAATCTTGAGCGGCACCAGCGAATAGCCGCGCTCACGCACTCTGCCCCACAGGCGATTGATCTCGCGCCGATGCATCAGCAGCTTTCGCGCCCGCGTTTCTTTGTGCCCGAACTGGCCGGCGGGAGCGTATGTCCCGATATGAACGCCGTGGAGAAAGGCTTCGCCCTCCTTGATACGCGCGTAGCTGTCACGCAGGTTGACGCGATGGTCGCGTAGCGACTTCACCTCCGTGCCGACCAGCGCTAGCCCGGCCTCCAGCGACTCTTCGATAAAGAAATCGTGGCGGGCCTTGCGATTGTCGGCTACCAGTTCGTAGCCGTCCTTGACGACCTGTTTTGGTTTCGCACGCGCCATGTATCTCCAAGCTTATCGATGCGCGCGGGGTCTTTATAGACGCCCG
>DATEGX010000092.1:0-34233 GCA_035279875.1 Binataceae bacterium (SeqCode)
CTTCGCTGAAACGTTCGAGGGCGCCGCCAGGAATTTCGAGGTGCTGTTTCCCAAGCTGCTGCGCGGGGGCAAGGGCCGGCTCGAACTTGCCCAGGCCGACGACGTGCTCGAAGCGGGCGTCAATATCCTGATACAACCGGCCGGCAAGAAGGTGAAAGAGATCGGATTGCTCTCCGGCGGAGAGAAGGCACTTTCGGCGATGGCACTGATTTTCTCGCTGTTTCTGCTTAATCCGAGCCCGTTCTGCGTAATGGACGAAGTCGACGCGCCGCTCGACGAATTCAGCCTGGCGGCGTTCACCGGCCTGGTGCAGGAACTGAAGAGCAGTTCGCAGTTCATCATCATTACCCATAACCAGCGCACCATGCAGGCGGCCGACCATATCCACGGCGTGACCATGGACCGGCCGGGGGTATCGCGGATAATCTCGCTCAAAATCCCTGACGCCGCCTGAACCGCCGCCAGGCGCGGGCAGAGTTGGCGGGAGCGCCCCATGGATATCGAGATCAGGCCGGCCCGCGACGCTGATATCGCCGAATTAGCCCGGCTGGTAGCAGGTATCGCCGCCTATCATGAATCAATCGACCCGCGCGCGCGTTTCGATTGGGACGAAATTCGCGACGCGCCGAACTGGCTCAAGCTGGTGCTCACCCGCGACCATCATGCGGTATGGGTGGCCGACCGGGGCGACG
Source organism: Binataceae bacterium (SeqCode) (assembly GCA_035279875.1). GTDB lineage: Bacteria > Desulfobacterota > Binatia > Binatales > Binataceae > JAMXLL01. The sequence goes on from DATEGX010000092.1 coordinate 693, forward strand.
GTCACCTGGCCGGTTACCTTTGGGTCCATCTGCGGCGCGACCATCATGGCTATCTACCGCGGGTCAAGGGATTCGTTAACCATGCCTTTATCGACGAGGCCTGGCGCGGCAAGGGCCTCATGAAGCCGATGATGGACTACGCTTTCGACTGGTTTCGGAGCAAGCAAATCACGGTCGTGACCCTGACGGTGCTGGACCGCAATTGGCTGGGCTCGACCGCCTGGTACAAGCGTGGATTCGAGGACTTTATCCACGAGCGACGGATAGAAATCGGCCCCAAATCCCGCTAGTTGAAACGCTCGCTTGAGTGGAGGCAGCGGAATCATCGTCAATACAGCCGGTCAATCATGTGTGCGCCTCGCGAGCGGACGGGTCATGACCTCCGGCTCCGCGGCTGCCGACGGCGCCGGGGCTTGCGCGCGAATACCACGTCATTCAGAGTTCAGTTGAGCGTTGGCGCTTAAGAGGACAGAGACCCAAATATGTTTATAACCGGCTGACCGGATAGCGAATCGGCATCGGCAAGCGTTTGCTGTCTCGGTGTTGAGGCCGCTCGGGCGCGAGCCAAAATGGGGCCGTCTTCTCACATTTTTCGATTCCCGATACGTACTGCGCCGTGACCGACGCGCCAGCCAATGACAACCACGGCTGGCAAGTCCTGGCGAACCGCATGGCCGCGACTGCTTATGGTCGCTTTCGCGACAGTGTTGCTGGGGTTCGCGGCCAAGACCACGGTCTCACGGATTCGCCGATTTTCGCCGCGCTATCAATTCAACGACTTTCGCTACTACTACGCATGGAGCTTGGAGTATCGGGCGGGAGAGCTGCCATGGAGACCAGTCTTGGCCCCGGGCTACCTGCCAGTCGGCCGGACCCGCACGCTCGCGTGCAACTACACGCCGTTTTTCGTTGAAAGTACCTCGTGGCTGGCCTACTTCCCGCAGGAGACCGCGCATTACGTATGGGAGTACTTCCAGGTCGGGTGCCTGGCGTTGGCGATTGCATTGTTGGCGCGGGGCTTTGAACCGCCGCTGGGGCCGGCCGCAACTATCGCGTTGATTTCCGGCGCGCTTTTTTCGCAGTCGTTTCGAATACTGCTGTTCTACGGGCAGGTTGCGCCGATGCTCCTGCTCGGTCTGGCAGGGGCGTGGCTGGCAATCAAGCGCCGCAACCCCCCCGTGGCCGGCTTTTGCCTCGCAATCGTCACCCTGCTGAAGCTTTATCCAGGGATCCTGGGTGGTTACTTGTTGTTACGTCGAAAATGGCGCGAATTGGGCTGGATGGCAGCTTTCCTTGCCTTGGGTCTATTTGCTAGCGGGCTCAAAAGCTGGCTCGCGTTCGCGCGTTACAGTCCAGCCTTCTCGATCCGTGCGATGGAGAACTTCCATCGCCCGCTTGCGATAAAATACCGCGCTTCTCTGCTGGAGTTCAGCTATATCGCGGCTTCCTGGCTGACCCAGCGTGCCGCGCCCCCGGTTCTGGTAATCGCGCTGGTCAGCGTGATTTCCGGCGCTGCGGCTTTGGCGGTGCTGTTGTGGGCGACCTGGCGGGCCGGCGAGTCGGAAACCAATGCGGAGGGCTTGGTGTTTGCCCTCTGGATAGCAGCCGAGGTGATATTCTCGCCGCTTTCATGGGTGCATGAATTCCCGCTCCTGATTCCCGCCTATATGTTTGCCGCCGCCATTGCGTACCGCGCGGTGCGGGAGGGCGCGCGGGATCGCTTGGCCCTCGCCGTGGGGGTGCTGATGCTGGCGGTTTGCATCGTTCCGGAGTTGGTCCATCAGTTGCCGTTGCTACGGCCGCCTTACCTGGTTCCGATTTTCGCCTTGATTGGCGGAGCGCTGATGCTAGAAGCGCGGCCGATGAGGGTTGCGTCATGATGGGCCGCCCTCCTGCGGGCTCCATTGGAGGGGGTTCCAGAGCGTTCGACGCATCATCAGATATTCAACAAACCCTTGACAACAAAGGGGAAATTCTTTAGTAGACCGTTTTGGTCGGGAATTGGCTGGATCGCCCGCCCGGATTTGACTCTTTTGCGCAAGCGGCTATATTATACCTATCAGGTCCACTAATCGGTAAAACAGCGGTTCGTAGCCAGCGGTCAGGAAAGAAGCGATGGTCAAGCTACCCATCTACATGGATAATCACGCCACGACACCCACCGACAGGCGGGTTATCGAGGCGATGCTGCCGTATTTCACCGAGAAATTCGGCAATGCGGCCAGCCGTAATCATAGTTTCGGATGGGAGGCGGAAGAGGCGGTGGATAAGGCGCGGGGCCAAATTGCCTCGCTGATCAACGGCAAATCCAAGGAGATCATCTTCACCAGCGGGGCCACCGAATCCGATAACCTGGCGATCAAGGGCGTGATCGAGTTCTACAAGGACAAGGGCAACCACGTCATAAGCTGCGTGACCGAGCACAAGGCGGTGCTCGACAGTTGCCGTGCGCTGGAACGGGCCGGCAAAGCGACTGTTACCTATTTGCGGGTTGACAAGTATGGGATGGTCAGTCCGGAAGACGTGCGCAAGGCGATTACCGACAAGACCGTGCTGATCACGATCATGTACGCCAACAACGAGATCGGCACGATTCATCCGATCCGTGAGATTGGCCGGATTGCCAAGGAAAAGGGTATCGTTTTCCATTGCGACGCGGTCCAGGCGGTGGGCAAAATTCCGGTCGACGTCGATCGCGACGGAATCGACCTGTTGTCGCTCAGCGGCCACAAGATTTACGGTCCGAAGGGGGTGGGCGGCCTTTACGTTCGTTCGAAGGGGCCGCGCGTGCGGATTACGCCCCAGATGGACGGCGGCGGGCATGAGCGCGGGATGCGCTCGGGCACGCTGAACGTCACCGGTATCGTTGGACTGGGCAAGGCCTGCGAACTGGCCCAGGCCGAGATGGCCGACGAAGGCCGTCGCCTGACGGAATTGCGCACCAAGCTCCAGGCCGGGATTTTCGAACGGCTCGACGAGGTCTACCTCAACGGTCATCCGACCGAGCGCCTGCCCGGAAATCTCAACGTGAGCTTCGCCTATGTTGAAGGCGAGTCATTGCTGATGGGTATCGGCGATGTGGCGGTTAGCTCGGGGTCGGCCTGCACTTCGGCGACGCTCGAGCCGTCCTATGTGATTCGCGCCTTGGGTATCGACGACGAACTCGCGCATAGCTCGATCCGCTTTGGCCTGGGGCGTTTCAATACTGAAGAGGAAGTGGATTTCGTCACGGAGCGGGTGTCGAAGGAAGTCAAGCGCTTGCGCGACATGTCGCCGCTCTATGAAATGGCCAAGGACGGGGTCGACCTCAAGTCGTTCAACTGGAAGGCCGAGTAAATCGGCTGGTGAAGCAAGATGGCGTATTCAGACAAGGTACTTGACCATTACAGCAACCCGCGTAATGTCGGCAGCTTCGCCAAGGGCGAGGAGAATGTCGGCACGGGTGTGGTCGGCGCGCCCGAATGCGGCGACGTCATGAAATTGCAGCTCAAGATCAATCCCGAAAACGGGATAATCGAGGATGCGCGCTTCAAGACGTTCGGCTGCGGCAGCGCGATCGCCAGCTCGAGCTACGTGACCGAACTGGTCAAGGGCAAGCGGCTCGAAGAGGCGATGGCGATCAAGAACACCAATATCGTCAAGGAATTGAACCTGCCGCCGGTCAAGATTCATTGCTCGGTGCTGGCCGAAGACGCGATCAAGGCGGCAATCCAGGACTGGCGCAAGCGCCAGGAGGGAACGGCGCCGGCCGCGAAGCAGGCCAAGGAGGCCTGAACATAAGCTCCGATGGTCACGTTGTCCGACAATGCGGTGAACAAGATCCGGCAACTGGTAGCCGAAAAGCCTGACGCGGGTCTGCGCGTCAAGGTGGTCGGCGGCGGCTGCTCGGGTCTGCAGTACCGGATGGAAATCGATTCGGCCAAGGAACGCGACAAAATTTTCGAGCGCGATGGAGCGCGTCTGATCGTAGACAAGAAGAGTTTCCTCTATTTGAACGGCTCCGAGCTGGACTATGCCGAGGAATTGATGGCGTCCGGTTTCAAGCTCGTCAACCCCAATGCCAAGCGCAGTTGCGGTTGCGGAGAATCGTTCACGGTATGAGCAAACAGGCGCGCGACGCGACCTTTAGTGATGCTTCAATGCCCGTCATGCGCGCGGCCCCAGGAGCCGCGCTTGGTATGCTCCGCTTGCGGAGGACCGCTAGCCGCTGACCTCGATCTGTTCGCGGCGCTCGCGCGCGCGCGCTTGCTGCAAATCGATATCGCTGAGCTCGAGGACGTTTACCACGATCTCGGCCGCCGGCTTCATCCGGACCGGTTTGCGACGGCGCCAGTCAAAGTTCGCGACGCTAGTCTGCGGGCCACCGCGCTGCTGACACGTGCGTATCGGACGCTGCGGGATCCGGTCAGCCGCGGACTCTACTGGCTCGAGCTCAATGGCCATAAACTCGCCGAGCACAATAACCAGGTTCCGCCTGACCTCGCTGAGCTGGTTTTCGAGGTGCAGGAGCAATTGAGCGATCTGCGCGAGGCTGGCGGACGAGACGGGGCCGCCGCACGCGAATCAGCAATTGAGGTCAAGGCCAGGCGGGCCGAATTGCAAGGTTTGATGGACGCGCTCTATGCGGAGTTGCATGAAAACTTCGCTGCCTTTGACCAGTCGGACGGCCAGGATAAAGAAGCGCTCTTCAGCGAGCTTAAAGGTGTTTTATCCAAGATTGCTTATCTCAGGACCTTGTTGCGCGACGTCGATCGAGAGGTTGACAGTGCCGTGCGGACTTGAGATAAAGGCGGATTGCGCACCGGACCAGAGAGATTCAAGCTCTCCGGAATCACCGGTGCGAATCAACTTTTAGACCGCGATGACTCGCATTTTCGGCATAGACCTAGGCACCACTAACAGCCTCATCGCCATGATGGACGGTGATGGGCCGCGGGTGCTTTCCAGCCCCGACGGGAGCCGGTTGCTGCCGTCGGTCGTTGCGTTTTCACCGGATCACTCGGTTCATGTGGGCGCGCCGGCAATTGAGATGGAACCGCATCTGACTGTCGAGCTTGGTGGCCACGTGTCGGCAGCAGGGTTCGACGGCAGTGGAGAAGGTGCGGTTGTACGCTCGGTTAAGCGTTACATGGGTCGTGGTGGCGGCGAGTTGGCACCTGAAGAGCGCCAACGCTACAGCTTCGCGGACCTGAACGGCCCAATTGTCCGCTTCAAAGTTGGATCCCGGGTTTACACCCCGCCACAGATCTCCGCGGAAATCCTGCGCAGCCTGAAGCAGCAGGCGCAAACCGCAACCGGCGAGACCGTCGAGCGCGTAGTGATTACCGTGCCCGCTTACTTCAACGACGGCCAGCGTCAGGCGACCAAGGACGCCGGACGCCTTGCCGGGCTGGATGTAGTGCGGCTGGTCAACGAACCGACCGCCGCCTCGCTGGCCTATGGGCTTCAGCGTAACGCCGAGGGGCGGGTTGCCGTATATGATTTTGGCGGCGGGACCTTCGATATCTCGATTCTCAATATCAAGGGCGGGATTTTCGAAGTGCTTGCGACCAATGGCGACACCCATTTGGGTGGCGACGATGTCGACGGCGCGCTGGTCGAATGGCTGCTGCGCGATCTTCCGGACGCTATCCGTCGTGAAAATCACGTTTGGAACAGTGCGCGCCGGATCGCCGAAGATGCCAAGAGGCGCCTCAGCGAGGCTGAGCGTATCGAAGTGCGTCTCGATCTAGCCGATCGGCGGGTCGTCAAGCCGCTCAGCCGCGATGAGCTGGAACGGATCGCCGGGCCGATCGTCGAAAAAACCCTCGATTGCTGCCGGCGTGCGCTCGCCGATGCGCATCTCAGGCCGGATGAGATCGACTCGGTCGTACTCGTCGGCGGTTCGACCCGGATGCCGTTGGTGCGCCGGCAAGTCGGCGGGCTGTTTGGCCGCGAGCCGCTCTGCTCATTGGATCCGGATGAGGTTGTAGCCCTGGGTGCCGCCGTGCAGGCGGGCGTCTTGATGGGCAGCCAGAGCGATCTGCTGCTGCTCGACGTGGTGCCGCTGTCGCTCGGTATCGAGACGATGGGCGGCGTGATGGAACGCTTGATTCATCGGAATACTACCATCCCGACCAGCACCACCGAGATGTTCACGACGGCGGTCGACGCGCAGACTCACGTTGACGTCCACGTACTCCAGGGGGAACGGGAATTGGCCGGCGATTGCCGGAGCCTGGCGCGTTTCAAGCTCGGGCCGATCGAGATCCAACCGGCTGGTCTCGCGCGGATCGAGGTCACTTTCCTCATCGACGCAAACGGCATACTCAATGTGACAGCGCGCGACCAGCGAACCGGGCGTGAGCATTCGGTCGATGTCAAGCCCTCGTACGGGCTGACGGATGAGGAAATCGAGCGGATGCTGGAGGAGTCGATCGATCTGGGCGAAGCCGATATCGAGCAGCGCCTGTTGATAAATGCGCGCAATGACGCGGCTCAAATCCTGACAGCGCTCGAAAAGCAGCTTAAGGATTATAGGCAGCTAGTAGACGAGGAGGAGCGGCGGCGGATAGAGGATTCGGCGGCACAACTGGCAGCGGTCACTTCAGGCCAGGACCGGGAACTGATCGCACGTCTGGTCGAAAAGCTCAACGACATCACCACTCCGTTCGCCGAACGGATTATGAATAGCGCGATCGCGCAGGCGCTCGAAAAGAAATCGATTGAAGAATTGTCCTGAGCTTGGACTGGAGATGATCTTTCAAGCTGAGGCTGGCAAATCGGCTCGGGAGGGACTGACATGGCACTAAAATGGGACCAGCCCGAGGATATCGCGGAGGTATTGGCCGAAAATCATCCGGGGCTCAATCCGCTCGATGTCCGATTTGTCGACTTGCGTCAATGGGTAGTCGATCTGGACGAGTTCGACGACGATCCGGCGGGCTCGAATGAGGCAAAGCTCGAAGCGATCCAGATGGCATGGAATGAACTTTACGAAGAGAGCGAGGCCGAGGGCGAAGACGACGACTGAATAGGCGTTCTCGCCTGACGTCAGATCTAAAGGAGGTGGCGGCGGTGGAAGCGAGGGTAGATCAGGGAGGGAAAATGCAGGAGAAGGAAACATTGGACGAAAAGCTGCCGGGATTGTTCGAACCCGATACGCTTTTGCCAATTCAGTATTTCGAGGCGATGCGCAAAAAGCATCTGCTCGAAGGTGAAAAACGGCTTATCTTGAGCGTGCTCGAGGACGCCGTTGAATGCTTCATGAAGTGTATCGATTCGTCCACCAGCAAGGGTCAACGTCTATTCCGCGACGCCGACGAATGGATTGCCCTCGAAGATAAGCACTGGGTATTCTCATTCGACAACGTCTGCGACATGCTGGATATCAATCCGGATTATATGCGGCGCGGACTGAGACAATGGAAGGAGCGCAAGATCGAGGCATTGCGGCTTGCCGCCGAGGCACGCGCCAATGCCGCGGCAAATCCTGTGGTTAGCGGTGAAACGGCAGAGGAACCGCACCAGGTGCCCCCCGCCGCTGCAGAGCCGGCCAAGTCAGCCGTGGCGCCGCGGCCTGCCACCGTCTTCACACCACGTGCGTCGGGCCGCAAAACGGCCACGGCCGCCAACGGACGCGGAGGTTCGCGCAATCTGCGCAAGGCCCACGCTTAGACCGCCGCGGCCAGCTCGCGGCGTGAAGGACGAGATTAATCCACAGGTTGACGGGCGGGAAGCCTAAGTCGCGCGAGGTTCAAAGCTGAAACGACCGCTCCCCGCCCGATTGCTCGTTCTCCAGCGATCCAAGGCGACTATCTGACGCGCCGGAGGCCGTGCTCCGGTACTGCGGCTGCGCGGCGTCCAATTCTTGGCCCTTCAGCCGAATGCGGCGGATAGCCCCATCTCGTCAACCCAATCAGCATGACCGCAGTCGCGCCGCTGATATCGAGCGCCACGTCGGAAACCAGGGCGGAGCGATCCGGCCTCAGCAATTGCCCGCCCTCGTCGAGCAGCGCACAGATGATACAAATCGCCAAGGCGGTCAATGGCCGCCGCCTGAGCGGTCCCAACACTAACACCAGGTAAAGCAGCGCATACTCCGCAAAATGCATCGTCTTGCGAATCAGGTACTCATAGTCGTACAGGCTCGCGGCGGTTGCGCCGGGAGACACGCGCCGTATCAACGGGTCCAGGATTGCTGCCGTGCGTGCGTAGGAGAAATACGACGTGCCGAGCCCGAGGATTCCCAGCCCTATCAGTATCGCTGCGGCTGTTGCCGCGATGTAGAACCAGCGGTTCACCAACTCATCCTCAAGCCCTTTTGGCCTGCCGCGCCATCGCTCATTTCCGGAAACGCTACGCCAGCCAACGCGAGCGCGTGATCGAGCGCCCGGGCCACAAGATGATAACCGTATCGCGAGGCGCGACAAACGGGGTCGAGGTGCATCATTTGCCGCGACTGAAGCTCCACGATGCGCCGGGCGTCGGGCTTCGGCTGCCACGCCCTGCCGGATGCGCTAGTCTTTTGAGCGATTTCGGGAGTCTGCGTCCCCGGCCGCGGTCTCGGGGCGATGCGCCGGATTCTGACCGGCAGGAAAGGTGATCAGTGTGCGAAGACATTCCGCATGGAAGCCATTTGCCGGTATGATCGTGGCGCTGGCGCTTGCGGCGGTAATCGTTGCGCTCGAGTTCGGCTGGATAAGATGACGACGCGGTCCCGCGCGGGCCGGAATCGACCTGCGCGCGTTTTGGCGAAACGGAAATGCTTCTATCGAGGGATCAGGCATGGCGGATGAAACCAGAAATGAGCTGACGCCCGAGCAGATGGCCGCGCGCATCAGCGAACTCGAGGCGCGGCTGGCCAAGGGTGGCACGTTCAGGTTCAAAGTGTCGGAAAAGGGCGCGGTATCGGTATATGGGTTGGGTAGATTTCCCGTCACCCTGTACGTCGAACAGTGGGAAAAACTGCTATCGCAGGCCGACGAGTTGCGCGCCTTTATCGAGGCGAACCGCTCTCAGCTAAAGACCAAGGAGGAGAAGCTTAAGGGCTGACCTCACCCGCTGTCGATTCGCCAGACCGCAGCAATCCCGTCGGCGCACGCCCGACCGCTCACTTCGCGCAGGGTTATTTGTGAACCACCGGCGGAGTCGGTTCGCTAAGACGCTGCGTGACTTCCTCGTCGCTCATGGCGAAAATCTTCTCTCGTCCCGGCGGAAATTGCATCGGCGGATGCGCCAGGTCAACCTGCGGGTTCTGAATAGTGCCGCGGCGCGACTCGAAAGCCGGCGGATTTTTGTAGCGCTGCAAATCCGATAGGCTGATACCCGCCAGCCGCACGACTTCCGGGTCGATCCACGCCTCCGCATCGATCGGCCTGCCCTCGGAGGTCGAGAACTCGAGCATGAGGCCCTCGGGCGCGGCGAGATAAATCGACTTGCAGAAACCGTGGTCGAGCGGCCCCATCACCCAGCATCCGTGCGTCCGCAGGCGATCGCGCATCGCGAGCAGGTCGGCCTCGCTGTCGACGTTCAGCGCGATATGCTGCATCGCGCCCGCCGCAACCGGCGCGGCGGTCCAGGCCGCGTGCGAGACTCCGAGCTGCGGCTGGATCTCGCCGATCTCGGGGGCTTGCACGAAGGCGATCGAGGAATTGCCCATCTGGACGAAGCCATGGAAGGTCTTGTCGACGCCGTGCATCCAATACAGCGCCACCAGTTCCATACCGACGACCTGAGTATAGAACTCGATTTGCTTCTTGATGTCCTTGGTGCAAATCGCGATGTGATGGAGTCCATTCGGCAGGCCCATGCGAATTCTCCTTTCGCCTAAAGCGTCGCTTGTTGTCCCAAGCGTAGTCCAATCGTCGTGATGGTCAAGCGCCGCCAGCTCACGAGGCAAATCCGGTCCGCTCCATGGCGGCATGAATTTTTTTCCGCATTCACGTCATCAGCTCGGTTCGCTTGAGCTAAGGCGTGATGCGGGGCCAATCATAGCAGGCATACGCATTGCTAAAAGCCCGTGACAGAAATGGCTATAACCGACGAATTGAACCACCGCGCCTATGCCAGCGATGGCGCACGGGCGGCTTATGCGAACCCTGCACGATGGCGTCTGTTTCCGGCCGAAGAAGTCGTTCTCAACAAGCTTCGGCCCGAGATCGAGAACAGGGAGATTCTGGATATCGGTATCGGTGGCGGCCGTACCACTGATGCCCTGCTCTCGATCAGCCATCGCTATTGCGGCATAGACTATTCCGAAACTCTTGTTGAAGCCGCGCGTCAAAGATTCAATCTGAATACTCTATATACTTGCGATGTCCGCGATATGCGGCGCTTCGCGAACGATCGGTTCGATTTCGCTATGTTCTCCTTCAACGGAATCGACAACCTGTCTCACGACGGCCGCATTCGGGGTCTGCGCGAGATTCACCGGGTGCTGAAATCGCGCGCTATTTTGTTGTTTTCGACTCACAATCGCGACTGGCGGCATCTGAGAAAATTCCCATGGCAGATGCCTGGCTGGTGGCGCTCCCCGGCGATCAGGCTCAGTATCAAGACCCTGGCGCGGCTTCCGCGCCACATTCGGATGCGGCGATTGGAGACTAGCGAGAAGGATTACGAAATAGTCAATGACGGCGGGTTCGGATACCGCATTCTGAACTACTATATCTCGATTGACTCGCAGATTGAGCAATTGGAGAGCCTCGGATTCACCGGCGTCGAGGCTTACGGCATGAACGGTGAAGTAGTCACGGCGGATACCGAGGCGCCGTTTATCCACTATGTCGCGCGCAAGGGCGCAACGAAGTCAGGCTGAGACCTACTAGCCTCTGGCTAGCTCTTGGCGCGATGTAGTCGGCGGCGAGAAAGCCGTTCGCGTCAAACGAAATCGGCTTCCGACCGCCGCTCGGGCTAAACGCCCCGAGTCTCGGACGGCCAGATATGCTTATGCATCTGGAGTTGCAGGCGGACCGGCAGCCGGTCGCCAAGAATCCATTGAGCGAGGGCGGCGGGCTCAAGCTGGCCGAAAACCGGGCTCATCAGCACTGCCTTGACCTTGCTGGCGACCTGGCGGGCATCGAGTACCTCGCGCGCCCATTCGTAATCCGCCCGGTCGGCGATAACGAATTTCACCTCGTCTCGCGCGCCGAGGCATTGCAGATTGCTCCAGCGATTGCGATGCTGCTCGCCGCTCGCGGGGCACTTGAGGTCCATTATCTTGATGACGCGCGCGTCGACCGCGCTAAGGTCGCGTTCGCCGGAGGTCTCGACCAGCACGGTGAGGCCGTGATCGAGCAGGGCGCCAAATAAGGCGTGGATGCCCTTCTGCAGAAGCGGTTCGCCGCCGGTGACCTCGACCAGGCCGCAGTCGAAGGAACGAACTCGCTCCACAATTTCGGCAATCGAACTGTGGGTTCCCTCATGGAACGCGTACTCGGTATCGCACCAGCTACAACGCAGGTTGCATCCGGTTAGGCGGACGAACACGCACGGGCTCCCGGCCCAGGTCGATTCGCCCTGGATACTGAAGAAAATCTCATTAACCCGCAGCCGTTCACTCATAGCTTGACGGCCTGGGCTGCCGCGGCGCGTGATTCCTCGATAACCGTCTTGAGTGGCATGCCATGCTCGAGCGCGGCACGATGGCAGTCATCGTATTCGGGCGCGATTGTCAACGGTTCGGTGTCACCGCCGGATACTTTCACGCGAATCGTGCCGAAGCGCGTCTCGACCGTTAGCGTCTTTCGCGGCAACTTGAGCCGCGCAACCGGATACGAGCGAAGGCCGATGGTCGAAGTTTCGGCGAAAATAAGTTGCGCCATCCGCTCGCGCATCGCTGGTTCAGCCAGCACCGCCAAAATCACGCCCGGCCGCCCCTTCTTCATGATGGTCGGGGTAATTGTCACATCGCGTGCGCCAGCATCGAACAGCCTGCCGCTCAAATGATCGTAGACCTGGGGATTGAGGTCGTCGATATTCGCCGAAATTTCGATCATCTGGTCGGATTCGAACGCGTCGAGCGCGCGACCGAGCATTAATCGCAACACGTTCGGTCGATCGGCAAAATTCTTGCTGCCGGCGCCATAGCCGATTCGCTCGATATCGAACGGGATCACCGCCGGCGCCGGGCGGGCAAAGGCTTTGAGGATAGCCGCGCCGGTGGGGGTAACCATCTCGGAGGCCCCATCGTTGAGCCGTACCGGAAATCCCGCGAGTAGTTCGGCGGTCGCTGGCGCCGGCACCGGGATAACGCCGTGGCGCGATTTTGCGAACCCCGTTCCCACTGGGAGCGGCGAAACGATCACGCTTTCAACGCCCAATTGGTCGAATCCCCAAGCCGCACCAACGATATCGATAATCGAATCAACCGCACCAACCTCATGAAAATGCACCTGCTCCGGGGAAGTTCGATGAACCTTCGCCTCGGCTTCGGCCAAGGCTTCGAAGATTTTCAGCGCGCCGAGGGTTACCGCCCTCGCCAGGCCCGCATTCTCGATCATCGCGCGAATTTCGCTTAGATGACGCTCAGGCTGGGGCTCGAGCACCTCGACGTCGAATTTCAGGGCTTCGATTCCGCTGACCGATTTGCGCCGAGTCGACAGCCTGTAACCTTGCAGCCTGAGTGAACCGATGGCGCTTTCGAGCGTATCGAAGTCGGCTCCCGCGTCAAGCATCGAGCCGACGATCATGTCGCCGCTAAGCCCCGAAAATGCGTCGAAATAGGCGGTCTTCATCATGCTCAAGCTTTACATAACGGCAGGGCGCTACTAGAATCAACTTTAGCAAATAGCGTCGGCCCGGCGCGTATGAGGACAAGGGATCTTAACTTCTTCCGGCGCCTCCTTGAAGGCCGCAAACGAGAAATCCTTGATGAAGCCGAGCGCGCGCTCGGTTCGATGAATCCGAAGGCGCAGGATCACGATCGGATCGCTGACCCGGCCGATCGCGCGACGCTTGAGTCGGACCGCAATCTTTTGCTTCGTATTCGGGACCGGGAACGCAAACTTCTGGCCAAGATCAACGCCGCTTTTGCCCGGATCGATAAGGGTGATTACGGACTTTGCGAGGAATGCGGTCAGGAGATTGGATTGGCAAGGCTCAAGGCGCGTCCGGTGACTACGCTTTGTATAACTTGCAAATCCGCTCAGGAAGCGCGAGAACGCCTCGGCTACGCGCGTTGACACGTTACTTCACGTTCCGACAGCAAATTTCCGCTTAATTCTCTCGTAAGTTTAATATGAAAGTTCGCAAGGCCGTCATTGTGGCTGCGGGACTAGGCACACGAATGCTGCCCGCCTCCAAGGTTATTCCCAAGGAAATCTTGCCGGTGGTCGATAAGCCGGCGATCCAGGTCGTCGTCGAGGAGGCGGTGGCCTCCGGAATAGAGGAAATCGTCCTGGTGCTGAGTCCCGGACGCACCATCACGCGCGAGCATTTCGAGCCAGTTAGCGAGCTTGAGCATCAATTGGAGCAGCGCGGCAAGCATGAATTGCTGGAAGAAATCCGCCAGATCAACCGGCTGGCGCGCTTCACCGTCGTTTGGCAGGTCGAACCTCTAGGTCTCGGACACGCGGTGTTGCAAGCCCGCGACGCGGTGGGTGACGAGCCCTTCGTAACCATGTTGCCGGACGACATTTTCGACAGCGAGCGGCCGTGCCTGGGTCAATTGCTCGACATAGCGGCAGCCGAGGACGCGCCGACTGTCGCCTTGATGCGAGTAGCGCCGAGCGAGGTCTCGAAGTACGGCATCGTCGAGGTCAACCCGCTTCGTCCGCACCTTTATGAATTACTCGGCATGGTCGAAAAGCCCCCAGTCGGCGAGGCAGTGAGCGACCTTGCGATTGTTGGTAGATATGTTCTGACGCCCGAGATTTTCGAGATTCTCGAAGCTGGCAAGCCCGGGACCGGCGGCGAAATACAGTTGACCGATGCGCTTCTCGGCTTATGCCGCAAGCGCAAGCTGCTCGGCTATGAATTCGAGGGCGTTCGCTATGACCTCGGCGACCGGGTTGGCTTCCTCACCGCACAAATCGGTTTCGGGTTGAAACGCCCGGAACTGGCTGATAGGTTGCGCGACTGGCTCGGAAGGGCGCTCGGCCCTGCCATGAGCGGTAAGCCTTAGCCGTCTGGCGAGAGGGTCTTCCGCGACGTACAATCGTTGCTTCGGTGGGGCAGTAGCTCAGCTGGGAGAGCACTACGTTCGCAACGTAGGGGTCGAGGGTTCAAATCCCTTCTGCTCCACCAATTTTCCCTCGTAATTGAAGGACTTTTTTGGACCCCTCGCCCTCCGAGAGGCCGATTCGGCGTTTTCATAATCGATTTTGACCGCTCAAGAGCGACTGCTGCCTCCGCCTGCACAAGCAGTTCCAGGGTACGGGTGAGATCCGCAAACCGCGGGTGAGCACGCCGCTCCGAGCTGCAAAGCATGAAGTCGTTAACTTCTAAGGGCAAGTGAGCGCCGACGGCTGGCTCGTGTAATAACACTGCTCGTTTGCAATATCCTTGCTCTCGAGGTTAAACGGCACGTCCCAACTCTCCTTGTAGTCCGGTTGCGCCGTGTATGCGGTAGGCGCCGGCCGGTGATGGTCGGTGGCGTCATCGGGAGTAAAATCATCGGGAAAGGTGATCTGCAGTCCCGGGCAGCCCTTCGCTGGGCAATCAAGATCCTTAACGGACCAGCTGCAGATAGTGTCACTGTTGGCATTTCGTTCTTGACACAAACTATAGTAGGGACTCGCAGGGTTACAGGCGCACTGGTTCAATCTACTGTTCCAGGAGCACATCGTCCTGGGTTGGCACATTGACTCCGTCCGCGCGAAATCTTTCGCCAATCCCGACGTACCGGTCCCTGACATATCGATCGCCAGTGTCAGATAGCCGTCCTTGTAGTCCGCTTTCCACTTCTCGGGAAGCGAACCGCTGCCTTCCTCTTTGAAAGTATATTTCTCGTTATCAATATTGACGTAGCCGAATTTAACGTGAGTGGTGGCGTAATTGGGATCCGCCGCGCCCACATACAGCTTATACGTCTGCTGAGTGTCCGGCTTCGAATAGAGAAAGAAAATGTCGTATTTTCCCCTAGCAGCGAACGCGCTGAAGCTCACTGCCCCCTGGTTGGCCTGAGCAGTCTTGGAGACAGTAGTATCAATATAGTAACTTCCGTGATTGGTCGTAAGGGCGCTGCGTTGAAACGTATTTTGTCCCATCATACGCAGCTGCTGTTGCAGGCCGGGCGATTCTCCCTGTGTAAGTAACTGCCTGTATATGTTGACGCCAGCGCATCCGAAAGACTGCCCAGAAGCGTTCTCACAGTTGCTACCCCAATTGGCGTAAGCGTCATTACACATTCGCAACGGTCCGTCGCCTCCTACATTGAGCGCGCACTCGGGGAAGACCACGGCCGACAAGTATTCGTAAGGACTGGTCTTGGCAGTATTCGGTGGACACTTGGCGTCGGCAGTCGCATTCAGCGCGAGGTCGGAAGAGCATTCGGGAGTCTCAAACGGCGCATCAAAAAAATCCTGCTCGTTGACGGAAATGGTCTCCGTTTTATGGGGCGGATTCAAGGAACTGGTCAACCCGGTCAGCGTGCCATCATCGTCGTTCAAAACTGTCTGGCGGTCGATGTCGGTGAAGGCGTTGTAAATCGCCGGGCTCCAATAGCAGTTCGCCATCCTGACCGGATCGGTCGGCTTGGTTTGATCGAGAGGCGAGGTAAAGGTGCCCGGCTTGAAGAGCGGTTCGATGACGAAATGGCGTATGCCGACATTGTCGAAGAACAGATTGGTCGAGTGAAAGGCCGGGGCGTAGAAAAAAGCATTAGGCTGTTTCCATCCGATGGCGGCATTCGGGAAGTAGCACCCATTGTTAAGTCGGTCTGCTTTGACTCCAGGCACGCTGGAATTCATGAAGCCCGTGTTGGCGCACGGATTGCCGTTGAGTGGGTCCGGCTTACACAGCTTAGTGTTTCCGGCGTTCGGCACATTGCCGTCGCTGGTGAGATAAGTCGGAAGAATATCCAGGTATGCGTTCGAATCTTGATAGGTCGGTCCGTCGTACACGCTGGTGAAGCGCTGAAAGGTCGACCAGTTATCCAACTGAATGCTGACGCCCTCGTCCTTCGAGAGGCAGAACGAGTTGTTTTGCGCACCGCTGATTGGATCGGGCCCGCACTTCAAGCCACTAAGCTTGGCCGTACCGTCGGGTCCCGCAAGAGTTTTGCTGCTGAATGGATTGAACGGCCCTGCGTTTGAGGTCAGCGGATTGTCTGCGAGCAGAGGGTTTTGAGCGTTGTGCCACTGAGTGCTGCCCACGTTTACGGTTTTTCGTGACAAAGCCCAAAATCCCGTCGGCACGGAAGATTTGCTGAAGTCGCCGCTGGTAACGAAGTTAATGCCGCCGTTGAGCACATCAGTCACGGCACTGTTGATGACTAGCGACCAGAACGGCCGCATCCAAATCGCAGCGAAGTTTTTCTCCTCCCAGTTGAAGGAAGTGGTAAAGTTGTCGAGCACGGTTACGTCACAATTTTCCTCGGTGCCGCTGTTGCATACTTGTACTTCCGGCTTTCCGCAATCGGCGTCCGCGACGCCCTTGTCGGCGTCGGGACAGCGGGTGGCGGTACGACCCTTATCGGCAAACCGCGGCCAGTAGTACGGATCTATCTGCCTTCCGTTCGGGCCGTATTTGTAGGCTTTCGCCGCTTGCTCGGAACCCAACATCTTGAGGTTACTGGCGTTCGAAATGTGATTGTTAACACCAAGGCAGGCGCTCATATTCCCAACCTCGGTGAAGGCCGTCATTGCGGATGAACATGAGTTGCCAAGAAAAGTTTTCAATGGGGTGGTGGCGGCACGAGCCAGACCCAGTTGCTCACCGGCATAACCGAACCATTTCTGGTTCTGCGACGGTCCACTGATGGCAGACGGCACGAGCCAGTAACAGGCCCCGCAAGTACCGGCTCCCGCCGCCACGTTGTGCTCGAAGTCGTTCCAGCCGTTCATAATCCAGAACACTGCCGGACGATCCGAGTCGGAATAGTAAGGGAAATTGTTGAATCCCGGGGCGGTAGGGTTCTCTTCAGTTGGCGTCGTGGCGGTCAGGATACCCGGCACTTTTCGCGGGTTCTGGATGTTATCGACAGCGGCACGCGCGAAAACTCCGAGATTCGAGTAAAGCTCATTGTTGGTCTCGGTGCCATCCTCGAGATAATACCCGTGACCAATGGATTTGTAGCCGACATTGCGCGCCACCAGGACGCCTTGTGTTGCGTGTATGGTGATCCAGCGCGTCATTGAATCATCGATTGAGCTGTCCTTTACGAAGGTGGTTGCCGCCCCTGGTGTCATCCGTGCCATATGAAAGTGCACCGGATAGTGCATGATGCTGCCGCCCTGACCGAGTTGGTGAAATTGGACACCCTGCACCTGGTAACTCAGAAACCCCTGGCGAACTACTGTGTGACCGCCAAAGAAATAGCCGACAGATCCATCGGTCGGCTCGGGCGGGAAGGTGGTTTCGAACATCGGTGCGACTGGTGCAGTGTCACCTTCGGAGACAATTTTGATGCTGCGCGACAGCAGCCCAACGGCCGCGCGAGTCTCGATAGATGTTTGCGGCAGACCCAGGCGCGTGGGAACCTTACTACCGTAGGTGTATTCAATCCCGTTATGGGGCCATTTGACGCCCGTCGTCACGCCATCCGCGTTGGCGAAGTGAAAGGTAGTTGTCTTTCCCGTGCTGTCTACGACGGGATTGCCTTGAATAATCAATTCTTCGGCATGCCCCGGAAGAAAATCCGTGCTGGTGAGCACGATATGATCCTGATCGGCCCAGTCCACAACCCCATCCAGCGTCATGCTGGTCGCGGTTGGAGTCAGCGATCCCTTGAGGCGAACCCAACTCGTGCCCGAACATGATGGATCAGTGTCCGCACATCTCGCTGAAGACCCGCTGCCGGCATAGGTCGCGCCTTTTTTGCCAAAGAGATGCAGCGTCCCGCCAAATGATACGGCGAGGACCTTGTGCCCGAAGTATGCCGGAAGCGTTTCATCCGACATATCCAGCGTTTGATATCGATAGAAGCAGTCACTTACTTCACCAGGTAGTTTAGGAAGCGTGGTGCCGTTGGAGGACTCGCACGAGGCCGGAGGCTCCGGCATCCGATCCATCGGTGGTGGTGCCGGATTGGAGTTCCAGACTTCAGTGCTGACGCCGCATCGCAAACTCTCGCCTTTGCATAAGATACCTGCGTCGCTTTGCTTGCCCCACAGATGAATGGTCAAAACGCCGCCATTGGTGCCGATCGGCGATTGCTCCGTGCCTGCAATCAGACTGCCCTGATTCTCTACCAAGATCGATTCGGCATAGAAGTTGATATCCGCATCGACGAAGGTCAGGGTCCCAGCCGTGTCGGAGCCGGCTTTTTTGTATATGTTGACGTTATGAAATGTATAATTGCCCGCTCGAACCTCGCACGGTCCCGTTACGTCCAGATCGGTTGTTTGATCGCCGGTTGTGAGAATCTGAGGCGCGCCTGTTGTCCCGCCGCAAGTGGCCGCTTGGGCGGGTGCTGAAATCATCGCGGCGAGTAGTATAAATATGCTGCTAGTTACCAAGCCTGCATACTTTGAAGGGTTCATCGTGTCTCCCCTGCTCGCATCGCGGTGCTCCAGTTAAGACTTGCTTTGGATTTGTTCGCAGCGCTCAGTTACCAAATCCACTCAGAGTAATGGTTGATCTTTACTCAACATATAAACGGCCGAACGCGTCCCATACCCAGAGCCGATGGCTCAAGACTCTCAGCGCACGCCGACGAAATGATGATGCCCTATGATTTACTCAGGGAATCGGCGAGGTCGTCAAGACAAG
This sequence comes from Binataceae bacterium (SeqCode), assembly GCA_035279875.1. Lineage (GTDB taxonomy): Bacteria > Desulfobacterota > Binatia > Binatales > Binataceae > JAMXLL01. The sequence goes on from DATEGX010000092.1 coordinate 19,545, forward strand.
CACATTGAAGTTTTACTGTCAAACCAGATGCAGAATTGTATTATGGTCGGTTGCGAAATACTTATGGTTCTTTTCGGTGGCTGATGAGAACCGCTACGATCAGTATGCTAAGAGAACTTTAGAGGGGTGACGTATTGCCTAGAGGTCGTTGGCTGAGTTTGAATGAGCATCCGGTTGAACCGCTGCACTCTCGCAATCGTCTTTAGCGAATTTGCCCCCATGTGAAGTAAACTGTAGAGAAACTGCCAGATTGGGACATACTTTAGGGCGGCCGGTTGCCCCCGAGGGCGAACTACGCCGATCGCGGTCCTTTTCATCGTCGATTTTCGACCGCTCCAAGGCGACTGCCGTATCGGCGTGGACACCGCCGAAACCTGGAAATTGTGGCCTACTGCCGTGAGCCGTACTGTATTCTTTTCGTATGCGGCGGTGGCGGAGCTGCGTAGGCGGGGCTTCAAGGCCTACCGGCTGGAAAGACGCTTACCCCGAGTGGAAGGGCAGCCGGTGTGCCCGTGGAACACTCCGCGAGTCCCTGAACCGTTTCTCAGGGACTTCATTCTGTCGTTCGACTTAAATTGCTAGCGGCGTGCCGTGTGCTAAGCATCACCGAAGTGCAACCAGGGCAGCCGTTCTTCAACGAAGTACGACTTTTTCGGCTGAAGCCGCTCAGCCTGATCGAATGCTCCGACATGGAAATGTGTTAGCGCGATTTCAGGTAACGACTCGCAAGTCAAGGTTGATCCGCACTTCGCACAAAAGCCGCGCCGCGTTTGCCCAGGCGTGGAATCGAATTTGGTTATCTCGCCTTTTGTGACCCTGTAAGCCTGCGGTTCATACGCCACGAAGACGGATACGGGCGCACCGGTATGCCTCCGACAACTTTGGCAATGACACCAATAGATGCCCTTCGGTTCCCCAGTTGCGATAAAACGCACCGCACCGCACAGGCAGCCACCTTCAAACTGCTCTGTCGCGCTACTCATGTTCTGATCCTCCGTTCGTCGCGAGGCATCACGCCAAACCGATGGTTAGTCGTGTCCGCAAGCAGTACCGCATCTCCGCGTTTTAACTCATCGCGCTTTTGCCCATCCTTGACCAGTTCGATAAGCAGCTCCTGGGTGCGCGGTACATCTGAGGGCAGCGATTTCCGGACTCAAGCATCGTCGGCCACGTCTCGCATGCTGGTACCGTCGATACCCAGGGGCGATCGGTAGCTATTTTACGCCGAGCAAATCGATATCGAAGATCAGCGTGGCGCCCGGCGGGATGACGTTACCGGCGCCGCTCGCCCCATAGCCCAAGTCGGGCGGAATGATCAGCGTGCGCGTGCCGCCGACATGCATGGTGGCGACGCCTTCGTCCCAGCCCTTGATGACCTGGCCTTGGCCGATCGTGAAGGAAAATGGCTCGCCGCGGTCGAGTGAGCTGTCGAACTTCTTGCCCTTCTTGCCATCGACGTACAGCCAGCCTGTGTAATTGACCGTTACGGTCTGGCCGGCTTGCGGCGCCGGTCCGGTGCCCGGCTTGACGTCGATAATACGCAGGCCACTGGGCGTGGTGACCTCGCCGGCCGCCTGGGCGGACCGCGAAGTCAACGGCAATGCGGCGAACGCGATGAGAACCGCGGAGACGAAGAGACTATGAAGGGACATGAGGCCTCGCAACCCGAATAATAGAAGCTCAACGGCACTCGCCGAGCTCGATGACGCCAGAGACTAGCATCATAAGAGCGGTAGTCCCAGCCTAGGATTGAGGCTTTGCAGCCCGCCGCTCGACAAGGCGCGCGAGCTTCTGGTTCCAGCTCGAAAGCGCTGGCCAGAGTTCTTCGTATATCCCGCTCAGTTCGGCGTAGGCCGCTTGCTCGGTGGGCTTAGGTTCAAAAGTCCGATCGATGTGGCCGGCCATCGCGGTCGATGCCTCGGCAAAACTGCGGAACCAGCCACATCCCGTGGCGGCCGCGATTGCCGCGCCTAGAGCGGACGCCTCCTTGTTCGTCGAGCGATGGACGGGAACACCTGTGGCATCGGCCAGGATCTGCATCCACAGATTCGATGCCGTGCCGCCGCCCACCGCGACATAGTGGTCGATCGTCTGTCCGCAGCCGGCCTCCAGCCGCCTCGAAGCCAGCGCCTGCTCGAGCGCCACGCCCTCCAGCAATGCGCGATAGAGATCGCCGCGCCGGGTCGATCCCGAGAGGCCGGCGATTACGCCACGGGCCGACGCATCCCAATGAGGCGTCATGCATCCCTCCCAGTAGGGGACAAGCATGACACCGTTGGACCCGACTGGCGATCGGGCGGCTTCCGCCTCGAGAGCGGTCAGCAGCTCGAGCTCCCGTTGAGGGTCGAGTCCGAGCAACTCTCGCGTCAGCCAGTCGAGAAGGAAGGTGCCGGAGCGCAGGCAGGTCTCGACGATATAACCTCGATCAGCGACCGCAGTCTCGGTGCGGAACGCGCGGTCGAAGACATAGCGCTCGGAATAGTGCCCCGAGACCACGGCAGTCCCGAGGTTGATGTAGGTGCGGCCGGATCGCAGGACATCGACGCCGGTACCCGCGCACTGTCCGTCGCCCCCTCCGGCGAACACGAGAGTGTCGGCCGGAAGGCCGGTCGCCTGCGCGGCGGTTTCGGTAACGGTTCCGATTAACGCGCCGGGCCGCATCATTGGCAGCATCTTGTCGATCGGTATTCCCGCCGCCGCAAGAATCTCCTGTGACCAGACCAGGCGCTCCATGTCGAGGACGCCCAGCGGGTCGGCCGAGGCGGTCGAGGTGGCCCAGCGGCCGGTGAGCCGGAAGCACAGATATCCATGGACCTCGGCGACGTAAGCGGCCCGATTCAGGACGTTCGGCTCGTTCTCGCGCAGCCAAACCATCCGGTAGAGGCAGGGCGTGATATCGACCGGCTTGCCGGAGATCGCGTGGATTTTCTCGGCGCCAAAGCTCGCCCCGAACCGGCGCATTTGGTCCATAGCCCGCTCGTCGAGCCAGACGATGGCCGGACGGATCGCATTGCCATGCTCGTCGAAGACGCCGAAGGTCTCGCGCTGGTTTGAGATTGCCACGCCCGCGATGCGCGCCGGCTCGACTTTGGCCGTGAGCTCGCGCAGCGCCAGATACGTCGAGCTCCACCAGTCTTCGGGATCCTGTTCGAAATAGCGCGGGCGAGGCTGAGCAAGCGGGATTGCCGCGCGCCCCTCAGCTACCGGCGCGCCTGTCCGATCCCAGGCAATCGCCTTGGTAGCTGTAGTCGAGGAATCGATTCCGATGACAAGGTCGCGCGCCATGCAAAGGGTCTCAGCAACCGGAACGGAAGCGAGTATGCAATCTCATCTGCCAAATTCGATCCGAAAACGTGCAGTTGCTGGCTGGCCGCACTTCGCCGTAGATCACGGTCAACAACTATTGAGGCCAGCGCTGGCTATTGGCAGTAACCGTAATAGCCTCGGGGCCCACTCTCTACAAGATTGGTCGTATCACAAATCTTTCCCAGTAACAGATCAAGATGAGCGAATGTTTGGCCAAGACCTTCGCCCGATGTTGTTGGCAGGTTGCCGGTGCCGGTGTCTTCTATTCCATTTCCGCAGTAGTACTTCGTAGGCCCAGGCCCGATCGGCTCGGGAGGTGCAGGCCCGTCGAGCTTTGGAGGGGCGGTGAACTTCGTAACATGAACATTGAAGCATTGTACATATCGTGTGATGGCTTCTGGTGGATCAAAACCGCTGCCATTATAGACAAAAATGTAAGCCGCGTTCCTCGGCGCTTTGAGGTCCTCGCATGTGCTTTTAGCGGGCAGCGTCGAGCACCCCGGGATGCCCGTGAAGCCTGGTGCTATAGCTTGACCAAGGATATTCAAGCCCTGACTTGACCAGAAGATAGCACTTGAAAAACCGTCGCCGGCGTGCTGGATCAGCTCGTCTCGCAATTGAACGGATGACGCACTTGGCTGCTTAGTTGATGGTGCTCCCTTTACACCCAAATACTCATACAAGTTTCCACCACCATTCGCTGATGCTAACGCCGTATGTGGTTCAGAGGCTGAGCCAAGGCAGGTTGTGTAAGGGTCCAAGCCGGCAAAGAATGCGGCATCACCGCAAACGAAAGAAGCTAAAGGCTGAGCTGTCTCAAATGGATTGCTTGTGCCGTTAGTTCCATCCGGGTTGATCTCGAACATTGAATAAACATAACCCACAGGGCAGTAAGTGTGAGATGTTTCAATGCCGGCTACCATCGAGGGGTAAAGAGAGGCATGCTCTCGTCCTACCAACGTGAGATTAGTTCCAAAATCTTCGGCATGACGAAAAGCATAAACTACGGGAGTACATGCTTGCGCGGACGCACTCGAAACATGCCAAAGTAGGCTCCCGGAGAAGCACAGCAGCGAGAAAATCAACCTGTATATTCTAGTCACTATGATTGTCCTGTTGTTCTCCATGGGAAATTGGTGTTCATCGTCCTCGCTGCCAAAGTGTCACGTAGCTGGGTCGTCCGGGTGCGTCGTAGCTTGCTGGATTGACTTCCGAACACGCGACGAATCTCGCTTTCCGCGAGAAGACACTAGCTTTATGAGCAAAAGACACGAGAAATGCTGTCAAAAATCTCTTTAAGATGCAAGCTGCGCCGCTTTCTCTTTAAATCCTTCTCTGTCTAACTGTTACAACTTTATCCATCTTTTTGGAACCTCGGGATACGGCAACACATTCAGTCAAATTCGGCGACTTCGGCGCGTCCAAGCCGATGGACTTCATTTCGGGAGTCGATTGGAATTTGTCCCGTGCTCCAAAACGGAGGGCCTCATTTCGTGGCCGAGGAAACGCGTAAAGGTGAAACACGGTAAGGCGGCGAGGAGCTTGCCTCGCTGGAAAAGCTCACCAATTTCGTGGCAACCTGCAGTTTGACCGGTTCGTCGGCATTGACCACTGCTGGATCGAAGCAACGCAATGACCACTGGGCATGGAGAAAAATCTAATGGCTGAAAAGATCGATAAGCCGATCGGGCTCACCGCGAAACCCACGAGATCGCAGGATTTTTACGACAGCGTTAAGCGCAAATTCGCTGAAGAGCGAGACCTTAGACTGAAATACCGGCCGAACGGGCTCGCTCAGTACACCTACGAATTGACCGGGGGGCTGGCGAGATACGAGGTTGACACGTACGCCGAGGCGCAAAAGCCGCGCGAACCGATCAATGATACGGTCGAATGCCTTTTCATCGGCGGCGGCTTTTCCGCGCTCCTGACCTCGGCCCGGCTACGCGAGGTGGGGGTTGAAAGTATTCGCATCGTGGAGCGCGGCGCCGACGTTGGCGGCACCTGGTATTGGAATCGTTACCCCGGGGTCTCCTGCGACGTGGTCGCTTATGACTACATGCCGCTGCTCGACGAACTAGATTACGTTCCCAGGGACCATTATGCGGGCGGACCCGAGATCTTCGCCCACTGCCAGGCGATCGCGCGGAAATACAACCTGTACGAACTCGCGACCTTTCAGACGACGGTGACGGCCACGACTTGGAACGAAGCCGAGCAGATGTGGCATATCGCGACCGACCGCGGCGATCAGATGAGGGCGCGTTTCGTAATCTGCGCCAACGGCATCCTGACGAAGCCGAAGCTCACTAAAATCAAGGGCCTCGAAACCTTCAAGGGCCATTCCTTCCACACTTCGCGCTGGGACTACGCCTATACCAAGCCCGACCTTTCAGGACTGGAAGACAAGGTGGTCGGCATTATTGGAACCGGAGCGACCGCGGTCCAGGCCGTGCCAGGACTCGGAGCGGCGGCGAAGGAACTCTACGTGTTCCAGCGCACGCCTTCCTCGATTGATTTTCGCGACGAGTGGCCGACCGATCCGAACTGGGCACGTAAACTTGGCCCCGGATGGCAGGCGCATCGTCGTGAACGGGCGCGTAGGGAGCCCCAGATGTCTGAGGAGCAAAAGGCTCGCTACGCCGCGATGTCGCCTGAAGAAAAGGTCCGCCGGCAAGAAAATGCGAACATGGAAGCCATGATGAAGATCCATGAGCGCATCGAACAGGTCGTCAAGGACAAGGCCACTGCCGAATCGCTCAAGCCGTGGTACATGCTGATGTGCAAGCGTCCATGTTTCCACAATGACTACCTGCCCACCTTTAACCGGCCGAACGTTCATCTGGTGGACACGCGCGGCAAGGGTATCAACGAAATTACCGAAAAAGGTCCCGTATTTGAGGGTAAGCAATACGAGGTCGACGTTTTGATTTACGCGACCGGCTTCGAGGTGCAGAAGACTGGCACCTACAATCTGATCAAAGGCGCCAATGGCCTGAGTCTCAACGACAAATATCGCGACGGCGTGCGGACCCTTCTAGGGGTCCAGACGCAGGGCTACCCGAATCTGTTCATCATGGGTGGCTTGCAGGCCTCTTTCCAGTTCAACTTTACCGATGTCGCTCAAGCCCAGGGCGAGTACATCGCGGCCTGCGTCAATTATGTACGTAGTCACGGTCATCAATCGCTGGACGTGAGCCCTCAAGCCGAAGAATGGTGGGTGCAGGAAGTCATCGAGCATCGCGGCAAGACCAACTTCAACCAGGAGTGTACGCCCGGCTACTATAACTTCGAAGGTGAGTTCCAGCGCCGACAGGACGGTAATTACAACGGCGGTTTCTTTCAGTACTGCCGGCATCTGAATGAGGTGAGCGAGCGGATGGAAGCTAACTTCAACTTCGTCAACCAGCCGCTGACTTCAGACTGACGTAGCTGCCGGCGACTCGCTCCGCGAGCAGCAAATCGCAAGCACAAAGCCCGCATGCGCTCGTGCGCACGCGGGCTTTCGCTACAATCCAGGGCCGACCAACACGACCCAGCGATCGCGGCGTGGCAGGGTGCTGAGCGGAACTTGCACCTTCGGGCCCGAGTCACCCATTGGCGTATTGGAAGGGGGAATAGAAGCCGTTCCTTTCCGAGATCTCCCAACTGTAACCGTGATCCTGGTAATGGAGTTTTTCTGAACGCGAAACTATCGCCGGGAAGCCGGGCGCTATCGCCAGCGGATGACCGCTGACGGCTACCTCGCCCGCCGGTCCCTCGATCGCTTGAATCGCCGCATCCGCCACGTTGCCCACTCGGACTGAGCGTCGTTTACCTTCTGCCCTGTACTCTATCGATACGCTTCGCACACCTAGGACTTCGCCGATGTGCTGAGCCACACGCCCGAGATGGCCACCCGCCTGACCGCTGAAGATCTTCGTTAAGGCTTCTCGCTGCTCTCCGGATGCGCGTTCGTCGAGATAAAGCCCCGCCTTCCACTTGACCTTTGCCATGTGGCCTGGGCTATAGACGGCAAGCGCCACGTTGAGGCCCTTGAGCGGGATATCACCGAAGCGACCTTCGTCAACATGCCAGGCGAGAAGCACGGTGCAATCGCCTTCGGTGGGCGGACTCAAAAAGACACATGGGCACGCGGTCTCGCAGTTGCAGGTTTCAAAGTACGAACCTTTAAGGGACCACGATTCTGACATAGCTATTCTCCTCCTTTTGTTACAGGGGCGAACTTGCTCGCCCTCGATTTGTCTTCCCTGTAGCTCTTCTCGACTCCTGGATGCGCGCCTCGATCGTGCGTCGAAAAAAGCGCAAACCTGAGGCTATGCGATTCGGATCGTTGTGCGCCTTTGCCATAACGACAGCACCTTCGATCACCATAAGCGTTTGCTCCGCCAACTCGTCCGCTTCCTTACGGCGGCGCGCGATTGGCCGGAAGATCGGCGCTAACTTATTCACCAGCTCTTCGAAGATCTCGGATACGCGTCGCCGTATGATTGGACTCGACTCGGAGAGCTCGCAGGCGAAGTTCCCCATCAGGCATCCGTCTCGCCAGAGTTCCGGGCCAATCGCCTCAAGATGATCGAACAGACCGAGCAGGCGCTGATATGGATCATTCATCTCCGCGTGTGGGCCACGGGCCACACGCGCGACGCCTTCGTCGTAGAATCCGTTCAGGACCACCATCCCGAGTTCTTCTTTCGTTTCAAAAAAGTGATAGAGGCTCCCTTTCGTCACCCCAGCGCTTGAACAGATGTCGTCGACGGAGGTCGCGGCGTAGCCGTACTTGAGCATCAGGTTGCGGGCCGTCTTAAGAATGCTCGTTCGTGACGAAGCTTCGGACATGGTCTCCGATTGACTATACCAACCGGTCGGTTTAATCAAGCGTGCCATTCATTGGATAGGCGGCGCGTTGAGCTATTGCGATGCGAAGCCGCCGTCTCGATAGGTCTCTCCGGCCCGTCACGCGGACCACCAGGAAATCGAGAACGCGAAGAAGCCTCGTGTTAAGAGACCACGCGTGACATATGGGAGACCGTTACACGCGGCTGATCGAGCACACGGCGCGATTGTCTGCTCGGTCTTGAGTTCTTGAATTGTTGGCTATCCTTCTAATTGGGGATTGATAGACTTGGCTTGTGCCAGCGAAGGATGCTATCGAGTTGCTCCTGATCGACGGCCGTGAGGTCCGCGTCACGCATCCCGACAAGCTGTATTTCTCAGAGAAAGTCAAACTCTCCAAGCTGGATATCGTTCGCTATTATCTGTCGATCGCCTCGGGCGCCCTCAATGGAGTTCGTGACCGGCCGATCGTGCTCAAGCGATTCGTTGACGGCGCCAGAGGCGAGGCCTTTTATCAGAAGCGCGCGCCCGCACAGCGACCCTCCTGGCTGCGGACCACGACGTTGAAGTTTCCTTCGGGACGCACCGCCGAAGAGATAGTCGTAGATGACGCCGCCGGACTTGCCTGGGTCGTCAATCTTGGGTGCATCGAGTTGCATCCGCATCCGGTACGTTCGGGCAATCTGGAACATCCTGACGAATTGAGAGTCGATCTCGATCCGGGCCCGGGCGTCAGTTGGGGCGACGTGAAAGCGGTCGCACTGGAGGTGAAGGCACTACTGGAGGAAATGGGCCTTTGCGGCTGGCCCAAAACCAGCGGCTCGCGCGGGATGCACATCAACGTACGAATAGAGCCGCGCTGGACCTTCGACGAAGTGCGTCGAGCGGCGCTCGCCCTGTCCCGCGAGGTCGAGCGCAGGGCGCCGGCGCTCGCCAGTTCGAAGTGGTGGAAAGAGGAACGCCACGGTGTGTTCCTTGACTACAATCAGAACGCGAAGGACCGTACGACGTGTTCGGCTTATTCCGTGCGCCCGGTCGCCGAAGCGCGAGTTTCGGCACCGCTCCATTGGCATGAAGTCGCCGACTGCGATCCGGCAGATTTTACCGTGCTCACCATGCCAAAGCGCTTCGCCGACTTCGGCGATCCACATAGCGGCATCGACGTCGCGCCAGGATCGCTTGAAGCCTTGCTGGAGCTTGCTGCCAAAGACGAAGCTCGCGGACTCGGCGACGCACCGTGGCCTCCACATTTTCGAAAAATGAAGGGTGAACCGATACGGGTCGCGCCATCGCGCGCGCGTTCCGCTGTCCGGTCCCGACGAACAAAGATGCCGCTGATCGTCGTCGCGAAGTCGCCCAGCACGGAGGCGGCGCACACGGGGCTGGAGAGATGGAAGCGCAAGTATCCGGAGGTAGCAAAGCGGCTCACCGACGACGATGTGCTGGTAGATCGGATGCGCGGCAGGTCGTCGACCTGGACGCGCGTCCGGATCAACCTGCGCCACGTTCCGGAGGAACTCCGACCGCCCGCCGAGCCCCCCGACCCTGACGACGATCCAACACGCGAGTGGCGCAAAAGGCTCACACCAAAGAACACTACCTGAGAACGGCGTCTCAGATATCGCCGGTAAAGATCGCTTTCAACTCGCGCGGCGCGATGACTTCCAGTTGAGCGTAAGTGCAGTCCCGCGGCTTCTTGTCGGTGCGCCATCTTCGGAACTGCGCCGTATGACGAAAGCGCCCGCCCTGCATATGGTCGTATGCGACCTCAACGACCAGCTCGGTGCTGAGCGGCTCCCAGGACAGGTCTTTGCCGTGGCTCCAGCGGCTGTGGCCTCCGGGCATGCGATGCCCGGCGTCGGCCGAACCAAGTTCCGCCCAGGATCTCCAGGGATGGTTAACGAGCGCGTTCTGACGATACGGCGCCAGGTGTTTGATCAGCTCGCGCCGTTTGGCGCCGGTAAAGCTGGCACATACGCCAACGTGCTGTAGCGCGCCGGTATTGTCGAACAGACCGAGCAGTAGCGAACCAACTCCTGTATCTGGCTCCTGTTTGTGCCATCGGAAGCCCGCGACCACACAATCGCAGGTGCGCTCATGCTTGAGCTTGAACATCATACGCTTGTCAGGCTGATAGCTGCCCGAAATCGGCTTGGCCATAACGCCGTCGAGTCCAGCGCCTTCAAAACGCTGAAACCAATCCGATGCGACCGTTAGATCGCGGGTCGCCGGCGTCAAATAGAGCGGCGGCTGTACACGGCCAAGCAGCGATTCGAGCTTCGCGCGGCGATGCTCGAACGCCTGGCTACGCAAATCGCGAGCGTCTTCGCATAGAAGATCGAAGAATACGATCGATGCGGGACTTTCGCGCGACAACTGCCTAATCCGCGAGGCTGCTGGATGAATCCGAAGTTGCAACTCCTCGAAGTCAAGTCCGTCGCCTTTAACCACGACGATCTCGCCGTCGAGGACGCAGCGAGCCGGCAATTGCTCCTTCAGAGACTCGATTAACTCGGGAAAGTATCGATTCAACGATTTCGAGTCTCGGCTCTGAACCAGGATTTCTTCGCGATCGCGAAAGACCAGCGCGCGAAAGCCGTCCCACTTCGGTTCAAAGATACAGGCAATGGTCGACGGCAATTCGTCGATTCGCTTTGAGAGCATCGGCAGGACCGGCGGATTCACTGGAAGATTCACGATTTGATGCTACAACGAAGACCGCCCCTGCCGGTATCCTGTTTTGCTCATCGAGGAGGGCACCTCTTGCTCACAATCGCCATAGACGGCAGTTCGCCCGCCGATCTCAAAATTGCGATTTTATAGCGACCGTCTCAGAGTGGCTCCGGCCAATACGAGCATTATCGCCGCGAATATCGTCAGGAACGTGAGATCGTTTGAAATAGCGGCGAAATTCGCGCCTTTGAACATCACCGTTTTGAGCGCACTGATCGCGTGAGTTTCGGGATTCCATCGGGTGAACGCGCGTAGCCATGGCGGGAGGCTTTCGATCGGATAGATAGCGCCACTCGGGAAAAACAGGATGACGTTGAGGAAGCCCGCCGGCCCGCCAATCAGCCGGGGATTGCTCGCCCGGCTGTACATCGCGAACATCATCGCCAGCAGACCCGTGCCGGTCAGAACGATAACTCCGCACAACATCAGCGCGGCGCCGATTCCGCCGCTCAAGCCACCGCCGGTCAGTGCCAGACCGCCAATTAGCACAAGAATGGCCTCGCCTGTAGTCGCGAGGATACTGCTGCCGAGGATACCTCCGGCGATGTTCCAGGGAGAAAGCGGCGTAACGAGGTACGCTTCGGTGACTCCTGAAAACCGATCCATGATCCAGTTGAACACGCCAGAGGTCATGGAACCCATGAAGAGCGCCATCACGATGACGCCGGGAATCAGCGACCGGTCATAATCGACCGTGCCGAAAAGGTTGCTCGGTCTGACCACGATCTGATCGAGCTTCGGCTCGCGCGCGGTGACAAAACCGTTTCGTATTACCGAGACTGCCTGAGCAACTAATCCTTGCAGATCAACGCTGCTGATGCTGTCAACGTTATCAGTGAAGAGTCCCAGTTCGGCCAGGCGCCCTACGGTTATGTTGCGGCTGAATTCGCGCGGTATCAGAAGAGCCGCCTTATAACGGCCATTCCTCACCAGATCGACTGCCTGGCCCGGGTCGTCCATATGGGCAAGGGTGATCGTTTTGGGGCCGGCCGCAAGCGCTTGCATTTTCTCGATTACGCGCAACGCGTAGGGTCCTTGATCCTCGTTAACGATCACTACTGGCAGGTGCTTCAACTGTCCTTGCAGCGAATTGCCGAAGATCAGCAGAAAGAGCATGGGCATAATGACACTTGAGATGACCAAGGCCGGAGCCTTCGAGAGCTTGATCAAATCACGTCGCATTATGGCCCACGATTTCTTCACTAAAACCTCCGTTGTTCCGCCCCAGCAAAAAGAGGATCACGGATGGGTGCGGCAGCACCGCCAGTTTCCTCGCGTAATTGCCTGCCGGTGAGCCTGATGAAGACGTCTTCCAGGGAGATGCGTTCAATGGCCATCGCTGTGATTTTTACACCGGCTTCTTCGAACCGTTCGATCAGTCTGGGCGCGGCATGAGCACCGTCGGCAGTCGTTATAATGATCGCATTGTCGCTGCCGACTTCGACCTCCTTTGCCCAGGGCTCGCCTCGCAGTGCTGCGACCGCTTTCTCTGGATCGCTCCCGACCTGGACTCTGATGCGATCCGAGCCGTTGACCATGGCCTTGAGCTTGTCGGTGGTTCCAATCGCAACGATTTTGCCGCCGTCGATTATCGCGATTCGGTCACAGAGCTTTTCCGCTTCATCCATGTAGTGCGTCGTCAGCGAGATCGTGATGTCGCTCACGCTGCGTAACTGTTCGAGCAGGTCCCAAACAGCGCGCCGGCCCTGCGGATCGAGCCCAATCGTCGGTTCATCAAGGAACAGCACTTTGGGTGAATGAATCAGCCCGCGGGCAATTTCCAGGCGTCTCCGCATTCCGCCGGAATACGTCGCTACCATATCGTGCGCCCGTTTGCTCAGACCGACCGTTTCGAGCAGATGCTTCGCCCGTGCGTGTCGCGCGCGGCGCGAGAGGTCGTAGAACTGGCCGTAAACGTCGAGATTTTGCCAGGCTGTCAATTCGAGGTCGGAAGTCAGCGCCTGCGGAACTACGCCGATCGATTCGCGAACCTTGAGCGACTCACGAACGATGTCGTACCCGGCAACGGACGCTTGACCCGACGTCGGCGTCAAGAGCGTGTTCAGCATTCGGATTGCCGTAGTTTTGCCGGCGCCGTTGGGACCTAGCAGACCGAAGAGTTCGCCCTTGCCAACCTCGAAGCTGATTTGATCGACCGCGGTGAAATCGCCAAAGCGCTTGGTGAGCTCTCGCGTTTCAATTGCTGCTGAGCTGGCTTGCATTTTGCCGCCTCAAAGTTACTTCTGCGGTCATACCGGGCTTGGCGACGCCAACAGGCTGCAGCACTCGCACTTTCACATAGAAGGTGCGGATGTCCTGACGGCCACGCCGTACGTCCGTCTCAGTTGCGAATTGACCTTCCTGGCCGATCGCCATCACCTGACCGGACAGAAGCGTCCGGGGTATTGTCATCAAAGCAATCTGTGCGGGCGAGCCAACGTGGATGAAGCCCAAATCCGTTTCTTCTACGTCTACTCGAGCCCATAGCGTCGACAAATCATCGATTGTCAGGATTGAAGTGCCCGGATTGACCCATTCGCCTGCTTCGAGGTTCTTGCTGACGACAACCCCGGAAATCGGCGAGCGCACCTGCGTGTCGGTGAGCTGATCCTGATAGTAACTGACGTTCGCCAGTGCGGATTCCATCGCCGCGCGATCCTTATCGACCTTCGTGGCAGCATCGTCTCGCGCTTGCACCGATATAACGTTGTTGGCGAAAAGTTCCTGGTCACGCCGTGAGGTTCGCTCAGCTTCGTTGGCTTCGGCCCTCGCATCGGCGAGGTCGGCGCGGGCTTTCGCAAGTTGGTTCCGAATATCAACGTCTTCTATCCGACATACGACCTGCCCTGTCTCGACGACGTCGCCTTCAAGCAGCGGCAAGGAAGTAATCCTTCCGGCGATTCTGCTGCTGACGTTCACCTCCGGGGCTTCGACGATTCCAACCGTCCGAATAGTGCTGCGATCGGGTGCAGGCCAGAGATACTTGCCTCCGAGGTAGTAAAATAGGGCGCCGACAATTAACAGCGTAAAAACGAGCAGCATGCGACGCGCAATCGGTTTCATCGGTCTTTCTCCCAAACCATTAACAGAATACCGTATTTTCATGATTTTGTGAAGTTATTGAAAATCGCGTAAATATTGGTAGGATAAGACTCGAGGAGATAATGTCGGAGGAGCGGACAGCGGCAAACTATGAGCGTGATCGGCGAGCTGTCTCGGCATTTATCGAGCACTTTGCCGTGGTGCTGGCTGAGGGCGGCTTCCCTCGCATGCCTGCGCGGGTCTTTGCGGGCCTCTTGGCGACGGATTCGGGACGGCTCAATACGAAAGAATTGACCGACCTGCTGCAGATCAGTTCGGCGGCGGTGTCAGGCGCGGTACGCTATTTGACGCAGGTCAACCTGGTCAGCAAGGAGCGTGAACCGGGCTTGCGGCGCGACTATTATCGGATTCACGACGACGTCTGGTACGAAGCGGTGGCGCGCCGGGAGCAGACTCTCACGCGGTGGGAGCGGAGCCTGCAGAACGGGATCAGCGTTCTCGGACGCGATACTCCCGCGGGCCGGAGGATAGGCGAGACCCTCGCGTTTTTTGAGTTTCTGCAGCGAGAATTGCCGGAATTGTTAAAAAAATGGCGCGCTCAGAAGGCTCGAAAAAGCCGTGAGCGTAGTGCACGGGCATAGCTGGCGGTTGGGCCGTATCCGGCCGTTTCGCGAAAAGCACCTGAATGTCGCGGGATGGCCGCCAATCAGCGGGGTGAAGAACACCAGCCTCGTAAATTGAATTCTCGTCCAGATGTCCACGCCACCAAGAT
>DATEGX010000093.1:0-2952 GCA_035279875.1 Binataceae bacterium (SeqCode)
ACCACCGCCTGCGCGGTATGTGCCGCTCGCCTCGGCATGGGGATCTCGGGGGTTTCGAATCCCGCTAGCTCAGCCCGCTCGAGCTTGACGCCGAGCGCGCGCTCGATCTCGTGCAGCGAAGGTCCATCCTCGGGCATCACCAGGCTCAACGCCGCGCCGGACTTGCCCATCCTGGCGGTTCGCCCGACACGATGGATGTACGAGTCCGAAACTTCAGGCAGATCGAAGTTGATCACGTGCGAGACGTCCATGATGTCAAGCCCCCGGGCCGCCACGTCGGTCGCGACCAATACGTTGTAACTGCGCTTGCGGAATCCGGCGAGCGCAGCGTTGCGCTGGTTTTGTGAGCGGCCGCCATGGATTGCGATCGCCCTGAAGCTGTTGCGCACCAGCATCTTGGCGACGCGATCGGCCCGGCTCTTGGTGCGGGTGAAGACGATCGCACTCGTTACCGCCTGATGCTTGAGCAACTGGAGCAGCATCGGGCCCTTATTCTCATTGCTGACCGGGTATATCAACTGGCGGATAGCAGCCGGCGGCGTGGAAATCTCGCCGATCCGCACGCGCTCGGGATGGTCGAGAAACTCGCGTGCAATCTGTTCGACTCCGGCATCCATCGTCGCCGAGAACATCAGAGTTTGACGCGGTTTGTGCGCCACCCGCAGAATGCGCCGCAATTGCGGCAGGAAGCCCATATCCAGCAGCCGGTCTGCCTCGTCGATAACCACGAATTCGATTTGGTCGAGCCGTACGTTGCCGCGGTCCAGGTGATCGATCAGCCGCCCCGGGCATGCGATGAGGACCTGGACGCCCCGGCGCAATTCGTTGGTCTGCTGGCTGAGCGATTCACCACCGACCACGAGTCCCGCGCGGAGACGCGTATGGCGCGCGAACAGCATGAATTCGTGATTGATTTGTGCCGCCAGTTCACGGGTAGGTGCGAGGATCAGCGCCTGAACCGCGGCGGAGCGGCGGCCACTGAGCCTTTCGAGCAGAGGCAGCAGGAAGGCGGCGGTCTTGCCGCTGCCAGTACCGGCCGTGGCTACCAGGTCGCGGCCGGTTAGAGCCAGCGGAATCGCCGCCGATTGAATCGGCGTCGGCCGCTGATGTCCACGGGTTTCGATCGAGCGTAGGGTTTCAGGTGATAAAGCGAGAGCGGAAAAAGACAAACGGTCTCCGTTTTCAGAGCCAGTGGATTCGGTTTTTCAGGCGGATGAGGCCGGAAGGATAAAGGTTCTGATAGGTTGGGAATAGATGCGTCGCGCGAATCCGACGCGCGTTAGGCACAATTGCCGTTGGAAACTATACAGGCCGCTTCGAGCACAATCAAGATGAAATCTCTCAACCGGATGCAACCTTGAACTTACAGGTGGTTTATCCGCACGCTGTCGCGCCATCCAGAGAGAGGAGATAGGCGTAAATCCTACTCCAAACCGCGCCGATACAGCCGTTTGCGGTCTTCGTCGTCGCTGGCGTTGAACAGGCGCGGGCATGCCTCCGACAACCAGCGGTCGCTCACCGCGGTTTCGAGCATCCGGCCGTCCTCATCGATTGCACTGGTCTCCGAATTGCGCGTCGTGAAGCAGCAGAAGCGTCGCCCGCAACGGCGGCAGCTATGCGCCAGCCTCGAGCCACGAAGCGCGGACCAGTCGAGCATTTTGACCTTGAAGTCGTGGGTATCCCAAATTGGTGTAGTCGGATTGCTCAATTGCCACCTTAAACGTATTCGAGCTTTTCGTTGATTTAAGCGGTCAAGTGGTTTTACTGCGCGCTTTGCCGTTTCTGGACAATGGGTCGGGTTCGATGGTAATCGCCTGTCCGTTGAGAATCGTCTTGTTCAGCAGGCTGAATGCGATCGCCACGTCGGACGCCTCCGCCATCTCGACGAAGCCAAATCCGCGGCAGCGCCCTGAAACTCGGTCGGTAATCGCCAGAGCACCCACGGCCCCGCCGGCGCGAGAGAAATGCTCGAGCAGGTCGCGGCTCGTAACCGAACTGGCAAGATTGCCGACGTACACCCTGGGCATTAGTTTAACCTCCGTCTGTCACCAGCGGTCGGATTCCCCGGGCAGGCGACCGGCGGCGGTCTGGAGTGGGGTTTTCGTCCGAAGGGAATTATTATTGATTCTATGCCTTCGTGAGCGCGATGTATACGCGCCTCGCAAAAGCCTGCGGTTCGGGGGTGAAATCTCGTTGTGAACGCACGTTCAGACAAATAGACCTGCTGCAAAGGAATGAAAGGCATGCAATCGAACGCCAAGCGATTCGAAACTAGTGCGTTTCATCCGTTCCCTGGATGGTGTACGCTTAACGGCAACGCTTGGAGCGTTCCTTTCATCCAGCTCGGGAATTAGCCCGGGCTCTCTGTTCGGAGCTAACCCGGCATAACTCTCGGAGGGCTTCTAATGCCCAGTAAATTGTACGTAGGCAACCTTGCCTACTCGGTTTCCAACAGCGACCTGGAAGAACTGTTTGCGCAGGTAGGCCAGGTGCAGAGCGCCACGGTGATCACTGATAAGTTCTCCGGGCAGTCAAAGGGGTTCGGTTTTGTCGAAATGTCGACATCCGAAGAGGCTTCGAACGCGATTCGGCAGTTCAACGATAGCGAGCTTAAGGGCAGAAATATCAAAGTGAACGAGGCCAAGCCGCGGGAATCAAGCTTCGGCGGCGGTGGCGGCGATCGTAATCGCGGCGGCGGTGGGGGTGGCGGCGCGAGCCGGGGGCGCAACCGCTGGTAGGATAACCGGGCGGCCGCGAGGCCGCCCCTCTTTTCTTCATCCGGGTCGCGCGGTTGGAGCATCACGCGATGACAATGACCCCGCGCAAGATGTTTTGCTCAGCACAGTTCCGGCGATCTTGACGCAATATAAGGAAATAAGATGGAAAAACGCCGTAGAGAGCAATTACGCAGGCAAAAGCAGCAGGATAAGCAACAACGTCGTGTGCAGCGCG
>DATEGX010000094.1:0-37902 GCA_035279875.1 Binataceae bacterium (SeqCode)
AATCAAATGCTCGCGACCATCGCGTTGTGCGTCGCCACCAGCGCAATGATCCGCCAGGGTAAGGCGCGCTATGCCTGGGTAACGCTGACTCCACTCTTGTGGCTGGTGGCGGTAACCATGACGGCCGGCTGGGAAAAGCTCTTGAGCCCGGCCGCCAATATCGGTTTCCTCGCTCATGCCGCGGTCCTGCAGGCTGAACTCACGCGCGGCGGCACCAGTGCGGCGCGCGCGGCCGAAATAGCCCGCTTGATCTGGAATGATCGGGTCGACGCGATCATGACAGCAGTGTTCATCATCACGGTCGTGGTCGTCCTGGGAGATTCGCTTCGCCTATGGACGCGCCTGTTGCTCGGCGCCGGTTCACGGAACGGGAAGCTGGAGGAGGCCGCCGCATGAGATCGTGCGTTAGACCAAAGCTGCGTGGCGTCGTGTGGGTATTGCTCTCGCGGGCTGCCACGGTCTCCCGCGAATTCGCTCGCGAGATGCGCCGCTTGAATCATGGCGGCAATGGCTTGCCGGCCGGGTCAGATATGCGCAGGGAGCGCATCCGCGGATTCAAAGCCGCGCTAGCCGAGCGTTACCACGGGCAGACCCGATGCTGTTGAAGCCCGCAGCCGATTGCCTTTCAGTGAGCACCCAATCCACAATCCGGCTGAGTCAGTCGAGGGCCACTACCTAATGCTTAACTAGGGGTTTTTCCCCTACCACTCTAAGTAGATTTCAGACCGGACCTCCGCAGTATCCTGCTTGGTTGGAACGCGCCATCTAGGTAGGCTCGCTTTGGCGCATGGCCCGACCGGCCCTTTCTCCAAGAGGCGATCGGGCGGGGGGGAAAGGCTGGTGCAGTGTGAACGATCTACCGGTTTCCGTGTCGCGTTCCACGATTTCCAACGAGCCTGAATCGCCGGCCTTGGCATGGGGCAAAGGAGTGCGGCTGGAATCACTCGGCAATCTCGCCCACGAATTGCGCGCGCCCCTCCAGGTTCTGCTCGGCTACTTCGATATCCTGCGTGAAGACTATCTCGACGGCGCTGACGCCAGAGTCCGCGAAATCGTCGAGCGTATGAACAACAACACGTACGACCTCGCACAGGCGATCGACAACCTGATGGAACACGCGCTCGCGGAAGCCGGCGCAGCCGCGCCAAAATCCGCGGAAGACGTCACGATGCGCAGTCTGGTGGCGGAAATCACGCCCGTGCTGGAAGCGGCCAACGCCCACAAGCGGCTCGAGCTTTCGTTCGATCTCGAGCGCGCGCCAGAAGTAATTCATGCGTCGCGGCGCGCTTTGCGCTCAATCCTGCTGAATCTGGCGCTAAACGCGATCAAGTTCACGGACGCGGGTTCTGTGGTGATCACGTTTCGTACCAGCAGGACTTCCGCCGCATACGAGATTCAGGTCAGCGACACCGGACCGGGCATGAGCCAGGCCGCGTTCAACCAGGCATTGAAGCCGTTCGCGCAACTGTCAGGTGGTAGCGGCAGGCGTCATCGCGGACTCGGCCTTGGACTTTCGGTGACTCAACGCAACGTCCGCGCTTTGGGCGGCCAAATCGAACTAACTACTTCGGCCGCCCGGGGCACAAATATCGTGGTCAAATTTCCGATAACGGCGCATCCCCGGCATCATCTTCCGGAGCGCCGCAAAGGCCGGACGCCGCGGCTTGCGCTACCGGCGACCGTTCCGATCCCGCCTTCTCCCGGGAAGCGGGTCAGTCGCGGGCACTGAAAACCCCTTTTTCGCGAAAACTTCGCCCCGAGCGGGTCCTGAAAGGGTGTGGTTTTATATGCTCGTGATGGACGGCTTAGCGATAGTGCCGTAGCAGACCGACCACTACTCCGCGGATTCTGAGCCCTTCTTCGCTGACGAAGATTGGGTCCATGGTGGGATTGGCCGGCTGCAAACGCACGCGGCCGTCGGGTTCGCGATAATATCGCTTGACGGTCGCCTCATCACCGATCAGCGCCACGACCGTGTCGCCCTGGTCGGCGGCATCGCGTCCTTCGACGATGATGTAATCGCCGTCACGAATCCCTTCGTCAACCATCGATTCGCCCTTCACGCGGAGGCAAAAAGTGTTGTCGCGGCGGACGAAATCCTCTGGTACCGAGATCGTGTCGCGGCCTTCGATCGCCTCGATTGGAGCGCCGGCGGCGACCCGTCCCAAAAGCGCCAACTCGCGCGTGCCCGCGTGGCCATTGCCGTGGCCCGAGACTTCGAGCGCCCGGCTATGATTGTGGGTACGCCGGATAAAGCCCTTGCCCTCGAGGTTGCGCAGGTGTTTGTGGACGGTGGCGAGCGACGAAAGCCCAAAGTATTCGCCGACTTCGGCCAGCGTGGGCGCGTACCCATTTTCCTCGATATAGTGCTCCAGGTAATCGACCATTTGCTTTTGCCGCTTGGTCAGCGTCGCCATAGAGTCCTGTCCTCCCGCCACAGCAGGGCCCGATTGTGGCGAAAATCAGGCGAAAGCGCAAGGCCTCAATGAACTAGGCGAAGAAAAGGTCACATTTGGTCGGAGCGAGGGTGGCTTGCCTTTGACGGTCCCTCAGTGCTCAAGGGCGCGCGAAAGAGCACGCGCCGTATAGCCGACCAGCGGAATTACCCGCTCGTAGTCCATCCGCACCGGACCGACCACCGCCAGACTTCCGAGCGGATTGCTGCCGCTGGCATAAGCGGCTGTCACCACGCTAAGGCCAGCCAGCCGCGCGTCGAGGTTCTCCGAGCCAATCAGAACGGTAAGGCCGCTTTGCTTGAGCGTCCGTTCGAGCAGGTCGAGCAGAGCGGTCTTGTCGTCCAGCGCACGCAGTAACTCGCGCGTCCGGCTCGGATCGGCAAATTCGGGCTGATCGAGGGCGGTACTGCTGCCTTCGACGTAGATTTCCGCTGGCACCGGATTGTTTGCAATTGCGCCACCGAGCACCAGCGCGCTGCGCATGAATTGATCGTAGGTCGCCCGCTCCAGGTTAAGCTGCCGCTCGATCCATTCGCGCATCTGCCGCAGCGTAAGCCCGCCCAGCGATTCATTAAGATATGCAGACATCCGATCCAGGTCGGCCTGGCCATAATCCTGCCCGGTACTCACCACCCGGCTTTGCGAGGCCCCCGCAGCGACGACGAAAATCGTCAGCACCTCGCGCTCGCGCAGGCGGACGAAACTGACATGCTCAACCTTGAGCGAATCGAGCCGTGGTGTCGTCACGAGCGCGGCCTGACCGGTCATCAGGGCGAGCAGCCGCGAGGTATCACGGATTACACCGTTGAGGTCGGCGGCTGGCGCCGAATAATGAAGCTCGATTTGGGTGCGGTCCTGGAACTGAATCGCAGTCGGAATCAGATGGTCGACGAAATAGCGAAAGGCCTGTTCCGTCGGAACGCGGCCAGCGGAGGTATGCGGCTGCATCAGGAAGCCCGATTCCTCGAGCTCACTCATCAGATTGCGTACCATCGCGGCCCGAATCCCCAATGGATGCTTCATCGCAAGCTGATGCGAGCCAACCGGCTGGGCGGTCGTGATGAACTCGTGAATTGCCGCCAGCAGCAGCAAATGCTGCCGATGAGGTAATTCTTCGCTTCTACTGCCGTCTTCCATCACAAACTGTAGCGAACTGCCGAATCTACACCCTCATCGATGCCCTTGATGAGTTAGCAAACACATCTATTTGATCTTGTTCCCTGCAACATAGGAGATTCAAGTCTTAAATTGGCCAGCGCTGTCCAACGATCCACACGCAAACCGCGCTGTTGGTAATAGATCGCGCCTGCTACGCTCTAATCGAAGCATGCTCTACGCTTCGCGCGCGACGTAAAGGCTTATGCCACGTACGAGAAAAACAGTAAAACCCCGGGCGCTACATATACCGGTGGTCCAGCGCAACGCGTCGTGGCTCGAAAGCGATGGTTACGACCGGCGGGCCTGGAGCGAACTGGGATTGAGCGCGCCCACTATCCGCGAGCTGGTCGAGGCGGGCGAAACCCTGGTGCCATACTTCGGTGCGCTGCTGGAAGACCTGTTCCTGGGCCTCTTCAAATACAACCTGGTATGGCTCGGAGCCGATGCCGTCCGCCGAAGCGCGGTCCTCAACCGCACCATACTGGAGCAGCTGGTTCCAACGCCCGGCTTCGAGATGCTCAAATCGCGCACTTTACTCGAGGAAGACAAGGCGGTTATCGCGGCATTGGTGCTTGGCGAGCAAGTCCTCGCAATGGTCCGATCCGAGAAGCTGGTCAACCGGCGCGAGATGCTCGATCTCTGGGATTTGAAGCATCAGGAGGAAACCCTCGAAGAAAGCGCGGCAGCGCTCAAGAACGCGGCCGATTTGTCCGAACAGCAGCAATCGGAATCCGGCAGCGATCCCGCAGGCGACAAGGAACTGCAGAAGAAGATCGACCAGCTCAAGGACGCGGCGTCGCGGGCCGCCCAGGTTGCGGAGGCCCGCCTCAACCAGAAAGCCCGGATGTTCGAAGAGCAGTTCCGCCACGGCGATCATTCGGAGATCAAGCGGCTCCAGCTGCGCAGCGCGCAACTCTCCGACGAGATCGATCGGGTCACGCAGGATAGCCACGATTTCAGCCTGGAATTTGGTCAGGGCGGGCGGCTGCCGGCCGGCGAACGGCTGGAATTGGGACGGCGTCTGGCGCGCAATAAGAAGCTAGGTGACCTTGCCCGGCTGGTCGGGCGCTTCAAGCAAGACGCCCGTGCACTCAGGCGTCATACGCTGGATCGCGGTGTCGCCGAAGCCTATGACATCGAGCGCGGCGCCGAGCTTGGCCGCTTGATTCCGGCCGAATTGGTCGCGCTGCACCATCCGGGGTTGCGAGCGGATTTCCGCCGCCGTCTGCTCGAAGGCGAGGTGCTGCAATATCGTCTGCGTGAAGACGAGCAGAAGGGCAAAGGCCCGATGGTGGTGTGTATCGACGTCAGCTCCTCGATGCAGGGTGACAAGGAGTTATGGGCCAAGGCGGTGAGCCTGACCCTGATGGATATCGCGCGGCGCCAGCGCCGGCTGTTCCGCGCCGTGATGTTTTCCTCGGGTCCCGAAAGTCTCAAGGTGCTCGATCTGAACGACCGCCGGCGCTATCAGCCGGAACTGGCCAAGGTGCTCGACATGGCCGAGTACTTTCCGGGCGGCGGCACTGATTTTCAGGCTCCGATCGACGCTGCCGTTGCGTTGCTCGAGGACAAGAAGCTCAAGCGCGGCGATATCGTCGTAATTACCGACGGCGAATGCCAGGTCGCGCCGCAATGGCTCGACCAACTGCGCCAGCGCAAGGAAGCGCTCAAGTTTACGATTTTTGCAGTGCTGGTAGATGTCGGCTCAAGCGAGCTGTCGACCTTGGCCCAGTTCAGCGACCGGGTGAGCTCGGTAAAGCAGCTCACGGTCGAGGGCGGCCGCGAGATCTTCCTTAAAATTTAAAGTTAAGCTTTAGCATTTTGAAATCTCCGATGGCCGGTCGCCAGCCGACATCTTTGTATCGTCTCGCTCGAACTCGACGGATCGTCCAATTGTCGCTGAGTGATGCTATTGGCGTGTACAAGCGTTAAATGGGTCATCACCAACTCAGACCCGCCGTTTTAGGCTAAAAGCCTGCTAGACATAGCCGCAAGCTCGTAGCTAAACTAACGCGCAAGTTTGTCTACTAATGCGCGATAACTGCCAAAGTACGACCTTTGGCTAAGCTCGGATAGCAATCAACAACTCAGCTTTGTCATTTGCTTATTCGCCTGAATGAGTTCCTTTAAACGGCAGACGGTTGGGCTGGCGATACTGCTGTCGGTCGTTGGGTTGTGCGTTTCGCTCGCCAATATCCCCCAGCGCGACAATCATCCGCCCAATGTCTCGCGAGCAGGCGACCGAGGTTCGAACCTTCCCGACCGTAACTCCGCGAGCGCTACCGGCTCGCACGTGCTCAACCTTCAGCGTCCTGTAGCCTTCGAACCCAACCGCGGCCAGACCAATCCGCGGTTCAAATTCCTCGGTCGAGGCGACGGCTACCGTCTGCTGGTCGGCCAGCACGAAGCGACGGTGCTATTCGACCGTCCGACTGGCGCGAACGTCGCGGCAACTCGATCTGCAAGGCCGGGCAGATCAGCAAAAGCCGCCCCGAAGCGTACGGCAATCGAGATGAAGCTGGTGGGCGCGCGGACCGCGCCGCCGATCGATGCCCAGGACCGACTGCCCGGCCGTATCAATTACCTCATCGGAAACGACCCGTCGCGATGGCATACCGGTATTCCGATTTACCGCAAACTACTCGAGCGCTCGGTGTGGCCGGGAGTCGATCTGGCGTACTACGGAAGCCGCAATCGGATCGAATGCGATTTTCTGGTCGCTCCTCGAGCAAATCCGGGCGTAATCGAACTCGAATTCGATGGCGCCAGGCGATTGACTATCGACGCTGGCGGCAACTTGCTGGTCGGCAGCGGCGAAAACAGTCTCAGGCTGCTGAAGCCGGTGGTATACCAGCCAGGGGCAACCGGTCGGCGCCGGATCGACGGCCACTATGAATTGAGCGGCCGATCGCGGGTCAAATTTAAGGTCGCCGCGTATGACCGAAGCCGGCCGCTGGTAATCGACCCGTTGGTGGTCGCTTTGGGGTATTCGACTTACCTGGGCGGGAGCGGCAACAGCGCCGCCGCGACCGGTGACTTCGCCAGCGGAATTGCGGTCGATTCGAAAGGCAGCGCCTACGTCACTGGCGGCGCTAGCTCAGCGGATTTCCCCATTATGGGCGCGTATCAGAGCACACTGAATGGCGCCTCAAACGCATTCATCAGCAAGTTTAGCCCGGACGGTCAGTCGCTGATTTATTCGACTTATATTGGCGGCAGCGGGACGAATGACGCCGCGAACGCGATCGCAATCGACAGCAGCGGCAACGCTTACGTAACCGGCCTCACCAATTCATCCGACTTTCCAACCATGAACCCGTTTCAGAAGTCGTTGGCGGCCCCGACCTACGACAATGCGTTCGTTGCCAAGCTCAGCGCGGACGGGGCTTCCCTGATTTATTCGACCTACCTTGGCGGCACGACCTCGGATGTTGGCCGAGGGATTGCGCTGGGCAGCGACGACAGTGCCTATGTTACCGGTCTGACAACTTCGACAGACTTCCCCACCGCGAACGCCTTTCAGAGTTCCGGCTTGTCCAGTGGCAGCGCGTTCGTCAGCAAGTTCAGCCCGCAGGGTAATACCCTGGTGTACTCGACCTATCTGGGCGGCTCGACCTCGGATCAGGGCGTAGCGATCGCGGTGGACTCCGCTGGCAGCGCCTACGTCACCGGTCTGACTGGATCGAAGAACTTCCCGACCACGACAGGCGTGTTTCAGAGTTCGCTGAGATCGACGGCCGGCAATGCTTTCGTGACTAAATTCAATCCCAGCGGAACATCGCTGGCATACTCGACGTATCTCGGCGGCACCGGTCACGACATTGGGTTTGCGATCGCCCTCGATTCCAACGACGACGCTTATATTGTTGGCACCACCACTTCATCGGATTTTCCCCTCAAGAATCCGCTGCAGTCGAGCTTGAAGTCGCGGGGCGGCAACGCCTTCGTCAGCGAACTCAATAGCAACGGCAGCGCGCTTGTGTACTCGACTTATCTTGGTGGCAGCGGTTCCGGCGGTGACGGCGCGGCGGCGGTCGCGGTCGACTCGGCGGGCAACGCGTATATTGCCGGCGGAACGACGTCGCAGGATTTCCCGGTCTCCAATTTTTTCCAGCAAAACCTCAAATCGACCACGAGCAACGGTTTCGTGAGCGAAATCACCGCCAACGGCGCGGCGCTGCTCTACTCGACCTTTCTCGGCGGGAGCGGCAGCGATCAGAGCACCGCGATTGCCCTCGATTCGAGCAACAACGCCTACGTGGCGGGCTTCACCAGTTCGTCGGATTTTCCGCTGCAAAACCCCTATCAGAACTCCCTCAAGGGGCCGCGCGACCCGTTTGTCGCCAAGCTGATCCTGATTGAAGTCACTCCTAGTCCCACGCCCAGCCCGACCCCCTCGCCAACGCCTACTCCGACTCCGCCGCCGCCAACACCTACACCAACCCCGATTCCAACCCCTACGCTAACTCCGAGCGGCTCGATCGCAGTCTCTCCGGGCGGGCTCGACTTTCACACGACCGGAATCGGGACCAGGCCGCCGACCATGAAACTCACGGTCAGAAATGTCGGCAAGCAAACACTCAACGGATTCGTCACCAATTCGGGCGGTCCCTACCAGACAGTTGCGGCGAGTCTCAACTTCCAGCTCGCCCCCAAGCGATCCTGGGTCCTGCCGGTGCGGTTCCAGCCATTCGCAGCCGGGCCCGCTCCGGCCGGCCAACTGCTGATAACCTCAAGCGATCCGCTGCACAGAAGCATCATGATCCCGATGAGCGGGACCGGCGCCGGTGGAAACCTTGCGCTGAGCATCGGTGGGGGCACTTTCAGTTTCCCACCGGGCGCCGCGGGCCGAACGATTTCGAAATCGTTCATCATCAGCAATACCGGCCTGGGTATGCTGCAGATAGACCGGCTCTCGATCGGAGGCCCTGACGCTTCGCTGTTCGGCTTCCGCCGACGAACCCGTACTTCATTTCAATTGGCGCCGCATGGCAGCCGCAAGATAACCCTGCACGGCACGCCCACGCGGAGCCACACTCTGAACGCGCAGTTGACGATTTTGAGCAACGATCCCAACCCGAATCGCCAACGGATAACATTGGCGCTGGTCGCTACTGCGAAATAGCAAGTCCCCCGACATCGCGTTGCGCGACTCTGTGCTTTGGTTGACGCATCTCTGCAAGGTAGGGACTGTTTTCGCCGATTTTGACTCGTGCTCAGCTTCCGTTTTGTTCCGGCTGCTTGCTTCAATTCATGCCCGCTGCCTAGAGATGAATGTTATTGAGGCGGGAAACCATAACCAGTGTTCATTGCCCTCCGCAAGGAATACCGGAGGGTCTCCAGTATCTTACGTTCGCCGCGCCTGCGGGTGCTTGACGGCGGTCGACTCCGGCTGCGATGTCGCGCGCACGGTCGAATAAGCGCGTGATCCGGCGTAGTGCGCGGCGAGTGAGGCCACTCCAATGTCTAGCGTTAAGCGCGGTTTGTGTCGTCGCGATGGTCGCGATTCAGATCGCCGGAGCCGCGTCCGATACCGCCGTCTACGCGGCGGCACGGACCCTGACCACGTCGAAAATCGACGGAAGCGCGACGGTAGCGCTGGCCGGAAACGTCCGCCCGGAAGCAAATTGGCGCAACGATCGCGGACGGGTCCCCGACAGTCTCCCATTCGAGCACCTGATGCTGCAGCTACGGCGTTCGCCGCGGCAGGAGCGCGCCCTCGAAAAGCTTCTTGGCGAGCTTAACGATCCTCACGCGCCCAACTATCACCATTGGTTGTCAGCCTCGGAATTCGGGCGGCGCTACGGCCTGGCCGCAGCGGACCTCGCGCATATCCAGACCTGGCTCAAGTCATACGGATTTGCAGTTAACCGCGTTTATCCCAACCGCACGTTGGTCGACTTCTCTGGCACAGCGTCACAGATACGACACGCCTTTGGTACTGAGATTCACTATCTCGATGTAAACGGCGCTCGACATCTGGCTAACATGACCGATCCGCGAATTCCTGCCGCGTTGGCGCCCGCAATCAGCGGAGTGATTTCGCTGCACGATTTCTTCCCTCGCCCAGCAGGCCTGTTCACGCGGCCCGCGGTCAGGCCAGCCGACACCTATGACAGCAGTTTTCAGTATGTGGCGCCCGGAGATCTGGCAACGGTTTACAACCTCAAACCTCTGTTTGCCGCGGGCTATAGCGGTCAAGGCCAGACTATCGTGATGGCCGAGTCGAGCGACTTGTACAGCGCGCGAGATTGGAGCAATTTCCGCTCGGCCTTCAAACTGTCGTCCGCCTACCCCAACGGATCGCTCAAGCAGATCCATCCGGCGCCCGCTTCCGGACGCAATAATTGCAGCGATCCGGGCGTGGTCAGCAGCGGCGAGGCCGAGGCGATTGCGGACGCCGAATGGGCCAGTGCGGCCGCTCCCAACGCTGCCCTCGTGATGGCGTCGTGCGCCGACAGTTCTACCTCCGGTGTGTTCATCGCGCTGGTCAACGTAATCAACTCCGCCGGCACGCCGCCCGGGGTTATCAGTGTCAGCTTTGGCTCGGATGAGGCGGATATGGGCTCCGCCAATCAGGCGATCTTCGACGCCTATCAGCAGGCCGCTTCGGAAGGTATCTCGGTCTTCGTCGCGGCCGGAGATCAGGGCGCGGCGATGGCCGACTATGGCGCCAGCGCGGCCACTCACGGGATCGCGGTCAGCGGCTGGGCGTCGACTCCGTATAACGTCGCGGTCGGCGGCACCGATTTCGGCGATACGTACGCCGGCACCAACAGTACCTATTGGGGCTCGTCGGATAACTCTGACTTCAGTTCCGCGCAGTCTTATGTCCCTGAAATTCCCTGGAATGACACCTGCGGCAGTTCACTCATCGCCAGTGCCAACAACTTCAGCTCGGCCTATGGATCAAACGGCTTTTGCGACAGCTCCGCGGGTCAGGCTTTCCTCAATAGCGGCCTGGCTGCCGGCGGCGGCGGTCCCAGCGGATGCGCCAGCGGCTCGCCCTCAGCTTCGGGAGTGGTCAGTGGAAGCTGCACGGGATACGCCAAGCCCCAATGGCAAACGGTGCCGGGCAATCCCAACGACGGCGTTCGCGATTTGCCTGACGTCGCACTGTTCGCCGGATTAGGTCCTACTTTCAATGGAGTGAGCTACTGGGGTCACGCCTACGAATTCTGCTTTTCCGACACCAATAATGGCGGAGCGTCATGCGCCGGCTCGCCGCCATGGTTGGGGCTTGGTGGAACTTCGGTCGCAGCCCCTGTGATGGCGGGTATTCAGAGTTTGATCAATCAAAAGATCGGTGCGCATCAGGGTAATCCAAATCCTTCTTACTATGCCTTGGCGAGCTCGGAATACGGTAGCAATGGTAGTAGTCAATGCAACTCCTCATTGGGTAATAAAGTGGACAGCGGCTGCATCTTCTATGATGTCACGCAGGGCGACATCGACGTAAATTGCACCGGCTCCTACGATTGCTATCTGCCTTCGGGAACCAACGGGGTGCTGTCGACTTCCGTCAACAGCTTTCAATCGGCATATCGAACTACCAGCGGATGGGATTTTGCCTCGGGCATCGGCACGGTGAACGCGTATAACCTTGCAGTCGCGATGAGCAGTCCGTCGCCTACTACGACAGCGACTCCCTCCGCGACCCCGACGCCGAGCCCAACTCCATCGCCCACCGCGACGCCTAGTCCAACTCCATCGCCTACAGTGACGCCGAGCCCGAGTCCGACCCCGACGCCGACAGCCACACAGACTCCATCTCCGACACCAACCCCAACCCCCAGCCCGTCACCAACCCTCTCACCTACTCCATCGCCAACTCCTACCTCGACCGCGACCCCAACGCCGACCGCAAGTCCCACTCCCAGCCCGACTATCACGCCGACGCCGACGCCTATTCCTTCGCCGACTCCGACGGCGCTGCCGGCCACATCGGGCGCGATCTCGGTGGCGCCAGCCAGTCTGCATTTTCCGGCCACCGGAGTGGGCGGGCGTCCCTCGATCCTCAAAGTCCGGATCAAAAATTCCGGGAAAGGTCTACTGCTCGGATCAGCCCAAATCTCAGGAGGTAGTCCCTATCAGATGCTCGCGGGAGGCGCGGGTTTTCGCGTCGGTGCGAAAAAGTCGTACGTCTTAAGGATCCAGTTCCGGCCCGCCGCGGTGGGCAACGCAGCGCCGGCCAACCTGATCATCGTTTCCAGCGACCCGCGGCACGGCACGGTCGAAATTCCCATGAGCGGTGCCGGCGCCGGCGGCACAATCGCGGTGAGGCTCAGGGGCGACGGCATGCAGTATCCCAACACCCCGATTGGACACACGGTCGCGAGGTCATTTGCCATTGCCAATACCGGTGAGGGGATGCTGCACGTGAGTCTGGGCGGGATGGACAACAATGGCCCGGCGATGTTCGCGTTCGCTGCTGGAACGGAGACTTCCTTCGAGCTCGCGCCGAAAAGCAAACCGCATCTCGTGACGCTATTGTTCGCGCCGTCCGCGAGCGGACACTTCTATGCGGACTTCATGATCGTCAACGACGATCCTAATCCGGTGCGCGAGACTATCCCGGTAACGCTGAGCGGCGTCGGCGACTAGCGCGCTTCGAAATCAACCCTTGGGCAGCCCCAGCACGCGTTCACCGATCACGTTGTGCTGAATCTGATTGGTCCCGGCGTAAATCGTTGGACCGCGCGCCGCTAGCATCCGCTGCGACCATTTGCCGCTATCGATCGCGAATTCCGCGCCGGTGCCGATCTGACTGTAAGGTCCGAGCAATTCCATCGCGTACATCGCGATCTGCAGGCCGAGTTCGGTGCCGGCGAGCTTCAGCATCGAGCCTTCGGGCCCGGGCGGCAGGCCTTTGAGTTCGCGCGTGAGTTGGCGAAACCCGGTGTACTTGAGCGCCTGCGCCTCGCATGCGAAGCGAACGATTCTCTGCCTGACGGCGCTGTCTGACCAGCAATTGGCGCCGTTGCGAGGCATCCGCCGCGCCAATTCGGCGAGTTCATGCACCAGGCGCATCAGGCCGCGATGGTGTCCGCCAGTGCGCTCGTACATGAGCGTCGTCATGGCGACCTGCCATCCCTGATTTTTATTGCCGACCAGGTTGGCCTTAGGTACACGCACGTCCTCGAAGAAGACCTGGTTGAAGCCGTGCGCACCGGTCATCTGCACGAGCGGACTCACGGTGATTCCCGGGCTCTTCATGTCGACCAGCAAGTAGCTGATGCCCTTATGCTTGGGCGCCTGCGAATCGGTGCGCACCAGCAGAAAAATCCAGTTCGAGTAATGGGCCCCCGAAGTCCAGATTTTCGCTCCGTTAACGACGAAATCGTCCCCGTCCTCGGCCGCGCGGGTCTGCAGCGAGGCCAGGTCCGAGCCGGCATTGGGCTCGGAATAGCCTTGGCACCAGACTTCCTCGGCGGTGAGAATTTTCGGAATGAAGCGCCGTTTCTGTTCCTCGCTGCCCCATTGAATCAAGGTCGGACCCAGCAGCGTGATACCTGAGCCGATATACGGCGCCATCGTATGGGCGCGCGCGAGTTCCTCATGGTAGATGATGCTCTGCAACACGCCCGCCCCGCGTCCGCCGTAAGCCCGCGGCCATCCCACCGCCATCCAGCCGTCCTCGTGGAGCTTGCGATGCCATCGCTTGAGCGTGTCGAGAGTGGTGCCGCCGCCGCCCTCGAGTCCGAAGCCGTCGCGAATCGGCACCGCGTACTCAGCGTTCTTCTCGAGCCAGCCGCGAAATTCGTCCCGGAAGGTCTCGTCCTCGCGGCTGTAATTGAAATCCATGCTGCCCGTTGCCTCTGCTGTTCGATTCAACTCAGCTTACAACAACCGCATCGCCCCGACGAACCCGCAAGCAGATGAGTGTGACCGCGAATTAAGCGGTTCGGCGCCGAGGAGCGCCGCGACGGTCCCGCGCTCAGGCGCGACGGCGTCGATATTTATGGATCGCGTGACCGGGAACGTCGGCCAGGTAGATATCGCCACGCGAGTCGGCCCACAATCCGTGGCCGTTAGGCGAATCCCATCGCGCAATCTTGTTGCCGCGCTTGTCCATGATCACCACTGACGGTTTCAGATCGCTGACGTAGACCGTTTCGTCCGCGCTGATATAAATGTCCGCCGGCCGGTCGAGGTCACCCCACTGCGCGATATACTTGCCTTCGAGCGAGAAAAGCTGGATCCGGCTGTTCTCGCGGTCGCAGACATAAATCGTGCCGCCCTCGTCGATCCACAGACTGTGCGGCAGGTGGAATTCGCCGGGCTCATGCTTGCCCGGTTCGCCCCATGAGCCTATCAGACGGCCGTCTTGCGAAAAGCGATGGACCCGCGCGTTGCGATATCCATCGGTCACGTAGAGGTCGCCGTTGGGGCCGGGGACCATCTCGGTCGGCTTATTGAATGGCCCGGCCGCCCGCAATACCCGCCCGCCGTCGCTCTCGCAGCCTGTATCCGACGCCTGGCCGCGTTCGCCGATTAGCCGCAGGGGCTTACCGTCGAGCGTGTACTTCAGCACCACGTGGTCATCGCGATCGGTCAGGTAGACAATGTCATTCTTGATGTAAAAGCCGTGTGGGTCGGTGATCGAATGTTCGCCCCACGAGCCAAGGAAATTGCCGCGGCGGTCGAAAATCACCACCGGCGGGTCTTTGCGCTGAAAGCCGTAGACCCGGTCCTGCGAGTCGGTAGCAACCGCGCTCATCGGCCCGAACGTCCATCCGGACGGCAGCGTACCGAAGCGTTCGATCAGCTCGTAGGTATATTTTCCAGTTCCTACTGTATTAGCCACTTCGAGATCCCCTTTCACTCTTATGTGGCGGACGTGCGGAAGCCGTCAACTCGATCCCTCCGTGATTATGTGGGTTGGTGCAGGATGCACGCTTTGCGTTAGAACCCGGACCCGCTACAACCACGGTTGGACACCCTGGAATTTGGACGAACTCCCTCGAATACCTAGCACGTTTTAGCGGGTTTGCGATCAGTGCTGGCGGCCGTCGCCCGCACAGGTAATGGAGTGGCGGCGCCATCCGGCATACCATAAGCGCGTGGTTAGCTGGAGCCAGCGGCAGCTTGTTCGACGCCCGGGCCCATTGGCCGCGGCAGCGATTCTCATCGTGATTCTCTGCTGGACTGCCGCGACTTGTTACGCGCAAACCTACACGGTTGATACTGGCGCGAGCACCTCGCTCACGGACTACTTGCGCAAGCATCGCCTGCCGCTGGTTGGTGCACAGGTGCTCAAGGACCACTCGGGCGACGCGCGCGTCGTTCTCTACGGGTTCGTCGCGACCGATTACGGCAAGCAGGACGCCGCCCGCCAGGCGCTGGCCTTTCTCAAGCTGAAGGACGCCCCGGTCGACAACCGCATCGCGATTCGGCCAGAAATTGCGAACATGAAGCCCGGCGCGGGGAGCGTCGCGCCAGCGGAGAATTCCGGAACTGAATCACTGGATCAGATTCTCAACGATATCGATCGCTACGGAGTCAGTATCCCGCTGGTGGAGCAGAATTCGGGCCCGTAGCGCGACGGACGGCGGGACTTATCCGGTTGGGCATAGGACTCAGCCGATCATCCATCAAAACGAACTTACGTTTGACGTGCGATACTGGTCAAAACAGCGCCGGCTGAATTGAGTAAGACTCGGCCTCAATGAAAACGCTCCCTTGGCGCTCGGCCAGGCCGTTCTTCGTGCTAAACTCGCGCCATCGTGCCCGAAAAGGTCATCGTGCTCAGGAACCGGCCCGTGCCGGCGGAGATTGACGAGCGTAACTTCCGCATCAGGTACGCCGAGGTCCTCAATCCACAACAGCTTGCCGCGGTAACCCATCGGGAGGGCCCACTGCTGGTGGTCGCGGGTGCCGGATCGGGCAAGACTCGCACGCTGATCTATCGGGTGGCGCGGCTGATCGAAAGCGGCGTGCCGCCCGGCGCGATTCTGCTGCTCACTTTCACCCGCCGTGCCGCGCAGGAAATGCTGCGCCGGGTTGAACAACTGATCGGCGAGCGCGGCAGCCAGGTCTCCGGCGGCACTTTCCATTCGTTCGCCAACCAGGTCTTGCGCCGCTACGGCAACTTCATTGGCCTCAAGCCCAACTTCACCATCCTGGACCGCTCCGACATGGAGGACGTGATCAATCTCTTGCGCGGCCGGATGGGACTCGGCTCGAAGGACCGCCGCTTTCCCAAAAAAGGCACGATCGCGGAAGCGATCAGCATGGCGCGCAACAAGAACCGCGCTCTCAAGCTCGAGCTCGAAAGCGACTTCCCGCATTTGCTCGAGCATGAGCGCGAGTTGATTGCGCTGGCCGAGCAATACGAAAACTACAAGCGCGAGCGCGGCGTGCTCGACTACGACGACCTGCTGTTCCGCCTGGCGGAACTAATGAACGGCGATGAGGCGACGCGCCGGCGCCTGTCCGACAGCTACCGCTACATCATGATCGACGAGTACCAGGACACCAACGTGATCCAGGCTGAGCTGGTGCGGTTGCTCGCGGCTACGCATCGCAACGTGATGGCGGTGGGCGACGACGCCCAGTCGATCTATTCGTTTCGCGGCGCCAACTTCCGCAACATCATGGACTTCCCGGCGCTGTTCGCCGATTCCCGGGTTATCAAGCTCGAAGAGAACTACCGCTCGCTCCAGGGGATTCTCGATCTGGCCAACGAGGTCATCTCGGCGGCCAGCGAAAAGTACACCAAGGCGCTTTTCACCGAGCGCCGGGGCGAGTTCCGCCCCATGCTGGTGCGAGCCGCCGACGAGCATATGCAGTCGCGCTTCGTCGCCCAGCGTATCCTCGAATTGCGCGAGGAAGGCGTCGAGCTGGGAGAAATCGCTGTGATGTTCCGCTCGAGCTTTCATTCGTTCGATCTCGAACTGGAACTGCAGCGCCGCGACATTCCGTTCATCAAGCGCGGCGGCTTCAAGTTTATCGAGACCGCGCACGTCAAGGACGTGCTGGCCCATCTGCGGGTGGTCGCCAATCCAACTGACGCGGTTTCGTGGATGCGCGCGCTGGTGCTGGTAAACGGCATCGGCAATCGCAGCGCCGAACGCATGATCGAGGCGATTATCAGCTCAGAGGAACCGGAGCGAGCGCTCGGGCGCGACGCGGCCAGGCTGGGGGCTCGGGCACAGGCGGCAGTCGCGGGATGTGCCCGGTTGGCAGCCCTTATCGGGAGCCTGCGCGCCAGTGCCGGCCGCCCTGCGAATCAGCTTGCCGAGGTCGTCGAATATTACCTGCCGATTATGCGAGAGGCTTACCCCGACGACTATCCCAAGCGCGAACGCGACCTCGAACACTTTCAGAATCTTGCGGAACGCTACCGCAGCCTCGAATCGATGCTGGCCGATATGGCGCTCGAACCGCCCAGCGACTCGATCGGCGATGTGCTGGCGGTCGACGCCGAAGAAGGCTACGTCACCCTCAGCACCATCCATTCAGCCAAGGGTCTCGAATGGCGGGTCGGGTTTTTGATTTGGGCCGCTGATGGACGTTTTCCCGGCCCGATGAGCGTCAGGCCCGAGGAGTTGGAGGAAGAGCGCCGCCTGATGTACGTCGCGATTACGCGGGCTCGCGACGAGCTCTACTTGAGCTACCCGATCTACATGATAGACCGCAGCGTCGGTTACGTGATGGGGCGCGCGTCGCGCTTTATCGATAGCCTCGACGCTAAAGTCTTGCCCACCGCGATGCTGCAGGAGTCCGAAGAAGATCCGTCTTGAAATCCTGCGGACAGAAGTCCGTTCGGTAACTTCTACCGATCGTCTTGACGATTTCATCCCCGTCAGCGGAAGGCGGGGGCGAAAAACTCAAGCAGATCCGAGGGAATTTGCCGATGGCATATGCGTTGCACTCGTAAATTAGCACAACGCGAAGCCGCCTGCATCCGAAGCTGGCGGAGGTGGTGTTAGAAACGACGTAAATGGATCTAACGCCCGTATACGTCCTATGGAGCTATAATCAATGCTACATTATGCTTTTCTGTTCCTAATCGTCGCCCTGGTAGCCGGACTGCTTGGATTCTGGAGTATCGCCGGAGTGGCCGCCGACATCGCCAAGGTTCTATTTGTGATCTTTATCGTGCTGTTCTGCGTAGCCCTGCTTTTCGGCTATGCCGTAATATGACGTCGCGAATCCGCTAACCAACGCCACCGGAGGACACCACATGAAGGGAATCATTATCTTGGGCGTGGTGATAGCGCTGGCCGGGCTGATTACCTTCGCCTATCCGATGTTCACCACTAGCCGTTCCGAAGACGTCGCCAAGCTCGGTGACTTCAAGGTACAGACCCAGGAGCAAGTCCATCATTCGATTCCACCGATCATAAGCGGCGGGCTACTTGTGCTTGGTGCGGTGCTTATCGGGGCGGGCGCATTCGGCAGGCGATAGAAACGGGTCCTTTGGCATAACAGCCCGGCGGGAGGTGCCTTCCGCAGCCTTGATTGGGAAGGCTACTCCGCCGGTTTTCTAAACTATGAGCGAGATTCCGCAGGATTTGCATGCACAATTGGCAAGTGTTCAGGCAGCCTGCGCCGCGCGAGCATAGTAGCTGGCGATCTCGCGCCCAATCAGTTCTATCTGATGCGCCCAGGCCCCGGGTTCGGCCACAGGCCATAAGACAAACTTATCGAGGCCCCCAGCGACGTACTCCTGAAGCCGTTCGATTATATCTCCTGGCGAGCCATATAAGGTGCGCTGGATGAAGGCGTCTCCGCCCAGACCCATCGCGGCGACCATCGGACGCATATCCTCCATCGCCTGTTCACGCGAGGCGGCAAGACGGCAAAAGAGTATCAGACCCGATTCGATGCGAGCATTTTCACGCCCAAATTGGACCGCGTAAGCCCGAATTGTCTCCATATTACGGGCGAATTCCTCGGGTGTCTGAAACGAGGCGAAATAGCCGTCGGCGAAACGGGCGGTACGCTTGAGGGCGCCGTCCGAACGTCCACCGACCCAGATGTCGATCGTGCCCGAATCATTATGGGTACGCGGCTCCGGGCGCGGTTCGAGGCTCACGTTGTCGAAATTAAAGAACTTGCCGTGGAAGGTGGATTTGCTCTCGGTCCAGACTTTGCGCAGGACTATAATACCTTCATCCAGGCGGCGGCCGCGTCCCTCGGTCGGAACGCCGCAGGCGGCATAATCGGCCAGATTGGCCCCCGTCCCGACCGCCATGACCATCCTGCCGTGCGAAAGATAGTCCAGCGTCGCAAACGATTTGGCCGCGACCAGCGGATGCCTCATGTTGAGCAGGAAGACGCTCGGGCCGAGCTTGATCCGCGAAGTGTGCGCAGCCAACAGCGAGAGCGTGGCGACGACGTCCAGCTCGGGCGACGGCGCCAGCACATGGTCGGACAGCCAGAACGAATCGAGGCCCCATTCCTCGGCGCGCTGCGCGACGTTGACGATCGTTGCCGCGGACGGGAGTCCCAGCTTGAACAATCCGAAGCCCACTCCCACCTTGATCTGCTTCATGACGCTTTCTCCCGCTATGTTTAGCGACGGGTCAATGGTATTAACAAGGGCCATGCGGAAATCGTCGCCATCCTCATCCCGCGCCACCAGCCTGACTTTTCTCGGTACGGGCGATGCTTTCGCGAGCCATGGGCGATTTCAATCCGGCTACCTGATCGAAGCAGACGGGCACCACATCCTGATGGAAGCCGGCCCCACCGCACTCTGTGCGATGAAGCGTATGGGCTTCTCGCCTGCCGATCTCGACATCATATTGGTAAGCCATCTGCATGGCGACCATTTCGGCGGACTGCCGTTCTTCATCCTCGAATACCTGTGGGAAAGCCCGCGGACCAAGCCGCTCAAGATTGCCGGGCCGCCTGAACTGGAAAAGCGCACCTGGCGGCTTTTCAATACCATGTTCCCGTTTTCCAGCGGCGATATCGAACGAGTCAAACGCAGCCTCGAATTTACCGAATTGCACCCAGGCCGTAAGACCCGCCTCGGAAACGTCCAGATCCAGACAATTCGCGTGCCTCATATGAAGTTGGACCAGTCGCTGGCGCTTCGGATTGGGGTCGGCGGCAAGACCATCGTGTTTTCCGGCGATACCGGCTGGACCGACGAACTGGTCGATTTTACCGCCGGGGCGGACTTGTTCCTCTGCGAATGTACGTACTTCGAAAATCAACTCGGCATCCATCTCAACTACCCGCTGCTCGAATCGAAGCGCGAAACCTTTGATGTTAAGCGAATCGTGCTTACTCACGTGGGCCGCGAGGTACTCGACCACGAGGCGGAGTTGAAGATGGAAGTGGCCTCCGATGGTCTGAAGATCGAGGTCTGAATTCGCCCTACAACCCCTCCAGCCCACGGCGGACTTGTATTGCCACGATGACGCCGAACGCCGTTCTTTTTCGCCGAAAATTCTCCCCGATACAATCAAGATCGCGCTTCCAGCCTGGCGTCCGGCTACAATAGAGGCAGCGCGATGGAACCGCCGCTTGCCGCAATCATTCTCGCCGCCGGGCTCGGGACCCGGATGCGCTCGGAGCGTGCCAAGGTCCTGCATGAACTGGCCGGCGAACCGATTATCGCGCGGGCGCTGCGGGCATTTGCCGCCAATCGGCCGCAGCCGCTGATCCTGGTGGTGGGGCATCAGGCTGGCGAGGTTGAAGCGGCGGCGCAGCGCGCCTTCGATTCGAAAGGTTTGCAAACGGCGTTGCAAGCAAGCCAGCGCGGTACCGGAGACGCTGCGCGAATCGCGCTTGCGGCATTGCCGGAAAGCTTTTTGGGCGACGTGCTGATTGGCTATGGCGATATGCCACGGCTCAATCCCGACACTTTGCGCGCCTTTATCGAAGACCATCGCCGGCGCGGCGCGGTGTTGTCCTTCATCAGCGTCAGGATCGCCGAGCCAGCCAACTACGGGCGCGTCATGCGCGACCAGCGCGGCGCGGTCCAGGCAATCGTTGAAGCGCGCGACGCGACCGCGGCGGAACTTCAGATTAACGAGGTCAACACCGGAATCTATCTCGGCGATGCAGGCTTGCTGCGTTCGC
Source organism: Binataceae bacterium (SeqCode) (assembly GCA_035279875.1). Taxonomy (GTDB): domain Bacteria; phylum Desulfobacterota; class Binatia; order Binatales; family Binataceae; genus JAMXLL01. The sequence continues at coordinate 20,658 of DATEGX010000094.1, forward strand.
TCGTGGCCGAGCTTCGTTCCGACAACGCGCAAAACGAATTTTACCTGACAGATATTATAGCCATTGCCCGGCGGCGCGGGCTCGAGGTCAATGCCTGGATTGCGGACAACGCCGCCGAATTCGCAGGAATCAATTCGCGCCAGGAGCTTGCGCAAATGGAAACTCAAATTCGCGAGGAAACCAACCGGCGGCTGATGGACGCCGGGGTCACCATGATCGATCCGGCCACTGCCTATATCGGTCCCGAAGTGGAAATCGGCCGCGACACCACCATCGGTCCCAACGTCCAGATCATGGGCAGGAGCCGTATCGGCTGCGGCGTACTGATTGAAGGCACCGCGTGGCTGCGCGACGTCGAAATCGGCGACGGTTGCCATTTGAAGCTCGGGGTCCGCGCGGAACAGTGCCAGATCGGTGCGGAGTGCGAGATTGGACCATTCGCGAACCTGCGCGAGGGCACCCGTCTCGAAGGCCATAACCGTATAGGCAATTTCGTCGAAACCAAGAAGGCCAGGATTGGCCGCGGCACCAAGGCCAGCCACTTGAGCTACCTCGGCGACACGGTAATCGGCTGCGACACCAACGTCGGATGCGGCGTTATTACGGTAAACTACGACGGTTACGACAAGCACGTCACCCGCATCGGCGACCGCTGCATGGTTGGATGCGACACGCAATTGATCGCGCCCGTAACCGTCGGCAACGACGTATATGTTGCCTCGGGCACCACGATTCTGCGCGACGTGCCGGACGGCGCGCTTGCGCTCTCGCATCATCCGCAAGGCGAAAAACCGGGCTGGACCGCAGGATGGCATCGGCGCCATGAAAATCATCCGAAGGCGGGCGGGCGCGGTTCGGACGGCCGCGAATAACGTTCCAGCTTCTCGCGGGGGATTCAGGAGTCGTCACTATGTGTGGAATTGTCGGATATGTCGGGCCCCGCGAAGCGCCGCCGATCCTGCTTGGCGGTCTGCAGCGACTCGAGTACCGCGGCTATGACTCGGCCGGCGTCGCGACGCTCAGCGCGGGCGGCGTTTTGGAAATCCGCAGGGCCGTCGGCAAGCTCGACCATCTGCGCAAGGTGCTCGAAGAATCTCCGGTAGCCGGCCATATCGGCATCGGTCATACCCGCTGGGCGACCCACGGCCGTCCGTCAGAAACCAACGCCCATCCGCATCAGGCCGGACCGGTGGCGGTTATTCATAACGGGATTATCGAGAATTACACCGACCTGCGCGCGCGGCTGCTCAAGCGCGGCCATAAGCTCCGGTCCGAAACCGATACGGAGTTGATCTCGCATCTGGTCGAGGAGCGCTTGCGCGAGAAACCGGGGCTGGCCGAGGCCGTGCGCGCGGTGGTTGCCGAGTTGCGGGGATCGTTTTCGATCGTCGTGATGTCCGAGACCGAGCCGGGCAAGCTGGTCGCCGCCAAGACCGCGACGCCGCTGGTCCTCGGGCTGGGTGACGGCGAGAACTTCGTCGCCTCGGATATTCCGGCGATTCTCGAACATACCCGGCGCGCGCTTATCCTCGAGGACGGCGAACTCGCCGAACTAAGCGCGCATTCAGTCTCGCTGATGACCTTCGCGGGCACGCCGGTCGAGCGCCCACCGCGGCAAATCGAATGGGACGCGGTGGCGGCCACCAAGGGCGGCTACCAGCATTACCTGCGCAAGGAAATCAGCGAGCAGCCGCAAGCCTGGATCGATACGCTGAGCGGCCGCGCCGGCACCGGTTCCGCCGAAGTGCTGTTCGAGGAAGATTTGCTGCCAGCGGGCGGTCCGAATGCCATCGGGCGCATCGTGATGGTTTCGGCTGGGGCCTCGTGGATTTCCTCGCTCATCGGCAAGTTCATGATCGAGGAGCTATGCGGGATTCCCGCCGAAGTCGATTATTCAGCCGAGTTCCGCTACCGCAGCCCGGCGATCGACGAACACACCTTGATCGTCGCGGTCTCGCAATCCGGTGAGACCGCCGACACGCTGGCCGCGATGGAGGAAGGCAGGCGGCGCGGCTCTCATCTGGTGGCGCTGACCAATACCGTGGACTCCTCGATCGCGCGCAAGGCCAATGGCCGGCTCTACACCCGTTGCGGCCCGGAAATCAGCGTCACCACCACCAAATGCTTCCTCGCGCAGATCGAGTCCTTCTATCTGCTGGCGATTCACCTGGCCGCGCGGATGGGCCGAATCGACTTGCGCCGCGCGGCGGAGTTGCTGAGGCCAGCCTTCGCGATTCCGAACCAGATCGAGGCGATTCTCGCCCAGGAGCGGCAGATCGAGAAGATTGCGCGAAAGTACGGCAAGGCGCGCGATTTCCTCTATCTCGGCCGTGGCATCAATTACCCGGTCGCGCTCGAAGGCGCGCTCAAGCTCAAGGAGATTTCCTATATCCACGCCGAAGGTTACTCGGCCGGCGAGATGAAACACGGACCGATCGCGCTCATCGATGAAGAGATGCCGGTGGTGGTGATAATCCCCAACGACATTGTCTTCGACAAGACCTTGTCCAACCTGAAGGAGGTCGAATCGCGCAACGGCCGGATCATTGCCGTCACCGATCGCCGTACACCCGAACTCGAGGAAGTTGCCTGGGAGATAATCGACGTGCCATCGACCAACCACTTCCTGATGCCGGTGCTGACGACGGTGCCGCTCCAGTTGCTCGCCTACCATATCGCGGTCTATCGCGGCACCGACGTCGACCAGCCGCGCAACCTGGCGAAATCGGTCACGGTCGAATAGGAGCGCAGTCCGGTTAAACCGACGCAGTTTTAATTATTTCTGAAGCGCTGGCGGTTGGGACATCGCCTTAGCGGAGCATCGGCCAAAGCGACAACGCGGTTTCGGAGAACAACCAGCGGCGGTCCTCCTCGGAGGCGAACGCCAGCGCTTCGCGTGCGAGCGCCAACTGGTCCTTGAGGCTGCGGTCGTTGGTATTGGGGAAATTCGAACCCCACATCATGCGGCGCGCGCCGAACGCCTCGAGCAGCCGGCGGAAAAATTCCCTGGGTGTGCTGGCTCCGCGCGCGGCCGCGTAAAGATTCACGCTCGAGAATTTCAGATAGACGTTCGGCAGCTTAACGAGCTCGAACAGCGGCGCCGCGGCTCCATACGGCGGACCTTCCTCCAGTGGCGGCAGCCCCAGATGATCGAGCGCGACATGGACCCGCGGATGGCGTTCGATCGCTGTACGCAGCCGCGCCAGTTGGCGCCAGCGCAGGCATACGCAGACTGGAATGTTCAGCGCACCGGCTCTCTCCCATAATGGAAAACTTGCCGGATCGTCGAGCCATGCAGGGTCGCGTTCCGCTGCCGGAAAGAGCCGGAGACCGCGCACCCCGCGCTGCTCAACCCAGTAACTCAACTGGTCCGGGGCGTCGGGCCGCGCCGGATCGAGAATACATACGCTGACGAAACGATCGGGACGCAGCGCGGCCGCATCGGCGACGTAACTGTTGTCGTATTCGTAGGCGCTATGCGCCTGCACCAGCATCGCTCGGTCAATCCCCGCGGCAGTCATCAGCTCGAGCATGGTTTCGGCCGACATGTCGGCGACCCATTCGATGTTGGCACGCGCGAGCTTGCGCGGATATTTGATCTGATCCGGCGCGACGATATGCACATGAGTATCGATTGTCACGGCTCACCGCCTTTGGAGATTTTCTGCTGGTGCGGTTATTCGTAGCGCAAGAGCCGCGGCGTGGTCGAGCGCGCTCGCGCCGGCGCACCAGGTCGGTAATGATGCCCGGAGAAATTCGCGATCAGCATATCGCCTGACAAGGGGAGCAGGATAAATCATGGCGGATGTTCGGCCGCTCGCCGGCCTCAAGGTAATCGACCTCACCCGCTATCTGGCGGGGCCATTCTGCACGCAGATTCTCGGCGACTACGGCGCTGAAGTAATCAAGGTCGAGCCGGTCGAGGGCGCGCGCAGCGAACTCGGCGGTTCCAGCGGCAAGGATTCCTACTTCTTCATGAGCACCAACCGGTCGAAAAAAAGCGTGCAGATTTCGACCAGGAGCGTCGAAGGGCGAGCGGTGCTGGAACGGTTACTCGAAACCGCCGACGTCATGGTCGAGAATTTTCGTCCGGGGGTGATCGAAGCGATCGGCTTTGGCTACGAGACCCTCGCCAAACGTAATCCGCGGATAATTTCATGCAGCGTTTCAGGTTTCGGCGCGAGCGGTCCGATGCGCGACTTTCCGGGCTTCGACCAAATCGCCCAGGGCTTTTCCGGGCTGATGAGCGTGACCGGCACCGCCGAGAGTGGGCCGACCCGCGTGGGAATTGCGATCTGCGATTTGCTCGGAGGGATTTTCGCGGCGCAGGGAATCCTGCTGGCCCTGCAATCGCGCAATCGCACGGGCCGCGGACAAAAAGTCGAGACCTCGCTGGTCGAAGCGATCGTCAGCATCCTGAGCTGGTCCGCGGGAATTTATTTCGATACCGGCAAGACTCCAGGCCCGGCCGGCAACAACCATCCATTGTCGTCGCCGCACGGGGTCTTCAAGGCAGCCGATCGGCCGTTCAATATCGCGGTCGGAAACGACGCGATGTGGCGGAGCTTTGTCGCCGTGATCCAACGGCCCGCGTTGGTGTCGGACCAGCGATTCCTAAGCCCCAGCGACCGCCTGAAGCATCGCGACGCCCTCACGGCCGAAATCAATCAGGCGCTGGCAGCGCATCCGGCTCAACAGTGGATCGATTTGCTCAATGACAAGGGCATTCCGGCGGGGCCAATCCTGACGGTCGAGGAGATGTTCAATCATCCGCAGATCGCAGCGCGCGAGATGATGCTGACGCTTGCTCATCCGGCGCATGGAGAGATTAAGACGACCGGGCTGGGAGTGAAGCTCTCGGAGACACCGGGCGAAATCCGCCGGCCGCCGCTGCTGGGCGAACATACCGAGGAGGTGCTGCTGGCGCACGGTTATTCGCGTGATGAACTGGCGGGGCTGCGTGCGATCAAGGCTATCGGTTAGGATTGCCGGCTCTACCTACCCACAACGGCAAAGCGGCGCGGACCCCGATTGGTCTCCGCGCCGCTATAACGTTCAAATCGGCTAAGTTGGCCTACTCGCGTTCCATGAAACCTTCCAAATTGCGCGAGCGTCCGGTCTGGCGCAGCTTGCGCAGCGCCTTCGCCTCGATCTGCCGGATACGTTCGCGGGTAACCGCGAACTGCTTGCCGACTTCCTCGAGGGTGTAGTCGGTCTTTTGCCCGATGCCGAAGCGCATCCTGAGGATCTGCTCCTCGCGCGGTGTCAGCGTTGCAAGGACCTTGCGAGTCTGCTCGCCCAGGTTGCCCTGGATCGCGGCTTCGACCGGCGAGGGAGCCAGCTCGTCCTCGACGAAATCGCCAAGCGAGCTTTCCTCCTCGTCGCCGATTGGAGTCTCGAGCGAAATCGGCTCCTTGACGATCTTGAGCACCTTCTGGACCTTGTCCAGCGGCATCTCCATCTGCTCAGCGATCTCCTCCGGGCCAGGCTCGCGGCCGAGACGCTGGACCAGTAGCCGGGTCACGCGCAGCAGCTTGTTGATGGTCTCGACCATGTGAACCGGAATGCGGATGGTGCGGCCCTGGTCGGCGATCGCGCGCGACATCGACTGCCGGATCCACCATGTCGCGTAGGTCGAGAACTTGTAACCGCGCTGGTACTCGAATTTGTCGACCGCCCGCATCAGGCCGATATTGCCTTCCTGGATCAGGTCGAGGAAGCCGAGCCCGCGGTTGGTGTAGCGCTTGGCCAGGCTGACCACGAGGCGCAGATTGGCCTCGGTCAGCTCCTTTTTTGCCCGGCGGCTCTTGTCCTGGCCCGCCGCGATAACTTCGAGCGACTGGGCGAACTCGTCGGTCGGCGCCTTAACCCGCCGCTCGATCTCGCGGGTGTTCTTTTGCGCCTCCTTGATGCGCGCGGCGATATCAAGCAGGTTCTCGCGAGTGCCGTTGACCTTGAGCAAATGACGGCGGTCTTCGGCCTCGCCCGCCTCACGCAACAGTTGGGTCTTGGTGCGGCCGGTGGCCTGCTCATAACGCTGGATGAGCGCCTGGGCCTCGCGCGCCTCCCGCAGCATCCGGCGCATCTCACCGATCACCGCCTCCTGCAGATGATGCGACAACTCGAGGCGATGCAGCTCGCGCTTTACCCCCTCCTTGCAGCGCAGATAGAGCTTATCGAGCTTCGCCTTGGTCGGCGGCTTGGGCCGATCCTTGAGCTTGTCTTCGATTTCTTCGAGCTTGCCCCGCAGCGACTCCAGCTTTTTGGTTGCGGTCAGGAGTTTTTTGAGCTGTTTCTCGTTGGCTTCCGGGCCGCGCTCCTCTTCCGAATCGTTAGGCTCCTCGTTCTCCTCGAAAATGTCGCGAAGATCGGCCTCGCCGGCTTCCACCGCGGTGCCCATCTGGATGACGAAATTCAGGGTAACCGGCGAACGCAGGACCTCGTCCTCAACTTCGTTTTCGCCAGCCTCGATACGTTTGGCAATTTCCACCTCTTGCTCGCGCGAAAGGAGCTGGAAGTTGCCCATTTCTTTGAGATAAAGGCGAACCGGGTCGGAGGACTCGCTGAGGGTATCCGCCGCCGCTGCCGGCTCGGGGACTTCCTCGGATTCCTCTTTGACTTCGGCCTCTAATTCCGTATCAACGCCGTCGGAAGGAACGTCGTCGAGGACCTTGATGTCCATGTCCTCGAAGCTTTCCAACGCGGAGCGCAGGTCAGTTGGCGAGGTCACGTCCTGTGGCAGGAAATCGTTGACCTGATCGAACGTCAGATAACCCTGCTCACGGCCAAGATCGACGAGACTCTGTAAGTCTTTCCCTTCGTACTTTTGCTTCATGCTTCTAAAGCTTCCGATTCGGTTGGCGCGGAGGCCATACCGATACACCACACTGGCACTCGGCCGAAGATCAAACCGTTGTGCGCCGCGTCAGGACACGGATCAAAGCCGGATAATCCGGCTCAAGAAAAGTGTGCAAAGCACCATAAACTAGGAAACCGCTAGAATTAAGTCAAGGAGCTTCCTTCGAATCCTCTCGGGGCGCTTCTCTCCTTACACTATTATAACAACGATTTTGCAACCCACCGGTTTCATCGGGGAGAAGGAGTGGGGCTCGTGGCCGGAATCGGAACCGATTTTGGGGCAAAATCTGAAACAGCCGTCACATTGACGAACACTCGCTTAGATCAATCCAAAACCCGTGCCGGTGGTTCCCTAATTATTTCGTTGTAGCCCTTCGAGAGCCGGAAGACTGTGAAAAGCGGGCCATTCGACGTATTTGTCTAGATTATGCTGTCTATAACTTATGCATCCTATGGTTATCGATAATGCTGAAAATCATCGCATTCCTGTTTCTCCAAGAAGCCGCGCGGCTATGAATCACAAATGCGAGAAGCCATGGGCGTCGGTATGAATCCTACGTTAGGGGCTTTCGTGGATATTTGACTAACTCCACTGGAAGCAGGTGACCCCATCGGCTCTCTACTTCGGTGATGGAGCGAACATTGGGGCCGGACAGCATGTGTCGGTAGGGCAAGGTCCACCGCACAAAAACGTTTGAGTATGCTGCGAATGGAACGGGGACCAATTGGCGCGGAACGTCACCGTCACACCTATCCAAGCCTTCATCGGTGGTGACTGCGAAAAAACATATTCCTCGACGCTTTTGCATTCCACTGTAGAAGTATCGCTCGGTCCCAGCGTTCCTAGTTGCTGACGTTGAGGTCCCACAAAGCCGAAATTGCTTAAGGACACATGGTTTGGATACTCCACCTGCTCCAGATCACAGATCGCCTCAACGTCGTTCAAACTTAATGGGCCTTCATTTTTCAGAATGAACCGCTTCGGAACGGACATCCAAGCTGGATCACCCGACGGCAAAAATTCCCACGGCTCCAGAAACTTCGTATCTACAGCTATCGACACCCTGCTAAACAAGCCTGGGAGACCGACAACCAACGTCAGAATCAGTCCACAGACTGTAAGTGCTACTCCGTGGTGACGAAAAAAATTACTCTTCAGCCGCCCAAAAAATTCGCTCACCTTTGTTTCATTCACCAAGAGACTCCGACCAATTAAGCATGTCGGCGGTAAGCCCAAATATGAAGCTGGTCCAATATCGAAAGCGTTGCGGCCCAGCAAATTGTGGTCGGTGTTTTTGGCCATGTCCAGCCGCCACTTTAGGCCGGCCACGGGCTCGGATTTAAGTTTGTCCGATTCTGCGCTTTACCTTGCGCTGCGGGTTCCTCGTCGGGGTAGGTTGTGAGCCGCAACGCTTCGGACGACAATTCGATGCGTTGGCATCGCGGCTATGAACCGATACGAGGAAATCTGCGCCCAGTTTTATGGTAACCGGTTACTGTTCGGCGATCCGGCCAGTGCGGGCGTAATTGCAGTCGAAATCGCCGGCCGCAACCAGGTCGAAGTCTTCCGGCGGGTCCAAGGTGACCTCAAGTGCGAACGGCGCCCGCTCGCGCTGTTCGCCCTGGTTTTCGATCGTGAATTACTGCGGGGGCTCCGCGCCGCCCACCTCGTCGCCGAGTTGCGAGGCGATTTCCCGCTGCGTTACCTCGTCCGCTTCGATTCGCTCGACGCCTTGGATGCCGCGCGGCGCCATCTGCGGCACGTTAGCGGCAAAGCCCCTGGCGCACCTGATGCCCCATACCTGATACTTGCCGATCCGGTCGAGCAATACCTGATGCTGACCGGCACCACCTACTTCATGGGAATGCAGTTCGGCGACCTTCGCCGGCTGCAACTCGATATCGAGACCTACATCAGCGAGGGCTTCGAGTTTCCGTCGGCGGCGCGCGCCGGTGACCGGATTATCGCGATCGCGCTGACCGATAGTGACGGCTTCGAGCGGGTATTGTCCGGCCGTGAGATGGACGAGCGCACGATGCTGGCCGAGATGGTACGGCTCATCCGCGAGCGCGATCCAGACGTGATCGAAGGGCACAATCTGTTCCGCTTCGACCTTGAATACCTCGAGGCTCGGTCCGCGCGTCATCGCGTGGCGCTGGCACTGGGGCGCGACGGCTCGGGACTGCGCGCGCGTGCCTCGCGGATGCAGATTGCCGAACGGGTGATTGCGTATCGCCGTTACGATATCTACGGCCGCAGTATCGTCGACACCTGGATGCTGGCGCAGCATTACGATATCGCCAGCCGGGAGCTCGAGGGCTTCGGGCTGAAGCATCTGGCGCAGCATTTCGGGGTCGCGCGGCCAGGCCGGGTTTATCTCGATGCCTCGCGCGTAAGCGAATATTTTGACCGGCGCGCCGATGATTTGTTTGCTTACGCGCTTGACGATGCGCGCGAGGCGGGAGCGCTGGCGGAAATGCTGTCGCCGAGTTATTTCGTCCAGGCGCAGATCTTTCCGTACTCCTACCAGAACACGGTTTTGCGCGGCAATGCCACGAAGATCGACGCGCTGCTGATGCGCGCCTATCTGGCCGCCGACCATTCAATTCCCTTGCCGAACGAGCCCAGCGAAGTGGCTGGGGGTTACACCGAAGTGCGCCGCTGCGGGGTGGCCCGCAACGTACTCCATTGCGACGTAACTTCGCTTTATCCGTCGCTGATGCTCGAGGGCGGGCATCAACCGGCCAACGACCGGCTTGGAGTTTTCCTGCGCATGCTTGCGGATTTGCGTAGTTTCCGGGTCGCAGCCAAGGCGGCGGTGCGCGAACTGGAAGGCATCGAGCGGCGTAACCTCGAGGCGCTGCAGCAGACCTTCAAAATTCTGATCAACTCGTTTTACGGCTACCTGGGTTTTTCGCTGGGACATTTCAATGATTTCGCGCAGGCAAACACCGTCACGCGCCGCGGCCGTGAGCTAATCCAGCGGGCAATCGCCGAACTCGAGGAGCGCGGGGCCCAGGTGATCGAGGTCGACACCGACGGAATTTACTTCGTTGCGCCCTTCCCGCCTTCGGACGAAGATGCCGCGCGCGTGCTGATAGAGCGAATCGGTGCTTCGATGCCGCCTGGCATCCGCCTCGAAATCGACGGTTACTACCCCGCGATGTTCAGCTACAAGATGAAGAACTACGTGCTGCTCGACCAGCAGGGCGAAGTGACGATTCGCGGCTCGGGACTCAAGTCGCGCGGGCTCGAACGGTTCCAGCGCCGCTTCATGGAGGAGATGTTCGGCTTGCTGCTGAGCGGCCGGCGCGAGGCAATCACAGAACTCCACCAGGAATACCGCAGCCGTCTCGAACGTCACGAATTCGGCATCGCTGACCTGATGAAAACCGAGACGCTGCAGGATTCTCCCGAGACCTACCGTGAAAAGCTCGGCGGCAGGCGGCGTAATATCGCGGCCGCCTATGAACTTGCGCTCAAGGCCGAGCGGCCGTACCTGAGCGGGGACCAGATCTCGTACTACGTGACGGGGCGCGGCGCCAACGTGCGAGTCGCCGCTGCGGCAAAGTTGGCTGCCGAGTACAAAACCGCCCGGCCCGACGAGAACATCTGGTACTACCAGGCCAAGCTGGCCGACCTCTACGAAAAATTCCGCCCCTTCGCCGAACGAGAAGGCCTGTTCGATCCCGAAGAGCTCGAGCGCGTCGAAAATGCGGCGCCGGTTCAGCAGGAGCTGTTCGCCGATTTTGCCAAATCTGCCAAGTAGCCGCGGCGCCGGAAAATCTGCTAGGTGGAAGACTATGCCCGCGGCAAGCTTGGTGGATAAGCGTGCGGGCCAACGCCCGACCTAGAACAATAAACGGGCCTCGCGCCCGCAAAGGATTGACGACCATGGCCGAGCAAACAAGCGCGATCGATTGGGGCAAAGTGAAGGGCTTCGCCGGGTTGATGATGAACGACCTGGGCGCCGCGATGCAGGGGGCGCTGACCTATATCGGCGACCGCCTGGGCATCTTCAAGTCGCTGGCGGAAGCCGGCGCGGTCACCAGCGCGGAACTCGCTGCCCGCTCCGGGCTGAACGAGCGTTATCTGCGCGAATGGCTCGGCGCGATGACCGCGGCGAAGTATATCGAGTACGATCCCGCAACCAAGCGTTATTCGATGACCCCCGAGCACGCGATGATCCTTGCCAACGATGATTCGCCGTTCTTTATGGGCGGGTTCATGCAGATGGTGGTGCCAGAGGTCGGGATGGCGACCAAGTTGCTCGATTCGTTCCGCACCGGGAAGGGCCTGCCGCAGAGCGAATACCCGCCCGAAGTGTTCGAGGCGATCGAACGCGGCTCGGCCCCGATGTATCGCCATAGCCTGGTGCGGAAATGGCTTCCAGCCATGCCGCAGGTGGTCGAGGCGCTCAACAACGGCGGCGCCTGCCTTGACGTGGGATGCGGGAGCGGCCGCGCTGCGATCACGATTGCGAGCGCATTTCCCAAGGCGCAGGTGCACGGCTACGATGCTCATGCTGGCTCAGTCGAACGCGCGCGCACCAACGCCCAAGCGGCCGGGGTCGGCGAGCGGATAACCTTCGACGCGGTGGACTGCACCAGGCTCCCAGCCGAACGTTTCGACTTCATCTCGGTGTTCGACGTGGTGCACGACTCGGTCGATCCCTCCGGTCTGCTGAAATCGATTCGCGGCGCGCTCAAGCCCGACGGCACCTGCCTGATGGTCGAGGTCAACGTCTCGAACAAGCTCGAGGACAACATCAGCCCGATGGGCCGGATGATGTACGCGGCCAGCACGCTCTACTGCATGACGGTCTCGCTGGCACATGGCGGCGCGGGTATCGGAGCGCTGATGGGTGAGGACAAGGCGCGCGAACTCGCGCACGGGGCCGGATTCAACCGCTTCCAGCGGCTGCCGGTCAAGGACGCATTTTCGGTGCTTTACGAGCTGCGGCGCTAGCGCGGAAAATTCGCACTCCGATCGCGCGGCTTGCCCGGCCAGGCGGGCGCAGTTAGACATGAAACCCCGCAGGCCGAAGGTCTCCTTCGCCGCGGATTGCGTTCAGGCAGCAACGAGGAGCCCATCGGAATGGGAATTGCGGACGGCAAGCGCGCGCTGATAGTCGGCGTCGCCAATGACAAGAGCCTGGCATGGTCGATCGCGCAGGAGTTGCGCGCGCAAGGCGCCGAGCTTGCTCTGACCTTCCAGGGCGAGGTGCTGGAAAAGCGTGTGCGGCCGCTCGCGGCGCAAATTGGCGCCACCGTAATCGGTGAGCTTGACGTCGCGGACGATGGTCACATCGCTTCGGTTTTCGGCAAGCTCAAGGAGCTGTGGGGCGGGCTCGACATGATGGTGCATGCGGTCGCGTTCGCCGAGCGCGAGGACCTGCGCGGCCGTTTTCTCAACGTCAGCCGCGCCAATTTCGGGCGCGCCCTGGATATCAGCGCCTATTCGCTGGTTGCGCTGACGCGGGCCGCGGAGCCCTTGATGGAAGCGCGCGGAGGCGGCTCGATCGTCGCGATGACCTACCTCGGCGCGGTCCGCGCGATACCTAACTACAATGTTATGGGCGTGGCGAAGGCCGCGCTCGAAGCCTGCGTCCGTTACCTCGCCCTCGACCTCGGTCCCAAGAATATCCGCGTCAACGCGCTCAGTGCCGCGCCAGCCCGCACGCTCGCATCGGCGGCGATCCACGGCTTCCACGACATGGCGCACGAGGTCGAGCAGCGTTCACCGCTCGGACGCGCGATGAAGCCGGAGGAAGCCGGCCGGATGGCGGCGGCGCTGCTCAGCGAACTCGGCAGCGGGGTCACGGGTCAGACAGTTTATGTCGATATGGGCTACAATGTGGTTGGCCTGTAGAATTGCCCGCGTCTCGAGCGCGGGTCCGGCGGAGAAATCTCATGGCGATAATTCCGGTCCCTCAACTTTCGGATAACTACGCGTATCTGATCGTCGACGACGCGAGCTCTCAGTGCGGCGTGGTCGATTGCGCCGAGGCCGAGAAGGTGCTGGCCGAGGTCAACCGTCTCCGACTCAAGCTGGTTGCGGTGTTGCCGACCCATTACCACTTCGACCATGTCGGCGGTAATGAAGACCTGGTCCGCGCGCTGCCCTCTCTGCGGGTGTATGGCGCGCGCGCCGAGGGCGGACGGATACCTGCACAGACTCATCCGGTCGACGACGGCGGCACCGTGGAAATCGGAGCCCTCCGGGGCCGGGTAATCGGAATCCCGGCGCATACCAACGGCCACATCGCTTACTATTTTCCAGAGCTCAAGGCGGTCTTTACCGGCGATACGTTGTTCATCGCCGGATGCGGCCGGGTTTTCGAAGGCAAGGCCCAGACCATGGTCGATTCGCTGGCAAAGCTGAACGCGCTGCCCGACGACACCCACGTTTACTGCGGTCATGAATACACCGAAAAGAACCTGCGCTTCGCGCTCACGCTCGAGCCCAGCAATCCGGCGCTGAAGGCCAAATACGAATGGGCACGAAAGACCCGCGCCGACGGCAAGTATACGATTCCCTCGACTATCGGAGACGAAAAACTGTTCAATCCGTTCCTGCGCACCGACAGCGCCGAATTGCGCGCCAGCTTGAAGAAAATTGCCCCGAACATCGGCGATGACGCGGTGTCGATCTTCGCCAAGGCGCGCGAGCTAAAGGATAAGTTCTAAGCGAAGCAGTGGTCAGCGCGGCGCAGCCACGTGCCCGCAATGCAGCATCACTGCGATCTCGTTCTTAAAGACTGGCGGTACGCCGCCGGGCGCATCGCGCAATGCCGCATTTATGCGCTCGATGCCCTCGGCGTACTCCGCGTCGCTCAGCAAGGTCATCTGCGAGCATCCGTTTCGCCGCAACTCCGGATCATTGAACACGTCGAGGCCTACGCGACTATCGCCGAAACGGCCGTCCATGCGGGATTCGACCCCATCGAACCCCGCTCGCAGCATCGTGTCGGCGATCTGACCTGACGAGGGGTAACGGCGGAGGTCAGTCGCCTTGGTCTCGGGGAAATAGTCGTAGACGCACCACGAGTCACGTCCGTGATGCGGGTCCATGCCGATGATGGCCAGGACTCCGCCGGCTCTGAGCAGCCGCCGCGCCTCTTTGATGAAGCTCTCAATTTCGCCGAAATGGTGCAGGGCGTTTACGCAAAAGACCAGGTCGAAAGCAGCGCCGCGAAAGGGCAGGATTTCAGCAGTGCCACGAACCAATCCGCCCGCCTCCGGTTTCTGACGGGCGCGCCGCAACATTTCGAGCGAGTAGTCTAGCCCGATCACTCCCGGCACCAGATCGCGTATCGCTTCGAGCCAGTAGCCGGTGCCGCATCCCACTTCGAGCGCACGTCCGGGTCGCCGTGCCGCAACCAGCCCGCGCAATGCCCGCAGGAGGTCGTTGTACGCACCCGAAGCGTAGCGAGCGTCGAAGATCGGAGCGATTTCGTCGTAATTCACACGTCGCGCCATTGGTGGGGCACCCCCCTACTCCATCGAGTTTCTGCCGTGCCGGGGCCTCTCATGGCATGATTTCGCGGCTATTTTGTCGGATTGACACGTTTGTGCAACCGGCCTTATGTTAGGCACCTGCTGTTAGAGTAGCACCGGGAAAAAAACGGCCATTGCGGCCCCAAGAGGAGAGACGACCATGAACCGTGACTTCGAGTTCAAGCAGCTCTTGCGCGCCTATCGCGCGGGCATCATTACCGAGCAAACCTTCGAGCAGGAAATGGCTAGCCTTGAGGGCGGCGCGAACGGAAGCGCTAACGGTTCAGGTGGTTTTCGCGCATTCGGCAAGACGTACGCGAACGAACGCGAGGCGATTGTCGCTTTTCTCGACCGCGCGCGGGTGGCCGAGGCCAATGCCGGTGTGGCCTTCGAAAATTGGGCGAACGTATGCACCACCGAGTGCGTACGCAGCGGATTGCGGATGATCGCCGAGCGCGAGAGCTATCATGGCCGCATGTTCGAAAAGCGCATGAAGGCACTTGGCGCCGAATGCCGCGCGGAAGTCAGCGAGGATAGCCGCAAGTTCTCTGAATGCGTGTCGGGCAGCATGGCGGATAACGAAAAGCTCCTGCAGTTCAACAAATTGGTGCCGGATCCGGCCGCTGCGACCAAGCCGATTCTCGAATTCGCCGAGATGATCCAGCACGACCTCGAAACCAAGGAAATGCTCAAGCTTTTCTATGAGGACGAGTTGTCGAGCACCAAGTGGCTGCAGTATGCCTGCGGAGCGCTGAATGCCCCCGCGCAGGCATCGCAAATGGCCCAACCGTCGGCCTCGGCGTAACAAAAGCGTAAATCGAATGAAAAGAGCGGGGCTTTCAAGGCCCCGCTCTTGTTTTTTGGCTGCAATCTCAGGCTAATGGAGTCAAAAACTCTTGGGGGGGGAATTCGATGGCTGACATAGATGATGTCCAGAGCGTTTTCCAGGCCGCTGTCAACGCGTTCAATGACCACGAGTTGACTAACCTGATGTCCTACATGGACCAGGAAGCCACAGTTTATTCTATAAGCGGCAAGCTGGCATACCATCCGAAGCACGCCGTCCGGGCATATTTCAAGGAGCAGTTCGCAGACAACCCAAATTTCCAACCGAATACGATGACGCCCAATCCGCAATTCAACCCTACGGGTGATCCAGTATCGGCGACCATCTCCGACGGTGCGATATGGACGGATACAAACCATACTTATAAGTTGAATTACACCTTTACGCTCGTAAAGAGAGGAGCGGGCTCGAATACTCCAGTCTGGCTGTTTTCAGTGATGTGGGGTTCATGATGCGCGGTTAGCGCCGCCTATCGCAGCCGACTCAATAGACCGCGCCGGTTAGCCATTCGCATTGCCTGCTAACCAGGCAGGAAGCCGTAAAGCTTGCCGGCGTTTTCGCAAATCACCTTGCGGCGGGCGCTCTCCGGCAAATGACCCAGTTCGCGCTGAATATACTCCTGCGAATCGGGCCAGATCCCATCGGGATGCGGGAAATCCGAGCCCCACATGATGTTGTCCTCGCCGATTTCGTCGAGCATCTTGATGCCGATACGATCGCTCTGATAGGTCGCGTAGCACTGGCGATGCCAATAGTCGCTCGGCTTCATCTTGAGGTCGAGGTCCTTGAACTGGTCTTCCCATTCGAGGTCCATATGGTCCAGGATGTAAGGAATCCAGCCGATGCCACTTTCGCCTATTACAATCCTGATCTGAGGATGATGCTCGAGAACGCCGGCAAAGATGATCGACATCAGCGGCACCGCCATGTACATCTGGAAGCTCGTGATCGCCGTAGCGAAGGCGGCGCGCATCACCTTCGGTTCGAGTTTGTTGAAATCCGGCAAGCCGCCGCCAATCGTATGCAGATGCACGGGTAAGCCGCTTTCAGCCACCGCGTCCCATAGCGGGTTCCACCACGTTTCGTAGAGCGGTTTCATGCCTACGCGGTTGGCAATCTCAAGACCGCGAATAGAACCACTTTTCGCTACGTGCCTGACTTCGGCCACGGCCGCGTCGATATCGTGGCTGGGGATGCACGCCAAGCCCGCATAGCGGTCAGGATGGGCGCGACAAAAGCTCGCAAGCCAATCGTTATAAATTCGGAGCATTTCGGTCGCGGCCTCATCATCCTTGAGCCGCATGCTGGCGCCCAGGATGCCGTACAGGACCTCGGCTTGGACGCCGTCGCGCTCCTGATCCTTGAGGCGCAACTCCGGGTCGCTCAAGCGCCGAATACCCTTGCGTCCGTCGTCATAAAGCCCGGTCGAAGCCATCCGGTCGGAGCGATGGATTTCGCCTGGAACGTACTCGCGGCCAGCCGAACCCATCCCGTTCATCAGGCCGAAATTGCCACCGTTCTTGGAAACCCATCGGTGGCCCTTGCTGCTTTCGACGACGTAGGGCATCCGGTCCTTGAAATCGGCCCGCGCATTGGAAGTGAACAGGTCCGGCGGCAGCCAGATCAAATCGATATGGCAATCGGCAGAGATAACGTCGTATTTCATAGCCCCGTCCTCGTTTCCAATACTTTGCGCGCTTTCGTATAGCTTGTAGCACAATCGTTGCTCAATCGTCTTGGTTCAAGGCTGATTTTGCGGCGCGCAACCACGCCGCCACGAGAGACACAGACTGTTGGCAGCGGGAGGCCGCTATTTTCATGCTCGATAAGCAATTGCACGGCTCTTCCTACGGTCGGCGGAGGTGGCCGGTCGCCAAATCACTCGCGGCATAAGATATTCTAATGCTAATAGCTTCGAGTCGTAGAACATATCTCGCATGAAAGTTGGCTTCATTGGGCTTGGGGAGCAAGGCAAGCCGATAGCGGTGAATCTGGCCCGGGCGGGCTTCGACCTGACGGTGCACGATATCCGCCCCGGCC